>NZ_JBEOPM010000010.1:0-158567 GCF_040310165.1 Shewanella sp. AC91-MNA-CIBAN-0169
TTCTAATCATGATAAATACCTTTAAGATTTTGCTTATTTTAAGCTATAAATCTCTACAGTTTCATTAGACCATTACAATTATGCTGCTTTGCAAGACAAGATAACTAACCCAATCCGTTGGGGAATACCTCAGGGAAATGGAATTATATCGTTAAATTGTCAAAAATCAGTTCCCGAAAATTAAAGAATTACAGATTTTATCTCTTATTAAAATCAACTATGACAAGGATAATACGATGTCATCAATAAAAATAACTCAAGCTGTCGGGTTGGGTGGAGCTAACAATGGAAACGATGTAAAAGCTGTACAAACGGCATTAAATAAATTACTTAAATTCATTCCTCCTACAAAATCATTAATTGTTGATGGCCGTTTAGGCTCTAAGCCTGAAAGCGCTAAAACTGTTGCAGCGATAAAGCTATTTCAAAGTAAAGCACTCAACATGGTACGTCCAGATGGCAAAATTGACGTAAATGGTCGAACTCATCGAAAGATAAATGAATTGTTGATAGTAAATAGCGTTCAGGTCACCGGAATGCAAGACCCTAAACTTTTCATTACTAATGTAATAAAGCCAGCTCTTTTGAAAATAGGTTTAGCCTCCAGAAATGCAGAAATGTTACTACTAGGAACAGCATCCAGGAGAGTCGTTTAAAATACCGACAACAATTAGGTGGTGGGCCTGCTTTAAGTTATTTTCAAATGGAACCTGCCACACACGATGATATTTGGGATAATTATCTAGCATACAGACCCGATCTTGCAAAAAAAGTCAGCGAATTGTTGAACAATGATGACAAATTACAAGAGCTAAAAGATAATGATCTATATGCATGTGCTATGGCAAGAGTGCATTATTTAAGGGCACCAGCAGGGTTACCATCAGAGGATGATCTTCATGGTCAGGCAGCGTATTGGAAATCTTATTACAATACGCCGTTAGGTAAGGGAACAATTCAAGAGTATGTTCATAATTGGCAAACCTATGGGGTTAAGTAATGACGTTATATAAATCTATTTTTGCAGTCTTATTATTGACCGCTAGCCATTTTGCTGCAGCGTCAGATTGTATTCAAATAAAAGTGATAAAGCCGATACTAGTGCAATTTAGTAGTGATGATGTTAAGTCAAAAAGATTTGATCAAGTTAAACTTTTACATGAAGATAAATCGGGCATTTGTTTACCGACTCTTGACACCTATGTTTTAGCATATAATGAAGGTGTTCCATTTATTGCTGTTCGTTTGAAGGGACACACGCCAAATATCACACTGATAAAAAAAGATGATATTGAGTATGCCTTGATCAAATATCATACGGGGAACAAGCTTCAGGTATTGAAAGGGTACCAATATGTAGACTCTGATTTAATTGAACTTCCAAACTTTACCTTAAGTAGTAATTTAAGCCAAATCAATATCGTTAATGGAAGTATTGAAGTTAACAATACCGAATTAGTTAAAAATAAGGTAATAAACCAATTGGCATACTATGATTTTGACCTAACGGGTATACATAAAAAGCGTTAAAATAATATCATTGGCATTTATCTCAGTAGCTGTGCTGTCAGCCGATAAGGCTACTGAATTGAATAGTATTTCCAGACCCAAAGGCACCATCGTTAGCGTAGAATATATTCTTTATTATCGCCGTTTTTCGCGAGTGGTGGTTAACGCTTTTCTGTGTGGCATTCAACTCGAAGAATACCGTTGACACATATAGGGTTCTATAAAGAATGGTAAAATTAACAAAGATTATCTTTTTAGCTAAGAATTATTTCATATTCTTGGTGATGAGTAGTCTCATACCCACATAAATAAACTTATCATCATGATATCTAACGCCTAGTTTTCTACAGTAATTAGGCGGAATCAACATCATCAATAAGGTAAAGGAATACTATGCACGATATATTCGGCGAAATTAGACGCGAATTTTACACTCAAACAATCAAGGAGTGGTTAGGGTGGATTGTGGGGACCTTTTTACTGGTCGTGTTGATTAAATGGTTTGCTCAACAATATGACGTCCCAGAATTTGAATTTCATGTCTGGGTTTCAGCGACTCTTTATCTCTGGTATGTATCTACCATTAGCTTATTAATCGGTAGCACTTACTTTATCGCCCGTAATGCTCAAACCATGCTAGAGAGACGAGCGACACATCCTCAAAAGCCTGACAGTATTGATTTGAGCAATGATTTAGTCAGGGTTAAAAAAATCAAGATTAAAGCCGCTATCATTGCCGTTGTTGCGCATCTTATCAATGCTGGTCTTGTTTACTTTGTCACCGGTCACGTTCCTAGCATGACGTCAGAATATCAATTATATGCTGTGATTGGTGTGTTTGCGATAGCCGCCATTAAGCCTGCGATGTTAGGCGTAAACGCTGTTCGGATGGAGATTTTTGGCATGATTGAAGAAGCAGATTACCCACAACAGTCTGTTGCTGATTTATGGCGAGTAGTGAATGACTTTAACGACTATGAAGAGCGATTAGAAAAAGTATTCGAGCGTATCGATGACGCTAAGCAGGAGTTCAGCCGTGAAAAAGAGGTTACTATTGCTGATATTGTTGAAAAATTAACAGTATACAAAGCAGAATTACACTCTGCATTCGATGAAAAAATAACACTTTTCTCATCATCAGATAGCGCAAGAGAAGCGGCTTATCATGCGTTAAAAGAAGCACAGGCACCACTCAGTAAAGAAGTCAGTAAAATATTGGCTGAACTGCAAAACTTACAAAGCTTTGTGATTGATTTACGTGACAAAAATATCAAGGGAGAGCAATTGATGTCAGCATTAAAAGAATTTGGTATTGAGTCATTAGCTGATTTAAATGTGAGCTTTCAAAAATCGATTGTGACGCATAATCCCCCCTTACGAAGTGTCCTATCGCCAATTGATGAAGATAGATGCGAATAAATAAAGCGAAACACAGTATCAGCTCTTTAAAAAATGAATAACCCCAATATAGATGCGTTACTGGTTAACGCATCTGCTTTTGATTGAAGGTCGTGTTAATGGCTCTGCAGGATTAGAGTGTGCAGAACACATTCAACAGCCAGCGTCATCGGCTTTATCATCCGACACAGCAAGGCCCAATAAAAACCTTAATGATGTGGTGGTTAACAACGACCGCTTAATGAGCATGGCAGGCGTTGATTACCGTTACGACGTCAGTGGCAACCAAATCAGCCAAATAGGCAGCGGCGATAAACAACAACGTAGTTTTAATGGTTTGAACCAATTGGTTCAAATCAACGTTAATGGCAAGCTGACGCAATACGAATATGATGCATTAGGCCGCCGCAGTGCAAAAATCACTGAGCTTGGTCGCACCGACTTTATTTGGGATAATCACCAGCTGATTGGCGAATGCACCTTAGGTGAATACACCTGGTATATTTATCAACCTGATACTTTCACACCCGTCGCACTCATTAAGTCCGGGCAGGTTTATTATTATCACCTAGACCAACTCGGCACCCCGATTTGCTTAACGGATGAAAACACCCAAATTGTCTGGCGCAGCCAACAAGATGTGTTCGGTCAGACAATTAAAAGCACATCTATTAAAGATACAGATATTGAAGATGCGGATAATGAGCATGCTGATATTGATTATGCAGCTCTGCAAGACAAGATTCCTAACCCAATCCGTTTTCAAGGCCAATACTTTGATGACGAATCAGGGTTACACTACAACCGCTTTAGGTACTACAGCCCTGGGCAAGCACGATTTATACATCAAGACCCTATCGGATTAGTGGGTGGCATAAACCATTATCAATATGCGCCGAATCCAGTGAATTGGGTAGATCCGTTTGGATTGATGTGTAAAGAGGGAGAAGCCTCACTTAATAAAGCTTTAAACTGCGCAGTAGATACAGGTTCTATAAGTAAACAGCTTCAATTAGATCTTTTAGAAGCTGCTCAAATTGGTTTTTTGACACCTAAAGAAATTAAACAAGGTTTAGCAAGCGGAAATGTTGCATCTTTGTTCGAGTTATCTCCTTCTGTGGTAGCAACTGAACATGCCGCAGCACAAAATGAATCGATTGATGACCAATATGAAGCACCAACTGTAGATGAATTGATTGATACTGAACTGGATAAAATAACCAGTTTGATATTTAAAGAAGGTGAAGAATTCAAAAAACATGTTCTAATGAATTATTATCTTGATCCTGATATGCAGGTTTTAACTAGAGAAGAGTTTTTAGCTATTTCAGTTTACAGTACAGACTTATGTGAGCCCATCAATAAGGGGTTGAGAGGTTTTTCTCCTGAAGACAAAGCAAAGTGGTCTACATTAGTGGCGGAAGCAGATAACGGGTTAGTAAAGTTAGCCGAGAATCCTAAATTGAGATTCGAAGGCCAAGTATTTCGAGGTGATAAGTTTACAGACGAATTGATAGAAGAATTGTTTCCTGTTGGTGGCATACACCATGAAAAAGCCTTTAAAAGTTCTACAAGCGATGTAGCTAAAGTATTTGATGGTAATACGATTATTTATATAAAATCCAAAACAGGTGTAAATATTTCTGATAACGCAGCTGTATAATCTGATGAAAAAGAAATATTTTTCAAAACTTCGACAAAGTTTCGAGTAATATCAAAATCATTCTTTAATGGACAGCATAGAATAAGATTGGAAGAAGTTTAATTATGAATAAAAAAAATATTATGATGAACGTACAGGTAAGCTAATCACAGATGAGCTTATTTTAGAAATGATTAGACTTGAAGAAAAAATTCCAAATGATCTTCGTTTTCCTTTTATGACAAATAAGTTGAGTGGTTCTAGAGAACCGCATAAAACTCAATGGATGTCATCGTACTTTGTTTTCCGGATTGCAAAACCGACTGCTACAGACGAAGAGTGTAAAGGATATTATCAACGTATTAATGTTGATAGTGCGGATGATATAAATCGTTTTAGAGGCGCGTTAATTGGTTGTGCGATTGGTGATGCATTAGGCACCACAGTTGAATTTAAAGAACCTGGCTCTTTTCCGCCCTTAACCGATATTGTTGGTGGTGGTCCATTTAATTTAAAAGCAGGTGAATGGACAGATGACACCAGTATGATGTATTGCTTGGCACATAGTCTTATTAGAACTAAGCAGTGTGATTTAAAAGATCAAATGGACTTATATTATAAATGGTGGCAAGACGGGGTATTTAGTGCCACAGGAAAATGCTTTGATATTGGTAATACAGTTGTATCTGCTTTAAAACGTTACCAGCAAACAGGCGACCCTTTATCTGGTGATACAACTCCAATGTCTGCGGGGAATGGCTCCCTCATGCGAATTGCCCCCATTCCTATTCGTTACTTTAATAGTTTTGAAAATACTATTAAATACGCAGCGTTAAGTTCAATGACAACTCATGGGGCAATTGAAGCTGTTGATGCATGTCGATATTTTAGCGGTCTTATTTGGGGCGCGTTACATGGGATATCAAAAGATGAATTACTTGATGGACTATATACTCCTATTGATGAGTATTGGGAACAAAACCCACTTTGTGATTCCGTACTAAAATTAATAAAAGAAGAACAATACAAGAACAAAAAAGCAAAAGATATTCGAGCAAGTGGATATGTAATGCATACCTTGGAAGCTGTATTATGGGCATTTTTCCATAGTGATTCATTTGAAACAGGTGCACTGTTAGCGGTCAATTTAGGTGAGGATGCAGATACAACTGGAGCAATATATGGTCAACTAGCAGGTGCCTATTATGGTGAAAGAGTTATTGATTTTAGATGGGTTCGTAAAATAAAAGAGAGTCATTGTTTCTATTTAAAAGCTGAAGAGCTGAAAGACATAATAATCTCAGAAAGAGCAATTTAAAAATAGTTATAATTTAAATTAACAATAATATGGCCATTCACTCCAATTGGCCTTGTTTCAGATTTCACCTTTTAATAAAATCAACTATGACAAGGATAATACGATGTCATCAATAAAAATAACTCAAGCTGTCGGGCTGGGTGGTGCTAACAATTTTAACGATGTAAAAGCTGTACAAACGGCATTAAATAAATTACTCAAATCCATTCTTCCTACAAAATCATTAATTGTTGATGGCCGTTTAGGCTCTAAGCCTGAAAGCGCTAAAACTGTTGCAGCGATAAAGCTATTTCAAAGTAAAGCACTCAACATGGTACGTCCAGATGGCAAAATTGACGTAAATGGTCGAACTCATCGAAAGCTAAATGAAAAGATAATAGCGGTCTCAAGCAAAGCTCACTTTAAGTTGCCAGTAGCATCTAGCGAAATTCAAAAAATATCAGATTCTGATTATCTAGATATTGCGAATCAACTTGGTTGTAAAGTCGCTGCTGTTAAAGCTGTTGCGGAAGTAGAGTCTCCTGGTGATGCATTTTTCTCAAACGGAAAGCCGAAAATCTTATTTGAAGCCCATATTTTTGCTCGTTTGACAAATCACAAGTATGATCTGAATAATCCATCTGTATCCAGCAGAACCTGGAATCGAAGTTTATATACCGGTGGCTCTCAGGAGTATGCAAGGCTTAAAATTGCCATGAGTTTAGATACTACAGAGGCTTTGAAGTCGACTTCATGGGGGCGCTTTCAAATTATGGGCTTTAATTATAGTGAGTCAGGTTTTACTAGCGTAGAAGCTTTTGTTAAAGCAATGTTCAGCTCAGAAAGAAAACAGCTTGATGCTTTCGTTAGCTTTGTAAAGAATAAAGGGCTAGAAAAGTACCTAATAACGCTAGACTGGGCTTCATTTGCGAAAGGTTATAACGGTTCACAGTACGAACAGAATAAGTATGATATTAAATTACATAAGGCATTTGAAAAATATGACAAAAAGTAAACTCTCTAACGCTTTGTGGCTTTTACCCTTATTTTTAGTTGCATCGTGTAGTGCCTCTCAGCGTGATGTGGCAGAGATTATATTTAAATGCCACGCTGATCAGCCCAAATCGATTGATGTTGTTATTAGTAAAATAGATAACACGTTTAAATTAGAACAATTTAATATTGAGAGTTCAAAGCTTGCTAATGCAGCGCTAATTAGTGATGTGAGTAAATCGAGCTACCACCGTTCTTTAGTTACAGAGCACAGTATGACTTTCACATACGACGATAATGAAGTCATAGTGAGTGACTACTACAGCGAAGAACTTAATATGATTACTAAAGAAACATCAGTAACAACACAAAAAATTGGTAAAAAAGAATATTGGCTTTGTGATGATTCAGGTTTTAGTAAGTTGGGCTCTATTGAAGATTTCTAGTGAATTAAAAATGTTCATTATCTTGCTAATCAAAGTGATCAAAGTGATCAAAGTGATTAAAGTGGAATAACTGTACCAAGATGATGAATTAGAAAAGCAGGTCTATTTTGCTGAACAGGCTCATTAATACCTTCGCCTATGCTTTCTTTTACAGTTTATATTTCTCAAAAAAGAGTTTCTTCAGAAGGGACTTTGACATGGGGAAAACATTTTTTTTGCTTTTTCTTTGTTATATCTTTCGCCAACGAAGCAGGTCCGAGGTGGAATAATTCAATTTATATAGATGATCACAACTTAACAATTAATGTTGCCGCGGAGCAGTGCCAAAAAAGCTTAATTAATGCTCCTAAAAGCTGGAACTATGGTGTAAAAAAGCCATTAATATGGGTTCTTGGAGAGGTTTAGTACCTCTTAGCTCGTACACCGGTAATGGTGATCCGGATTATAATAGCGTCATCAGCAAAGACTAATTTGAGTTTAACTACCACCAACTCAAAATTGATTTACTGTAATACGACTTTAATCTGTTAAAGTTTTTAATATTAAATGTTCCAAAAAACATAGCTTTTAACCGATTATAAATCATCAAAGATGTTTAGGGTTGGTTTATACACTACGTTTAATAGTCACCGATATCTAAATTTAAATAACAAAAAAGCGCCTTTCGGCGCTTTTTTAGTTTGGTTAATCAAAAGATTAACGCTTATCAACGCTCACAAATTCACGTGCAGACTCACCAGTGTATAACTGACGTGGACGGCTGATTTTGTGGCCTGGTTGATCTAACATTTCTTTCCAATGTGAAATCCAACCAACAGTACGTGACAATGCGAATAGCACTGTGAACATATCGTTAGGGATACCAATGGCTTTCATGATGATACCAGAGTAGAAATCAACGTTCGGGTATAGCTTCTTAGAGATGAAGTATTCATCTTCAAGAGCGATACGCTCAAGTTCCATTGCCACGTCTAATAATGGATCAACCACTTTAAGTTCTTTAAGGACTTCATGACAAGTTTCACGCATCACTTTAGCGCGAGGGTCGAAGTTCTTATAAACGCGATGGCCAAAGCCCATTAGACGGAATGGATCGTTTTTGTCTTTCGCTTTCTCGATAAATTCAGGAATGCGATCAACGCTGCCGATTTCTTCTAACATTTCTAAGCAAGCTTCGTTAGCACCACCATGAGCTGGGCCCCACAACGAAGCAATACCCGCTGCAATACATGCAAATGGGTTAGCACCTGAAGAGCCAGCTAAACGAACTGTAGATGTAGATGCATTTTGCTCATGATCAGCATGCAATACAAAAATACGGTCCATTGCTTTTTCTACAACAGGATTAACTTTGTACTCTTCACACGGAGTAGCAAACATCATCGACAAGAAGTTACCTGCATAACTTAAATCGTTACGTGGATAAACAAAAGGTTGCCCCATTGAGTACTTGTAGCACATCGCTGCTATTGTCGGCATTTTCGACACTAAGCGGTAAGCTGCAATTTCACGATGCTTTGGATTGTTAACATCAAGAGAATCTTGATAGAAAGCAGATAATGCACCTGTTACACCACATAGCATTGCCATTGGGTGTGCGTCACGGCGGAAACCTCTGAAAAAGAATGCAATTTGTTCATGAACCATAGTGTGTTCTTTCACTGTGGAAACAAATTGTTCGTAATCAGCTTTAGACGGTAATTCACCATATAATAGCAAGTAGCATAAATCTAAGTAGGTCGATTCAGTTGCAAGTTGTTCAATTGGATACCCACGGTGTAACAAGATACCTTGCTCACCATCAATATAAGTAATTGCTGACTCACAAGATGCAGTAGCTAAAAAGCCTGGATCAAAGGTGAAATACCCTTTTTTTCCAAGTGTACTGATGTCGATAACGTCAAAACCTTCAGTACCTTTCTTGATAGGTAGGTCGATTGATTCGTTTCCTGGTAACTCTAATTTGGCTATATTATCAGCCATACCCCGTTCTCCTTACTTCATTCTTCTATATGAGTGCGGCATGTTAAGCGGTCATTACTTTACAGTGGATCGGGATCACAGATCAATTTAAATAAGCGTTTAAATTTGTTAGACCATGGTATATGTGCCCTGTAAACCGCTCTGCGCTTGGATTAGAATAAAAAAATACTAAAAAAACTTATTTTGCATAATGTGAGGTTTGTATTTGACAATTCCCACGAGTATACTTGCCTGCGCCCCCAAGGGCGACGAACATCACAGTTTAGGAATGATGAATTTACGAACTAAATAGTGGTTTCTCAATTGATTAGATGTTTCAGAGTGGTCCGTTATTTGTTTTAAAACGTATGCCTAGTGTTAGCGTTAATAGTTAAACAAAAAACAGATAGATAACAAAAATAATGCTCGACGGAGCTGAGTGAGCAGAACGTGAAAAAGCAAAGACCTGTCCATCTAGACCTGCAGACGATAAGCTTTCCTGCGACAGCTATCGCGTCAATCCTACACCGTATTTCCGGTGTTATCATGCTATTCGCAATTGGTATTCTTCTATGGCTGTTAAATTCGACTTTAACATCACCAGAGGGGTTTGCTAGCGTACAATCCTTGTTCGATGGTTTCGTGATGAAGTTCATCATTTGGGGTATTTTAACTGCGTTGGGTTATCATTTATTAGGTGGCATTCGTCATTTGATTATGGATGCCGGACACTGGGAAGAATTAACTTCGGGTGTTGCATCAGCTAAGGCTACTTTTGTGTTAGCAGTAGTCTTTTCAATCATAGCGGGGATTTGGGTATGGTAACAAATGCAGCAAGTTTTGGACGCAGTGGTGTTCATGACTATATTCTATTACGCGCAAGTGCAGTGATCCTCGCTTGTTATACTATTTTCTTAGTAGGTTTTATCGCGTGTAGTGCCCCGTTAACTTTCGAAATTTGGAGTGGCTTATTTAGTTCACTTCCAATGAAAGTCTTTACCCTTATAACGTTAGTTGCTTTACTTATTCATGCGTGGATTGGTGTATGGCAAGTGTTGACTGATTATGTCAAACACACAGCGTTACGTGGTGTATTACAGTTTACCTTTGTTATGGTCGCGATCAGTTATTTAGCGTCAGGCATTGTAATAGTGTGGGGTGTTTAAGTGAGTATTCCAGTACGCGAATTTGATGTAATCGTAATCGGCGCCGGTGGCGCGGGTATGCGAGCAGCATTACAGATTTCTAAAGAAGGTAAGAGCTGTGCGCTGTTATCTAAAGTATTCCCAACTCGTTCACATACCGTTTCTGCTCAAGGTGGTATCACCGTAGCATTAGGTAATGCTCACGAGGACCATTGGGAACAACACATGTACGATACGGTTAAAGGTTCTGATTTTATCGGCGACCAAGAAGCTATTGAGTTTATGTGTAAAACGGGTCCGGAAGCGATTATTGAACTTGAGCAAATGGGTTTACCTTTTTCTCGTTTCGAAAATGGCACAATCTACCAGCGTCCTTTTGGTGGCCAGTCTCGTAACTTTGGTGGCGAGCAAGCTGCTCGTACCGCTGCTGCTGCTGACCGTACAGGCCATGCATTGCTTCATTGTTTATACCAACAAAACGTTAAACATAAAACTAACGTTTATTCTGAGTGGTATGCCTTAGATTTGGTTAAAAATGAAGATGACGTTGTAGTGGGTTGTACCGCAATTGAAATTGAAACAGGCGATATTGTTTATTTCAAAGCCAAAGCAACGATATTAGCAACGGGTGGTGCAGGGCGTATTTATGCTTCGACCACTAATGCTCATATTAACACCGGTGACGGTGTAGGTATGGCAGCACGTGCTGGCATTCAATTACAAGACATGGAAATGTGGCAGTTCCACCCAACGGGTATTGCTGGTGCAGGTACCTTGGTAACTGAAGGTTGTCGTGGCGAAGGCGGTTACTTATTAAATAAAGATGGCGAACGCTTCATGGAGCGCTATGCACCGAATGCGAAGGATTTAGCTTCTCGTGACGTGGTAGCACGTTCAATGATGACTGAAATTCGCGAAGGTCGTGGTTTAGACGGTCCTTTAGGTCCGCATTTGTTACTAAAGCTTGATCATTTGGGCAAAGAAACCCTTGAAGCGCGTCTTCCTGGTGTGTGTGAATTATCACGTACTTTCGCTCATATCGATCCAGCAGACGGTCCTATTCCTGTATTGCCAACATGCCACTACATGATGGGCGGTTTACCGACTAAAGTGAGCGGTCAAGTTATTCGTCAGAATAAAGATGGCAGTGAGCAAGATGTATTAGGTTTATTTGCGGTTGGTGAAATCGCTTGTGTATCTGTACACGGTGCAAACCGCTTAGGCGGTAACTCATTACTCGATTTAGTGGTCTTTGGACGTGCTGCGGGTCAACATTTAGGTAAAGCGTTAGACGCGACACCTGATCCAAAAGCGGCATCAGACATAGAAATTAGTGCATCACTTGCTCGTCTTAATCGTTGGGAAAGCAACAAAGACGGCGAAGAACCTGCGGTTATTCGTAAAGCGCTTCAATTGTGTATGCAGTTAAATTTCTCTGTTTTCCGCAGTGGTGAAGCCATGGCTGAAGGTCTAGAGCAGCTACAAGCTATTCAAAAGCGACTTGATAATGCTAAGTTATCTGATAACTCAAATGAATTTAATACTCAGCGTATTGAATGTTTAGAATTAGATAATTTAATGGCAACAGCGCTGGCAACTGCTTATGCAGCTAACTTCCGTACTGAAAGCCGTGGTGCGCATTCTCGTGAAGATTATTTAGATCGTGATGATGACAATTGGTTGTGTCATAGCTTATTTGACCCAGTGACTAAGAATATGAGCAAACGTGATGTCAACATGACACCTAAATTACGTGATGCATTCCCACCAGTAAAACGTACCTATTAGGCAGGAGTTGCAAAAGATGAAATTAACATTTGCATTGTATCGTTATAATCCTGATGTAGATACCAAGCCTTACATGAAGGATTACACCCTAGAAGTGCCTGATGGTTCTGATATGATGGTGTTGGATGCGTTAATTAAGCTGAAAGAACAAGACTCAACGATTGCGTTTCGTCGCTCATGCCGTGAAGGCGTGTGTGGTTCTGACGGTGTTAACATGAATGGTAAAAATGGATTAGCGTGTATTACGCCAATATCTACCTTTAAAGGGAAGAAAATTGAAGTCCGTCCTTTACCAGGCATGCCAGTAGTTCGAGATTTGGTCGTTGACCTAACTCAGTTCTACAAGCAATACGAAAAAATTAAGCCTTATCTGATCAATGATGAAAAGGCGCCAGCTCGTGAACATATACAATCACCTGAAGAGCGTGCTCATTTAGATGGTTTATACGAATGTATTTTGTGTGCATGTTGTTCAACTTCGTGTCCATCTTTCTGGTGGAATCCGGATAAATTTATCGGTCCAGCCGGTTTATTGCATGCTTATCGTTTCTTGATTGACAGCCGCGACACGGCAACTGAGGAGCGTTTATCTGATCTAGATGATGCTTACAGTGTGTTCCGTTGTCATGGCATCATGAACTGTGTTGATGTTTGTCCTAAAGGATTAAACCCAACTAAAGCGATTGGTCATATCAAGTCGATGTTACTGAAGCGAGCTGTTTAATGCACGACGAAGAGCAAAATAGTCTGACTTATTAGCTCTGTTAAGAGTCATCTTCATTATTGGAGATGGCTCTTTTGCGTGTTTATGTAAGACCTCCTGCTACTATCTTGTAAAGATAGTTTCAGTCTACGTGTGATGTAACTTACGTTACTCACTGTTATGTTTATGGCTAGCACGTGTATCAAGTTTGAAAGGAATAACAATGCACCAAGGCATCATGAAAGCCTGGCTCGAGTCGTCACATTTAAGTGGTTCGAACTCGACCTACGTAGAAGAGATGTATGAAGCCTATCAAGAAGATCCGCAATCAGTGACCCCTGATTGGCAGCTTGTTTTTGATAATCTCCCTCCGGTTAACGGTGCCTCAGTAGAAGTACCCGAAACTGCTCACTCTAAAGTTCGTGACTATTTCCGCAGTTTAGCTCTACAAGGTCGTTTAAAAAACGCTACCAGCGTCGGCGATCCAGAGTTAGATGCGAAGCAAGTTAAGGTTCTGCAACTGATCAATGCTCACCGTTTCCGTGGCCATCAAAATGCCAATTTAGATCCATTAGGATTGTGGAAGCGCGAGGAAGTTCAGGAGTTAGATCCTGCTTATCACGGCTTAACCGTAGATGACATGCAGCGTCAGTTTAATACTGGTTCATTCGCCCTAGGTGGTGAGACCATGAAACTGGCTGATATTATTCACGCACTAAAGAGCACTTATTGTGGCTCGATTGGTGCTGAATACATGCATATTACTGATACCGATGAAAAGCGTTGGATCCAACAACGTCTTGAACCCACATTAGGTAAAGCCCAGTACGATAACAGCGTCAAAAAGCGTATTCTTGAAGGGTTGAATGCTGCAGAAGGTATCGAAAAATACCTTGGTGCTAAATTCCCTGGAGCTAAGCGATTCTCTTTAGAAGGTGGTGATTCGCTCGTTCCGATGATGCGTGAAATCATTTACCGTGCAGGCGAAGCGGGTACTAAAGAAATCGTGGTAGGTATGGCTCACCGTGGTCGTTTAAACTTGCTCATTAACGTGCTAGGTAAACGTCCTGCTGAACTTTTTGATGAGTTTGCGGGTAAGCATGCCGACACTCACGGTTCTGGCGATGTAAAATATCACCAAGGTTTCTCATCTGATTTTGAAACGCCAGGTGGAAACGTTCATTTAGCACTTGCCTTTAACCCATCTCACTTAGAGATCGTTAATCCAGTGGTTATTGGTTCTGTTCGTGCTCGTCAAGATCGTCGTGGTTGTAAAGACGGTCTGCAAGTCATGCCAATTACTATTCATGGTGATTCTGCTATAACTGGCCAAGGCATTGTGCAAGAGACGTTTAACATGTCTCAAACACGTGGTTTTACTGTTGGCGGTAGCATTCGAATAGTGGTCAATAACCAAGTTGGTTTTACCACATCTAATCAGGCTGACACACGTTCAACCGAATACTGTACTGACATCGCTAAGATGGTTCAGGCGCCAATTTTTCATGTTAATTCTGACGATCCTGAAGCGGTTGCGTTTATCTCTCAACTTGCAGTGGATTATCGTAATGAATTTAAGCGTGATGTGGTTATTGATTTAGTGTGTTATCGCCGTCATGGCCATAACGAAGCTGACGAGCCTAGTGCTACACAGCCGCTGATGTACGCTAAAATCAAAAAGCACCCTACGCCACGTAAAATCTATGCAGATAAGTTAATCGCTGAAAATAGTATTCCAGCCGATGAAGTGACTGGTTTGATTAACCATTATCGTGATGCATTAGATGCTGGTGATTGTGTGGTTAAAGAATGGCGTCCTATGACGTTACATACTGTTGACTGGACACCGTATCTTAATCGCGAATGGGATGAAGATTACGCGGGTGCTATGTCAATGGAACGTCTACAAAACTTAGCCAATAAGTTAGTTGATATTCCTGAAAACCATACGCTTCAATCTCGTGTTGCCAAAATTTGTGCTGACCGTACTGCGATGGCTAAAGGCGAAAAGTTATTAGACTGGGGCTTCGCTGAAACCTTGGCCTATGCTTCTATCCTTGAAGATAACAAGCGTGTGCGGATCACTGGTCAAGACTCTGGTCGTGGTACGTTCTTCCATCGTCATGCTGTATTGCATAGCCAAAAAGACGGCACTACCTATTTACCTTTGCGTAATGTGGCTGATGAACAAGGGCCAATTGATATTATTGACTCAGTATTATCTGAAGCATCTGTGTTGGCATTTGAATACGGTTACGCTACGGCAGAACCAGGTGGCTTGACCATTTGGGAAGCGCAGTTTGGTGATTTCGTCAACTGTGCCCAAGTGGTGATTGATCAATTCTTATCATCTGGTGAGCAAAAGTGGGGCCGTTTATGTGGTCTAACGATGCTATTACCTCATGGTTATGAAGGCCAAGGTCCTGAGCATTCAAGTGCACGTCTAGAGCGCTTCTTGCAATTATGTGCTAACCACAACATGCAAGTGTGTGTGCCATCAACTCCGGCGCAGGTTTATCACATGTTGCGTCGCCAGGTTGTGCGTCCAATGCGTCGCCCGCTGGTAGTCATGTCACCTAAATCTTTGCTACGTCATCCATTAGCGGTGTCTACCTTAGAAGAGCTTGCTGAAGGGACTTTCCAAAATATTATTGGTGAGATTGATACCTTAGATGCAAGCCAAGTTGACCGCGTTGTATTCTGTAGCGGCAAGGTGTATTTCGAGTTACTTGAAAAACGTCGCAAAGAGAATGTTACCAACGTTGCCATTGTGCGTGTTGAGCAGCTATATCCGTTCCCTGACGTGGAATTGCGTGAGGCATTAGCAACATATCAACATGTTACTGATTTTGTTTGGTGTCAAGAAGAGCCACAAAACCAAGGTGCATGGTACTGTAGTCAGCATCATTTCTGGGCTAATATTCCTGCAGGCGCTCAACTAACTTATGCCGGTCGTGAAGCTTCTGCTGCACCAGCATGTGGTTATCCTGGGTTGCACGTACAGCAGCAAGAATCATTAGTAAATAGCGCATTAAAACTGTCGTAATAGATAATTTATATAAGGGAAGCTTTCCATGAGTATCGAAATTAAGGTACCCGTATTACCAGAATCTGTTGCTGATGCAACTATTGCTACTTGGCATGTTAAACCTGGTGAACAGGTGACACGCGATCAAAACTTAGTTGATATCGAGACTGACAAAGTTGTATTAGAAGTGGTTGCACCAGAAGACGGTTCAATCTCTGAATTGTTATTCCAAGAAGGTGACACCGTTTTAGGTGAGCAAGTGATTGCTAATTTCGTCGCTGGTGCAGTGTCTGGCCAAGAAGTGACTAAAGCTGAAGCATCAGCGCCTTCTACTAATGCAACGACTGAAGTCGCTACTGATGAATCTAACGATGCATTAAGTCCATCTGTTCGTCGTGTTATTGCTGAGCATAATCTTGATGCCAGTAAAATTAAAGGTTCTGGTGTTGGTGGACGTGTGACTAAGGATGATGTTGATGCATTCCTTAAGTCTGCTCCAGCTAAAGCCGCAGCGCCGGTAGCGCCTGTTGCAGTATTAGAAGGCCGTAGTGAGAAGCGTGTACCAATGTCACGTCTTCGTAAGACTATCGCTAAACGTCTTTTAGAAGCGAAAAATTCAACGGCAATGTTAACCACGTTTAACGAAGTGAACATGAAGCCAATCATGGATATTCGTAAACAGTACCAAGACATTTTCGAAAAACGTCATGGTATTCGTTTAGGCTTTATGTCTTTCTATATCAAAGCGGTGACTGAAGCGCTAAAACGTTTCCCTGAAGTTAACGCCTCTATCGATGGTGATGACATTGTGTATCACAACTATTTTGATATCAGCATTGCAGTATCGACTCCACGTGGCCTGGTGACACCAGTATTACGTGACACTGATACCATGAACCTAGCTGAGATTGAGAAAGCGGTACGTGAATTAGCCATTAAAGGCCGTGACGGAAAACTGTCTGTTGCAGACATGACTGGCGGTAACTTCACTGTGACAAACGGTGGTGTTTTCGGCTCGCTAATGTCTACACCCATTTTGAACCTACCACAAAGCGCAATCTTAGGCATGCATGCCATTAAAGATCGCCCAATGGCAGTCAATGGTCAGGTTGAAATCCTGCCTATGATGTACCTAGCACTCTCTTACGATCATCGTATTGTTGATGGTCGTGAGTCAGTTGGCTTCTTAGTCGCGATTAAAGACTTCCTAGAAGATCCAACTCGTCTGCTACTTGATCTATAAGTAGTTAGATAAAACCCTCGTCGCTGGCTCATATTGAGCCAGTTGGATTTGATTAGAAGTATATGGATAGATCATCATGAATTTGCATGAGTATCAGGCAAAATCTTTATTTGCCGAATATGGTTTACCAGTCTCTGAAGGCTTTGCATGTGATACCGCTCAAGAAGCAGTTGAAGCAGCTGGCCACATTGGCGGTAACCTATGGGTTGTTAAGTGTCAAGTACACGCTGGCGGCCGTGGTAAAGCAGGTGGCGTTAAAGTTACCGGAAGTAAAGACGAAATCAGAGCATTCGCTGAAAACTGGTTAGGTAAGAACTTAGTAACGTACCAGACTGACGCTAAAGGTCAGCCAGTTGCTAAAATTCTAGTTGAAAGCTGCACTGACATCGCCAATGAATTGTACTTAGGTGCAGTTGTTGACCGTAGCACACGTCGTGTAGTGTTCATGGCGTCGACTGAAGGTGGTGTTGATATTGAAACTGTGGCTGAACATACGCCAGAGCTTATTCACACAGCTATCATTGATCCGTTAACAGGTCCTCAGGCTTTCCAAGCTCGCGATCTTGGCTTCAAGTTAGGTTTAAACCCAACACAAATGAAGCAGTTTACTAAGATCTTTATGGGTCTAGCGAACATGTTTAACGACCATGATTTTGCGTTATTAGAAATCAATCCACTTGTTATCACCACTGAAGGCAACCTTCATTGTTTAGATGGCAAAATTGGTATTGATGGCAACGCATTATTCCGTCAGCCAAAAATCAAAGCGATGCATGATCCATCACAAGATGATGCACGTGAAGCACATGCTGCAAAATTTGAATTAAACTATGTTGCTTTAGACGGTAACGTAGGTTGTATGGTTAACGGTGCCGGCCTAGCAATGGGTACAATGGACATTGTAAACCTACACGGTGGCAAGCCAGCTAACTTCTTAGACGTTGGCGGTGGAGCAACTAAAGAACGTGTTGCTGAAGCCTTTAAGATCATTCTTTCTGACAGCAATGTTAAAGCAGTATTGGTTAACATCTTCGGTGGTATCGTGCGTTGCGATATGATCGCTGAAGGTATTATCGGTGCGGTTAAAGAAGTTGGCGTTAAAGTGCCAGTTGTTGTTCGTCTTGAAGGTACTAACGCCGAATTAGGTCGTGAAGTATTGGCTAAGTCTGGTCTTGATATCATCGCGGCTACAAGTCTAACTGACGCGGCTGAGCAAGTTGTTAAAGCTGCGGAGGGCAAATAATGTCTGTTTTAATTAACAAAGATACCAAGGTAATCTGTCAAGGTTTCACTGGTGGTCAGGGTACTTTTCACTCTGAACAGGCGATTGCTTATGGCACGCAAATGGTTGGTGGTGTTTCTCCTGGAAAAGGTGGTCAAACTCACCTAGGTCTTCCAGTATTTAACACAGTTAAAGATGCTGTAGCGGCAACAGGTGCAACTGCAACTGTTATCTACGTACCAGCACCTTTTTGTAAAGATGCTATCCTTGAAGCAATCGACGCTGGCCTTGAGCTAATCGTTTGTATCACTGAAGGCATCCCAACACTTGATATGCTGCAAGTGAAAGTGAAGCTTGAAGAAACTGGCACTCGCATGATTGGTCCTAACTGCCCAGGTGTTATCACGCCTGGTGAATGTAAGATTGGTATCATGCCTGGTCACATCCATTTACCTGGTAAAGTTGGTATTGTTTCACGCTCTGGTACATTAACGTACGAAGCAGTTAAGCAAACTACTGATGAAGGTTTCGGCCAATCTACTTGTGTAGGTATCGGTGGTGATCCAATTCCTGGTACTAACTTCATTGACGTATTGGAAATGTTCCAAAACGATCCACAGACTGAAGCGATTGTAATGATCGGTGAAATCGGTGGTAATGCTGAAGAAGAAGCAGCTGAATATATCAAAGCACACGTAACTAAGCCTGTTGTATCTTACATTGCTGGTGTTACTGCACCAGAAGGTAAGCGCATGGGCCATGCTGGCGCAATTATCGCTGGTGGTAAAGGTACTGCTGAAGATAAGTTTGCTGCTCTTGAAGCTGCAGGCGTTACGACTGTTCGCTCTTTAGCTGACATTGGTAAAGCACTACGTATTCGTACTGGCTGGTAATATTTACTCGGCTTGAAAAAGGCGCTTAGGCGCCTTTTTTATTGGTTTTTTTACACTATTTTTCATACTGTTATATTTTTCATATTATTATAATAGACAATCAGTTGGCATTTAGTTCGGTATTTGTAAGGTAAGTATGGCCATCATCAGTATTATATTTTCCGTTAATTTTTATGGTGGTATTAGGTTTTGTATTAACCCGAGTGGGTTTCTTTAATAAAGAACACATTGCCGGGATCAGCAAATTTACTTTTTATGTCAGTATTCCTGCATTTTTATTTATCAATATGCTGGCAGCACCATTAGCGCAAAGCATTGACCCATTTGCATTGCTGGCTTTTTATTTACCAGTGTTGTTAGTGTTTGCTATAGGTTACCGAATTAATCGACACTTTAGTCCAATAGCGCTGCAGGGGCATGATGCCAGTGCGGTATTCGCGTTGGGCGCCAGTTATTCCAATACGGTATTGGTAGGTTTACCCATTATTATCGCGGCATTAGGCCCAGCAATGATAGGGCAGGTATTTATGATCATTACTTTTCATAGCGCCACCTTGTTTGCTCTGACTTTTATCTTAGCGGCACGAGCGCAGCCTCAGGGTTTCTCGTGGCGACGGTTTGCTCGCTCTATGGCACTTAATCCGGTAGTAATGAGTATAGGGCTAGGCATTTTGGCGAATGCATTAAGTATTAACTTGGGACCACAATTAGATGATGGTTTAGCGCTATTAGCTAAGCCAGCTTTGGCGTGTGCATTGTTTGTGCTAGGTGCTAATTTAAGTTTTTATCGCGTAGGTGAACATTGGCGTTTAGCCTTAATGGCAAGTAGCTTAAAAATTATTTTATTGCCAGCGTTAGTGTATGTGATGGCGCATTTTGTGTTTGAGCTAGCAGCTTCAAGCACCGCGATGTTGGTGTTACTCAGTGCCTCTCCTCTTGGCATCAACGCTTATCTTATTGCCACAGAGCTTAAGCAACATGAATCAACTTTAGGTAGCACAGTGGTATTATCGACCTTGTTATCTGTGTTTAGTTTTAGCCTATGGCTGACATTGTTGCTTTAACTAAATTTTTAATCTTATGACAAATATTAACCAATAAAAAACCAGCAAATTTGCTGGTTTGTTTGTTGCTCACATACTGACTATTCGTCAGCGTGATCACAAGTATCATTGGTGCAATGGCCATAAAGGTACAAGCTATGGTGAGTCAGCTTGATGTTATGACGCATGGCGATTTCATCTTGGCGACGTTCAATTACGTCGTCAGTAAACTCAATCACTTTATCACAGGTTAAACACACTAAATGATCATGGTGTTGTTGAGTCGACATTTCAAACACCGCTTTACCACTTTCAAAATGATGACGATTTAGAATGCCCGCATCATCGAACTGGTTTAATACTCTGTATACAGTAGCGAGACCAATTTCCTCGCCTATTTCGAGTAACTTTTTATATAAGTCTTCTGCACTGATATGCTGGTTGTCTGGGGATTGCATCAGTTCTAGAATTTTAACTCGCGGCAGAGTTATTTTTAATCCGGCTTTTTTGAGTGCTTGATTTCCATCTGTCATTGCTAATCTCTTGATTGCAGAACCAATCGGTTCATCGGTGGATATTCTAATCATTATATGTCTTGAGTCTAAAAACATAAACCTCTTAAGCTGCTTTATCAACCTATATAGAGGATATTTAGTAAAACAGTCACTTAAGCTGATATTATTTGTTAAGGATCTCTCAATAAGCTTACTTATACTAAGGGATTATTGTACCTATTCGGATATCCGATATTATTATCAAATCTATAACATGAATTTTATGTGAATTTTTAGACCGTGTAGTGACAACATTTTGTAACCTGAGTACGTATTTTTGATATGGTATTAAAAGTCATTACATTTTATTTTACATCATCACAATAAAGGACAAACAATGTACCGGCAAATTGTAGTGCTGACCGGCGCAGGTATTTCAGCTGAGTCGGGTATGAGCACGTTTAGAGATCAGCATGGTTTATGGGAACAGCATCATATTGAAGATGTTGCCACTCCTGAAGGCTATGCAAGAGATATCGAGTTAGTGGAGCGTTTTTATAATAGCCGCTGGCAACAATTACACAGTGATGATGTCATTCCAAATGCAGCACATTTAGCACTCGCTAAACTTGAAATAGAATTTACGGGTGAATTGCTAGTGATAACCCAAAATGTTGATGATTTACACGAGCGGGCAGGGTCTAAACGATTACTGCATATGCACGGCGAATTAGCAAAAGGTCGATGCCCACAATCATTACAAACCTTTGTATTACGTGAACCTTTTGGTGCTGAAAACTGTTGCACTTGTTGTATCCCGGGAAAACGCTTGCGGCCACATATTGTGTGGTTTGGGGAAATGCCTTTTGGTATGGACAGAATCCACGACGCTTTAGACCACTGTGACTTATTTATTGCGATTGGCACATCTGGTACGGTTTATCCCGCGGCAGGCTTTGTCGATAGTGCGAATCACCACGGTGCTCAAACTGTGGAGGTTAACCTTGATCCTGCAGACCGTCATAGTCAGTTTCAATATCATTTTACCGGAAAAGCGGGTGATATTTTACCTAAGTTAGTTGATGATATTTTAGCGGGTAAGGTGGTTGGAAGTGAGTGAAACGTTAGTTGATAGAGCGGTAAATGACGTGATGCCGCCAAAGCTGGCGATTATAATGCGTGGCTTACCTGGCAGTGGTAAGTCTTATTGGGTTGAACAATTTATTATTTCTCAAGGCATTGAGCAGGCGATTCATATCCGACAGCATGGTCTATTCTCTACAGACCGCTATTTTTATCAACAGGGACAATATCGCTTTAATCCGCAAAAAATTGGCCAATATCATCAGGCTAATTTAACGGCTTTTATTCAGGCGTTGGCGCGAAATGAACCAATAGTTATTTGTGATAATACTAATATCGCGAAATGGGAATTTATGGCTTATGACGCAGCAGCAAAAGCGTTAGGCTATCAAGTTAAAGTGGTATTAGTAGGGAATCCAGATGATGACCAACATCAACAGCTTTGTGCACAACGAAATCAACATCACGTTTCATTAGTGCATATTCAAAAAATGGCGCAGTTGTTTGAAGAGTAATAGTTTGCAAACTCATTGTTTAAATAATGGTGACTGTATTTAAGTTGTGTGGCCATATTTTAGGCCAGAACTATAAAAATAAAGAAGGCGCATAAAGCGCCTTCTTTGTATTGAGTCCGCGAATAATTATTTAGCAGCAACAGGTGTCGTTAGGTCGATGCTATAAATCGCAAAGCCTGCGACAACATCAGCTGTTGTAGGTAACTTCACCATTTTACGTTGTTGATTATCAGCAACAAACTTGTCAGCAACATCGCTATCTTGAGTTTCAAAACGAATGTCTAATGCAACAGTCGCATTATCAATAGTTTTAAAATCCCAGTTGTAATCAGCTGATGGATCGACCATAGCATCATATCCGCCAGTTGCATTTGGTTGTGATTGCTCAGTAATATAAGCTGATAATGCATCACGGTTGGTATCTGGCAGTTCTAGCACTACGTGGTCAGAACCGGTACCCGCAAATGAACCACCAAATGCACGGTAGTTATTTGATGCCACTACAAATGACATAGCGGCTAAATCATCACCCGTAATAACCGTACCATCGGCAGCAGTGTAAGCTAAGTCAACAATACGGTTAGCACCGGCGTTAACAACTTCACAGCTACGGTCAAACTTAGTTGGTTGAGTTACATCTATTTTGTAAGTTAGGCCATCAATAACGTCGAAGTTATAGGTTGGGTGGCCTGCGCGATTAATTAAATTTTGTGGGGCACTGATGGTTGGATCAATTTGATTAAACTGGTTGGCAGAACATTCTAACCAATCTTTTAATTCCGCACCGGTGGCTTTAACTGCAACCATAGTATTTGGATAAAGGTATAAGTCAGCTGCGTTTTTATACGAAAGGTCGCCAGCATCAACTTGTACATATTGGCTTGCATCTCCTTCAGCATAACGTCCACCGGCTTTAAATGGTGCCGATGCTGACAAGATTGGCAAATCTTTTAAATCATCAGTAATTAATGTTTTAACACGCGCTATTTGAGCATTAGATACAATCTGAACCGTTGGATCATCTTGAACTAACGTTAAGAAGCTGTACATGTTAGCGGCAGCAACCCCAATAGGTTGGCTAACATATTCGATAGTACCATTGTGTTCAATTTCAATTGCATCACGTAAGCTCGCTTCACCTTCAACCAATGCTACTTTATTAGCATTGTCGTAAATTGGGCGTGCTTTAGCCGTTGATTCTTCATGAATTACGGTCCATTTTCCTTCTACTTGGCGTACAACTAAGTCAACCACACCTAAGTTATCACCCCAACGACCAGGCATTACAGCTGGAATGCCGTTTAATAGCCCTTTTTCTACGTCGGTGTTCGGTAAATCGCTATAGCTTGCTGCTGGGAAAACTGAGTGGCTGTGGCCAAAGAATATTGCATCAATACCATCAACATTGGTGAGTGCATAAGTGGCGTTTTCTGCCCATGGATCGCCAGGGTTTTCACTTGAACCAATACCAGAATGCGGAATGGCTAAAATAATATCAGCACCTTCAGCTTTCATTTGCGGAATAAACTTATTAGCCGCTTGAACAATGCCTAAGACTTCAACTTTACCGTCTAAGTTAGCTTTATCCCATTGTAAAACCTGTGGTGGTACAAAACCGATATAACCGATTTTGATTGTGTGTTCATTACCGTCAACATCGATAACAACTTTGTCTTTAATGATATACGGTGTGAACATGTTTTCATTAAATAGCACATCACCCCAGCAACCATCTTTATCAGCACAAATTACGTTCGAGTTAATGTAAGGGAAATTTGCACCCGATATTGATTGCTCAAGAAATGTTAAGCCATAATTAAATTCATGGTTACCAATATTACCTACTTCATAATCTAGTGTATTCATTGCTTTGTACACTGGGTGTGTGTCGGTTAACATGTTGCTGTCAGTTTTGAATTTATTGGCAATGTAATCCCCCATAGGGCTACCTTGCAATAAATCACCGTTATCTAATAAAACTGAGTTAGTGACTTCGGCGCGTGCTGCATTGATTAAACTTGCTGTACGTACCAGACCAATGGTCTTATCATCTTTCCCTGAGTAATAGTTGTAATCCATCATATTAGTATGAAGATCAGTCGTTTCCATTACACGTAACTTGATATCTGCAGTAACAGTACTTGTTTGATCGTCATTATCAGAGCCGCAACCGCCGAGTCCCAGTGCGCCAGCGATAACAACGGCAAGAAGTGTTTTATTTAACATATTTTACTCTCTATATTTATTTGACCCCGAGGCGTATTTTTTGTTTTTGCCTCTTACGTAGTGTTAACGTTCCTTAACTATTTTGATAATAAAATGAAAACACCGCGGTGATTATAAGCATAAGATATGAATAAATTGTGATGGAACGCTGAATTAATATGATTAACGAGTGCGTTCGCGCAATTAATAGCCATAAAAAGTGATAAAAAGCTGACTGGCTATCATTGTATTTTATATTAATTTGTCGGTTTACTTAATAAAGACTGAGACTGAGACTGAGACTGAGACTGGTACTATTAACTTATTTCATGGTTTACTATGAATAACACTTATGTCACTAAATATATAAATTCTGCTTATTTAGACTAAATAGTCATTATAAATGTAATAATATTCACTGTGCTGGTTAAAATTAACACGATCAAAACCATAACGGGTATGGTTAATAATAGAATTAAAATCTTAATATATTAAGGTTTATCCTTTAATTAACCTTTGCTAGGTAACAGCGTTTTAATACTTGCATCTTTACCTTTTAGTTATCTGTACCATTTCATCGGTACATGATCTGTTAAATTAAAAAATATGTATTTGACGCGAGTGAAATTCATATGATTATTCTATTGCTTCAATCATATGGCAAGGCAGATATTTAACGATTATCAATGCGAGTACTAACTCTCTGGTATAACTCATCAATCGTAGTCTCAATGGCCTGAATATCATATTGCTGGCAATATTTATTAGTTTATGGATATCAGCAAAGTACCATAAACATTAATAAACGGATTGTTGATATGTTTTGGTGCTATTTTGTTGCTATTAACTTAGTCGGCTCAATGTTTTATTGATGAGTTAGCAACAAAAAACCGAGCAATCGTGGTAATTGCTCGGTTTGTTTTTTGGTTACTGTCAAAACCATCGCTGGTTATGTTTCTACTCTATTTGGTGGGTATTAATCACAGTTTCATTATTATTTATGGCTTAATAATGATTTTTACTGTGGCATCAACGTCTGCTTCATCAATGTAGCCAATGGCATTTGGATTGCTTGCAATTGCTGATTTCATCGCACTTGCACCAGAAACCGCAGGAGGTGGAGTACCTTTACCTGTGAAGACTTGCTTAGACCAAAATGCTTTCAGTTGAGCATCTGACTTACCGGTAACAGCTTGATGAAACTCACTGCGAATAGGATTACCTTCTTCTAATTCGTAAACGACGACTGAAGAATCACCTTTTCCTAAAAAAGCTTTTTTTACATCATTAATTGAAATATCTGCAGCAGCAGGATTGCCAATAATCACTACAGCAGCATTAGCTGAGGTAACGGCAGTTAAACTTAGTGCTAAAATTGTTAATAATTTTTTCATTATCATACCCCTTAAAATACTGCGTCGAATTTAACGGTGTAAATCAAGGTGTCATCGTAAGTGAATTTACCTGTTGACGTGTCCAAGTTGTTGCCTAAGAATCCACCTGAAGTGTCACCAAAATCATCGGCGTAGGTGACATCAAATTTAATCGCAACGTTATCAATTGCATCCCATCGCAAACCAATACTGTAAGCCATACGTTCAGCATTAAAGGCGACCATCTGAATTGCAGCCGCTGTAGATAAAGGTAGACGTTCATCATTATCTTGAGTTTTCGTATAAGCAACAGTAGCGTAAGGCGTAAATTCCTTAATACGATAGCCTAATGTTAAGTAACCAGAATCAATATCAGGGTAAGCGTTATCAATTTCTGAACGAGTCCATTCTGTTATCGCAATGACTTCACCATTGTCGTAACTTGCACCCACTCCGACGAAAGAACCTTTATCATCATCAAGTTCTAATACCGTATAGTTCGCTTGGGTGTTCACTCCAGGCGCTAATGTTACGTCAACTTCATTAACAATAGGTCCGTCTAGTTGTGCTTGAGCGTATACGGCACGTAAAGTCCATATTTCGTCAGTCCAGCTCAGGTTAGCACCCATAAGGTTACTGAGTTCAACCGCTGAATTTTTAACATCTGACTCACCACCAAAGGCTTGCATTGTTAAGGTTGAGTCATCATATTCAACATCGTATGACACGCCAGCGCCTGTGTAAGACGAAAACGGAATAGCGCCGTATACTTCTTGTGGTGGACGAGCAAATGGCTGTGCGTAGCCAACATCTAAGTAATCAGAGTACATGAATAAAGGGACTCGCAGTTTACCACCACGAATCTTGACGCCGTTTTCAAAGCGATGAGATAAATAGGCCCATTCTGCTTCAACTTCCCAGTCGTATTTACCGCGCATCATTAACTGTAATACTGCTTGAGTATTATCAGAAATGTTAAAGGTACCTTGTAGCCCTAATTTACTGTCTTCGTTAAAATCAGCACTTGAATCTGCATTATTATAACCAGCATCATTGTCAGAGCTGATATAGGCTCCACTAATAAAGCCGTTAAATTTTACTTTGTCAGTTAGGCTAGCATTTTGTTGTTTTTGCAGCGTTTGAACTTGCTGCTCTAACTTAGCTATTTTTGCATCAGCAGCTTCATCTGCTGTTGCTAGGTTAGGTATCATTGCCATTGATATTGCAACAGATAATACTTTTAAATTAAACTGCATGGTGTTACTCCTTGATCATCACTCAATATGCCTTTAGGGCTTATATTTTTGGTTTTCTGCTACTGCATTTACAATCAATCTCACACCTTAAATTGGTTAGTAATTGATTGTAGTCTTTCACTTATATTTTGAATATCAACACTGATCCCTCCCATATCAGCCGTCGTTACCCTGACTTTCTGTGAACCGGCTTCCATTTCAGCTACATATTGCTGAATCAACACCGAAGTTGTATGTTGTTCTTCGGTGGCAGCCGCAATTTGGTCATTAACCTCTGATATTGCACTCACTTTACCTGTGATACGTTGTAAGGCTTCACCGGCTAAAGAGGTTGATTTAACCCCTATTGCTGCAGTGTTGATACCACGAGCCATCGCGTCAACGGCTTGTTTAGACGTGGAGCGTAATTCTTGTAGCACTTGTTGGATTTCTTGGGTCGAGGTTTGTGTTCTAGAGGCCAATGTTCTGACTTCATCTGCAACTACCGCAAACCCGCGCCCATGTTCACCAGCACGCGCGGCTTCAATCGCAGCGTTAAGTGCTAGTAAATTAGTCTGATCTGCAATACTTCTTATCGTGTCTAATATGTCATTAACATTATGGGTATATGCGTCCAATTGATTAACGACAACCGCAGTTTGCTGTACTTCTTCAGCCAAGGTATTAATGGTAATAACAGCATCGTTAACAATAACAACGCCTTGTTTTGCCTCAGTGTTGGCATTCTCAGCATCAAGCGCTGCGCTTGATGCGTATTCAGCAATATGAGTGACACTGACAAACATTTCTTTCATGGCTTGTGATATCTGCTCAATGGACTCATTTTGTTGCTGTACATTGAGTTCACTGTATTGACTACCACTGAGTAACGTTGCTGCAACTTCAGTTAAATTTTCAGTGGTATTCTTTGTATCGGCAATAGACGATTGAAGTTTAGACACAAATTGATTAAACCAATAAACAAGCTGTGCTATTTCATCTTTGCCTGCATACTGAATCCGTGATCGTAGATCGCCTTCACCTTGGGATATGTTACGAAGTGACTGGGTTACATTGTCGATAGTACTAATAATTGATTTATTAACTAAGACTCCTACTACAATCATGACGACTGTAGCCGCAATACCAATGAGCATTAGACTATTTTCTGCACGTTCAGTACTGGCTATGGTTAATTGGATCCGTTGCTCAAACTCTGTTGAATAATCTTTCTTCTTGGCCGCAAATTGTTTAACTAAAGTTTGATATCGCTTGGCATTATCTGTCGCTTGAGTTTGAATTTTACTAAAGTCAACATCATCCTTTATAAACTCGGCAGCAAGGCTTCTAGCATTTTCATGATAAAGGGTAATGTCACGAATCAATTGTTGTGTATTTATTTCTTCAGCTGGAAGTAAAATGGCTAACTCATTTAAATTATCCGTAATTTGCTTCACCATCGTTTTAGCTATGTCTAAGCTGTCTTCTTCGCCTGTGGTTATTGCTGACTGAATAGTTTGATCTAATTGCAGTAACAACCCTTGATTTATGGTTGCTAGATTAAGTGCGGGATAAAGTTGGTTTTGAAGTCCGTTTAACCGTTGTGCATTGTTTTCACCAGTTTGATTGTTAATAATTAAAGAAATCACAAACGACAAAATGGCGACAACAGTAAGTAGGGTAATTCTGTGCTTAATTTTTAAATTTGTCAGCAGCATATAACCTTATGTAATCAATTTATTTAACATGGTTACAATAATATCACTTTAAATAATGGGATAAAATCACTAACAAAAGCTAAAGCTTAATAAACAATCACATTGCGATGTTAGTATTGTTCAACTCGTTGGAAATACAATATTGATTTTGTTTTAATATAATAAAAATATTATTTACCCCGAATAGGGTGTTAATTTAACATTATGATTATAAACAAGTTTTATTGGCGATGAATATGTTATTTTTTGTGAGTTAATATAGTTTATGTTTGATTTAACATATTTTAATTGTGAACCATCAAGATGAACTTTTTATGTATTCGAAATGATTTCGAATTAGGTAAGTACCGCTAGCGTGAGAACGATATCGTTAATGATTTTTGTTACTTTATTATCAATGATAGCGGCTTTAGATTATGTAAAGCCGCTATTGCTTTAAGGATAATGGTTAATGGTATTAATAGCCGATGGCGGCAGAACCCGCGCGTCTTGGATCTGAAGCGCCAAAAAGACCTTGCTCTGTCATCATTATCGATTGAGTACTGCCAATCGACTCTTGCACTTTCACTTTGTGACCTTTGGCTTCAAGTAATGAAATAGTATCGCGATTCAATGTATGTTCCACCCAAATAAAATCAGGTAACCATTGGTGATGCATACGTGCAGCAGCAGTTGCTTCGGCAATGTTTAAGTTATGATCTATTACATTCATGATCATTTGCAGCGTAATATTAATAATCCGCGAGCCACCAGGGCTGCCGGTAACAATGAAAGGTTTGCCATCTTTCATTACCATGGTTGGACTCATGGAGCTAAGAGGGCGCTTATTTCCTTGCACTGCATTTGCTTCCCCACCAATTAAGCCGTAACCATTAGGGGTACCTGGTTTAACCGAAAAGTCATCCATTTCATTGTTTAATAAAATCCCAGTGCCTTTAGCGACTAAGCCTGAACCATAACTGAAGTTAAGGGTATAGGTGTTAGCAACAGCATTGCCCCATTTATCGATAACCGAGAAGTGGGTAGTTTGATCGCTCTCATATGGTGCTAGTTTCCCCGGCTTAATTTCGCTGCTAGGGGTGGTTTTATTGATGGCGATTTTACTGGCAATCTCTTTTGCGTATCCTTTGCTAGTCAATTGTTTTACAGGAACAGTAACAAAATCTGGGTCGCCTAAATACTCACTACGATCAGCATAGGCATATTTCATGGTTTCGGCCATAAGATGCAAAGTGTTTGCGCTATTGTGGCCTAATTTATCAATGGGGAATTGCTCGAGTACATTGAGCATTTCGATAATATGAATACCCCCTGAAGATGGCGGCGGCATAGATACCACTTCGTAGCCTCGATAATTACCTCGAACCGGTTCGCGCTCAACAACTTTGTAGTTAGCTAAATCAGTTAAACTCATTACCCCGCCAGCATTTTGGACCGCAGAGACAATTTTTTCAGCCGTTTCACCTTGATAAAACCCTTTACTACCTTTCTGGGCAATCAACGATAAAGACTGTGCTAACTCAGGTTGTTTGAGCAATTCATTGACTTGATAATTACTGCCGTCGGCATGGTAGAAAATTGCTGCTGAACTTGGCCATTGGGTAATACGAGATTTAAGGCCCGCTAATGAGTTTGATAGATCTGAAGTAACAACTATACCGTCTTTGGCGAGCTTAATCGCAGGCTTGATCACTTGCGCCATTTTCATGGTGCCATATTGTTTTAAGGCCAGTTCCATCCCCATAACGGTTCCAGGTACGCCCACAGCTAGTCCATGCTCACGACTGAGTTTGTCAACTGCATTGCCTTGTTCATCAAGGAAGATATCTTTGTGCGCTTTAGCAGGGGCTGTTTCACGGTAATCGATAGCAATGGTTTTATTTTGCTCGGCTAAATGCACTAGCATAAAACCACCACCACCAATATTACCCGCGCGAGGTAAGGTTACTGCAAGTGCATATGCCACTGCTACGGCCGCATCGACCGCGTTGCCACCTTGTTTTAAAATATCAACACCAATTTGGCTAGCTATGGCTTCTTGGCTTGAAACCATGCCATGCTTAGCATAGATTGGCTGAGCCGTTGCCATTTCACTGAAGATTGAAGCTTCATTTGCTTGGCTGTCAGCAATATGAAGCGCAGGATAACAAAGTGTGAGTGTTAATGCGGTGCTCAAAAAAAGCGGTGTTAATTTAGGGAATCGTGTCACGATCAATCCTTGGTGTGTATTGAGAAGATACTGTGATAGAACATGCCACATGATAGCAATAATTGGTATGAGTTTTAGCGGTTGAGTGTTATTTATTATAGGGTAGGTGTGGGTGGAACAAACACAAACGCGAGTTTATCAATATAAATTTGTTAATAGTATTAGCAATATAGATTCTTCAGTATGGAATATCTTTTTTGGATCATCTCATCCTTTTACCCGGCATGAATATTTATCCGCTCTGGAAATGAGTCGCTGTGTTAGTGCTGAAACGGGTTGGACGCCGATGCACCTTATGGTGATGGATGGCGATAATATTATTGCATTGATGCCCTTGTACCTTAAAAGTCATTCTTGGGGGGAATATGTGTTTGATTGGGCATGGGCAGAAGCTTATGAGCGTCACAATATAGGCTATTACCCTAAGCTTGTGGGCAGTATACCTTTTACTCCTACAACTGGGCGACGTATTGGTATTGACCCAAGGTTACCAAAACACGATCAACAGCCCTTGATTGACGGTATTCAAACCTATCTGTCACAAACTGTCATTAAAAAGGGTTGGTCATCTTGGCATTGTTTATTTACCAATACCGAGCAACATCTACAGTTTGCACAAGCAGGGGTAATGGAGCGTGTTGGTTGTCAGTTTCATTGGCACAACCAAAATTATGCTGATTTTAATGACTTTCTGAGTACATTAACGTCACGTAAACGCAAAAACATCACTAAAGAACGAATTTCTGCAAGGCAACAGCTACAATTCCGATTTATCGATGGCGATAAGGCGAGTGCAGAGCAATGGCAGGATTTTGTGCGTTGTTATCAAAATACTTATTTAAAGCGTTCGGGTCATAAAGGGTACTTGTCGGCAGCATTCTTTGAGCAGATAGCAGCAACAATGGGCTCAATGATCCGATTATTATTGATTGAAAATAGTGACGCACAATTAGTGGCATCAGCATTATATTTTGTGTCAGACACGCATTTATATGGTCGTTATTGGGGGGCGTTAACAGAATGCGACTATGTCCATTTTGAAGCATGTTATTACCAAGGTATTGAGTACGCTATCGCTAATCAATTATTAGTTTTTGATGCAGGAGCACAAGGCGAACATAAAGTGGCTCGAGGTTTTCGTCCTGTGAAAACCACCTCAAGCCATTTTGTTGCTCATGAAGGTTTTAATGATGCCATCGGTGCTTTTTGTCAACAAGAGCAAGCTCATATCGACATTTATATACAGCAAATGTGCGAACAACTGCCGTATAAATCGATTGAAAATACATAAAATAATATGAGGTTAATTACTCATCAAATGTGCTTTCTGGGTTAGCCTAGCGCTAGCCAAATACCAACCAGTATCATTAAACTTCCGGCGATACGATTCATCCAGCGGATATTATCGCCTCGACTTAAAAATAATCGTAAACTCTTACCGCCGCTGGCATAAGCCAGCATCGACACACTTTCGGTGACCATTATAATACTAAGCAAAACGGCGAGTTGTGGCCCAACGGCATTATCAACATTAATAAACGGCGGTAATAGCGAAATCATAAAAGCCCAACCTTTAGGGTTGGCAATCGCGGTAATAAATCCTTGGCTGATTAAGCTCATGCGACTGGCTTTAACTTCAATACCAGTGATGATGGCCATTTTGCCTTTAGCACGCCACATATTAATGCCAATGTAGCCAAGGTAAGCGCCACCCACCCACTTAAGAATATCGAACACCTGTGGGTAATTTAGCATGATGCTAGCAACCCCAAGTACTGCTGCAATGGCGACCAACGCCACGCCCACTAATTCACCTAACATCATCCATAAGGTTCTGCGTACACCAATACTCATGCCGAGTGTCATGGCTAAAGTCATGCACATACCGGGGGTGATAGACACAAAAAAGAACGTTGGAATAAACACAGCGAGTACGGCGTAATCTGGCATTAGAAAGGTCTTTGATTAGAATGTAGATGGCAGAGTGTAAAGGCCTAAAATGATAAAAACCAGCAATTTGCTGGTTTTTATGTATCACTTCGTGTCTATAAAATTACAGCACGCCGCGTTTCATTTGATCGCGTTCAATCGATTCAAACAACGCGGTAAAGTTACCTTCGCCAAAGCCAAGGTTATTTTTACGTTGAATGATTTCAATGAAGATAGGCCCAAATAGATTTTTGGTGAAAATTTGCAATAAATAACCGTCATCATCGCCATCAACCAAAATCTGGTGATGCTTGATACGGTCGTGATCTTCGGTCACTTGTGGCAACTTCTCGAAAATGGTGTCGTAATATTCAGGAATAATATCCAGTGTTTTGATTGAGGTGCCTTCCATAGCATCGAGTGAGGCCACAATGTCACGACTTCTGAATGCCAGATGTTGAACACCTGGGCCATTGTATTCACCTAAGTATTCATCAATCTGATTTTTGTTATTACCTTTACCTTCGTTAATCGGGATGCAGAAACTGCCGTCTGGAGAGCGTAGCGCATAAGATACCAAAGCAGTTTGAGCGCCGCTGATATCGAAATAACGCACTTCGGTAAAACCAAAAATGTCTTTATAAAAGTTAGCCCATTTTTCCATGGTGCCTTTGTAGACATTATTGGTTAAATGGTCGACTTCCATAAAGCCTTTCTCAGGCGTTACGATAGGCTGTTCTAAATCGACAAAGTCAGTTTGATAAATATTGTTTTGTTCACCAAAAGTGTCAATAAAATAAATCAGACTGTCGCCGATACCGTAAATAGCTGGGTAGGGCATGTCTTTATTGGCATCATCGGCTGGTTTTGCACCACGGGCAACGGCTTCTGTAAATGCAAACTGTGCATCTTCTACACGCCAACCCATTGAACAAATAGCCGGACCATGAGATTTGGCGAATTCTGCAGAAAAGCCTGCACGGCCTTTATTCAATAGAAAGTTAATGTCATTTTGTTTGTAGTAAACAATGTCATTATTTTTGGTTTTTTTTAACATCGAAAAACCAAAATCAATGAATACTTGGTGCATGTATTCTGTATCTGGGCTAGCAAATTCGGTGAATTCAATGCCTAAAAGGCCCAGTGGATTTAGTTCGCTTGCCATTTTGTTTTCCTTTATTTTATGTCAACACGCAATCACTCTTTGGTGACTTGGGTTAGCTATAAATGTGGTCTTAGTTTTCTAACCAAGAGCGGTTGTAATCATCACTCATGCAATTTTTGACATGAGCGGTTAAATTCAGTGGGGCGAAGGTATCAACCATCACCGCATATTCGTATGTTTCGGTTTTGCCGATAGAGGCTTCTGTGCGACCAGGTTGAGGCCCATGCGGCACACCTTTTTGGTGTAACGTCATATAGCCCGCTTCAATGCCTGTACGGCTCATAAAGTCACCATCGACGTAATACAAGACTTCATCGCTGTCGATGTTGTTGTGGTAATAAGGTGCTGGTATCGATTTCGGATGAAAATCGTATGGGCGTGGCACAAAGTTACAAATGACAAAATTGTGTGCAGTAAACACTAAATGCTCAGACGGTGGTAAATGAATCTTGCCAACTTTGGGTGCATATTCACTGATGTTAAATGCCCAAGGATAAACGCAACCATCCCAGCCTACTAAGTCAAATGGATGCCATTGCAGTGTCATTTTTTGATAGCGATCACCAAATTTACACATTAACGGAAACGCACCTTTTTCAACCACGGCATCAGCCAAGGTTGGCGTACGAATGTCTCGTTCACAGTAAGGTGCAGATTCAAGCATTTGGCCGTATTCGTTTCTGAAATGCTTTGGCACTTCGACCATTGAGGATGATTCAATAACAAACAAGCGTACATTTTGATAATCGTTAAATTTAAGTTGGTACGTGGTCCCGCGTGGAATAATTAAGTAATCCCATTTATTGGTTTCAATGACACCGTATTCACTCAATAATTGGCCTTCACCCTCGTGAATAAACACCACTTCGTCAGCATAGGCATTTCGATAAAATTCATTGGTGTCTTCAGTCACTTTCGCGGTGTACATGGCGACATCATTATTGAAAAATATTTTATTTCGGGCGCTAAAAAAGTTGCCTTGGCAGTCGGCTTGGCGCGAGTCTAATTTGTAATTTTGAATTAATGAGTCTTGCCATTGTTCACCATGAGATAACGAGTAAGGTTGAACGTCTATCGCTTTGGTTGGCATATTGTGATGATATTTATTGGAGTAGATATTCGAAAAGCCATGGGTTGAAAATAATTCTTCACGGTACAACTCGCCATTGTCTTTTTCGAAGGCAATGTGACGTTTGGTCGGGATCTGACCTTGTTTAACATAGAATGGCATCTGATTGTCCTATGGTGAATCGACTGCGAGTGTCGTGGCGTTTATGTTATTTGTTGTTATGGCCTAATCGCATTGGGCAAACCAATATGTGATCTAACTTACAATTTAGTGGTAAAGATCAACAAAAAAAAGAATAATAAATAACTCAACACAATCTATTTTTTAGATTGTTATGTTAACTTTACATTTGTGTATGGATAACGGGACAGTGGGAATCTTATGCGAATAGATATCGATGCCTTTAATGTACTGCAAGTACTTGTTGAAGAAGGAAGTTTTGCAAAAGCTTCAGAGCGATTACACAAGGCACAATCGGCAGTAAGCTATCAGATTAAAAAACTAGAGCAACATCTCGGCGTGACATTATTTAATCGAGATCATTATCGAGCGGAATTAACACCCGAAGGGAAGGTTATTTTGGCCGAAGGGCAACGGCTGTTACAGCATTTAGCCAATATTGAACATCTTGCCAGTCGCTTTAGTCAGGGTTGGGAGCCCAAACTTGAGTTAGTCATAGACGGTGCTTTACCGATGGAACCGATCATGACCGCGCTTAAGCGCATGTCAGAACACAACATACCGACTAAAGTGCAGCTTAATATGGAGTTTTTAGGCGGGGTACAGCATCGCTTTGAGCGCAACCAGGCCGACTTAATGCTGGTTAAGGATTATCGTACTGGCCCCTCTTATCATCCTAAACCGCTACCTGCTATTACCAGCGTGCTTGTCGCGTCATCACAACATCCATTAAGTCAGCTTAAAGACATTAGTTTGCCTGAATTGCAACAACATGTTGAGTTAACCATCGAAGATTCATCTCCTGGTAAACGTGACCGCGATGAAATGCAATTTGGCGGCGATAAAGTCTTTTATTTGTCAGGCTTTATCATGAAAAAAAATGCTTTACTAAAAGGCCTGGGTTTTGGTTGGATGCCGGATTTTTTAATTGCTGAAGAATTACATCAAGGGCAACTGATCGAGATTGATTTTATTGGTGGTAATCGGTTTAGTTTTACACCGCAATTAGTCTCTACACTTGAACGTCCGCTTGGGCGAGCTGGGCAGTTATTTACCGAGCTTATTTTGCAAGAGTTTGCTCAATATCAATTACAACAACAATCAGGATTGAGCGGTGCGGGTTTAGGTTAACGATGGACACAATTGGCAAACAAATGCAGTGGCAACAGAACGCGGATATTTTATTGAAATGTTGTCATGTTAAATGGATGATCATTTTGTTACCTTAAATCATCCATAAGGAATAATGCCTTAATACTGAATTGGGCAACTGCAAACATTAAATAAATTTTTAAGGAATGAAAATGAGCATGAAAAGTCATGAAGTAGATTATGAAATTATAGGTTCTAGCATGCAGCTGGTTGAAGTTGAATTAGACCCAAATGAGTCTGTTATTGCTGAAGCGGGTGCGATGACTTACCTCGAAGAAGACATTATGTTTGAGGCCAGAATGGGTGATGGCTCTGAACCAGAATCCGGTTTTTTTGGCAAGCTACTTGGTGCAGGTAAACGCGCCATTTCGGGTGAGGGTATTTTTATGACCCACTTTACTAATCAAGGTCAACAAAAACGAAAAGTGGCATTTGCTGCGCCATTTCCTGGCACTATTTTGGCTATAGACTTAGCTCAACATCAAGGCGAACTTATCTGCCAAAAAGACAGCTTTTTAGCGGCAGCCTTAGGCACGCAAGTAAGCATGAAGTTTAATAAGCGATTAGGCACCGGTTTCTTTGGTGGTGAAGGATTTATTCTACAAAGCCTTAAAGGTGATGGCATGGCGTTTGTGCATGCTGGTGGGACACTGATTAAAAAAGAATTACACGGTGAGACATTGCGGGTCGATACCGGTTGTTTAGTTGGATTCACTCCCGGGATTGATTATGACATACAACGTGCAGGCTCATTAAAGTCGATGGTATTTGGTGGTGAAGGTTTGTTCCTTGCAACCTTAAAAGGCCATGGGACTGTGTGGTTACAAAGCTTACCGTTTTCTCGTATGGCTGACAGAATTATTGCTCATGCACCATCAAGTGGTGGCAAAGACCAAGGTGAAGGTTCTGTACTTGGCGGAATAGGGCGAATGATTAACTAATATGGGCATTGCGTGATCTTATCACTGTGCCGTTAGTATTTGAGCTCAGACTATTTATAGCTAATAGTGTTTACGTAGTCTGAGCTGTCTTTAGGAGGCTGATTTAAAGAAGATGTTTACTGGCCTGCTGACAAGCTGGTCTGTTTTAATTCAAGGTTACCGATGCAAGGTCATCAATCTAACGTTATTATTCTAAGGTTGTTAGTTGCATAATGTGTTGGTATTGCAACTGTGTGACGGGCTGAATACTCAGGCGGGCACCTTTAGCCACTAATACCATATCTTGCAGCGCGGGATCGGCTTTCAATTGCTTCAAGCTCACAGGCTTAGAAAATTTGGCCATAAATTGAATATCGACTTGCCACCATCGAGGCGCATTAGCGTTAGATTTTGCATCAAAATACGGTGAACGGTTATCAAAAGCACTGCTATCAATTTGAGCTTCACTGCTAATTTTTGCTAAACCCACAATGGCAGGAACTTTACAGCTAGAGTGGTAAAACAACACTACATCGCCCAATGTAATTTGATCGCGAATATAATTACGTGCTTGATAGTTACGAATACCTTGCCAAGCAACAGTTTGCTGCTTACTCATCTGTAGATTATCAATACTAAAGTCGTCTGGTTCAGACTTCATTAACCAATAGTTCATGTGATCCCATTATCGTCTTTAAAGTGACTGAATAACCTTTCAGTGCTTAAGAATGGCAATGTACACGGTGCAGATACGATTAGGCAAATAAAAAGCCGACAGCATTATGCTATCGGCTTTTTACAACAGTGGTCATTCAGCGGTTATTAACGAATGTTAATAAGTCGGTTTGGCAATAACGGTTTGACCAATAGGGGTTAAACTTAATAAGGCTAACTTATGATGTTGTAACGCGAACGGAATACCTATAATCGTTACAAAACAAGCCAGAGCATGGACTAGATGACCAATCGCGAGCCAAATACCAAAGCATAAAAACCATATTACATTACCCACCAAACCTAACGTGCCAGTGCCAATATCTTCTTGGCCTGAAATGTGTTTTCGGTTAACGGTCTCTTGTCCAAATGGCCAGAAAGCCAGTTCGCCAATAACAAAACAAGCACGACCAAATGGGATGCCAATGATACTGATAAAGCACAGTACTCCAACAAACCACCAAGCTAGGCCCATAACAAAACCACCCATTAAAAACCAAGCAATATTAAAGATTAAGCGTAAAAGAGACATTTTCATTCCTATCAATAGTCAATATTCTCAATATAAGCCATTTTCATGCCATGTTTTCAATTTGTTGATTATTAAGGGTTAAGTGTTGCTGTGGTATTGTATAAATAGAACAGTGCGAGGATTCACGCAAATGAATCGATGAGATTTATCATTTTTTAGTTAAAATGCTCATATTACAGTTGATTGAGACAATTCATGTTTTCGATAAGCCCAGTGCAAACGATGAACTTTGGTGGACGCAGCATCTACATTAAACGAGATGATTTATTACATGCTGATTTTAGTGGTAATAAAGCACGTAAATTTTATCATTTTTTGCATCATGATTATTCACATATTACCCAACTAGTGGCATCGGGTTCGGCCCAAGCCAACTCATTATATTCCATGTCAGTATTGGCTAAGCGGCAAGGGTGGAAATTTGATTACTATGTAAGCCATATCAGCGAGTTTTTATTACAACATCCTCAAGGCAATTATGCCGCTGCGATACAAAATGGCGCCAATATTATTGATGTTAGTCATTTGACCGATGTTGAAAATCTTCAAAGTATGCATTTAGACGATGCTATGCAATATATTGTTTCATCGAATCCAAGCTACGCAGATAAAAAACAATTACTTTTTATTCCTGAAGGTGGGCGTTGTGAGTATGCCGAAACCGGGATAACACAACTTGCCTGTGAAATTATTCAATGGGCGCAAGATCAACAAAAAAATAAGCTAAAGGTATTTTTACCCTCAGGTACGGGGACCACTGCGGCTTATTTAAATAAACAACTTACTCAACAATTGGCTCATTTATCATTAACGAAAGTTTTTACCGTTGAGGTGTTAACTTGCAGTACTGTGGGAGGGGATGAATATTTACGTCAACAATTCTCACAATTAGTCGATGAGGTTTATTTTCCTACAATTATTAATGATGGTCATAAATATCATTTTGGAAAATTATCACGACGTTGTTTTGATATGTGGAATACGGTATGCCAGTCGGGAATTGAATTTGAATTATTGTACGACCCGGTTGGATTTCTAGTGTTACAACATTATTTGAATAGTAATACTGCCAATGTAACCGATATTCTTTATATACATCAGGGGGGAGTTTTGGGAAATAAAACAATGTTGCCAAGATACCAACGAAAATTTTCGCACACTGTTTAATTATAGGGTGAATGCAAGATGATTTTTCTATAAGTTGTTGATATAAAATTAGATATTTTAGAGGGGTTAACTGGGGTTTAACACTGAAGAATAACTTAAAATGATGCGAGTGAGTTATTCATTTTGCTCTGTTTTAATAAACATCGGTAAGTGAGAGGAGAATACCGAGAAATGAGTTTATTAAATAACAGAGCAAATGATTAACGCAAAGCGTTAGGGGGTATTACTTATTGGCAGAGATTAACCATTTCATGAAGTTTAATGCTTCAATACGTTTTGAAAAGGTTTTTTTGTTTTTACCTAGGCTGTCGGTAAAAGCAATTGAATTCTTGTTTGACGAGATAGAGTTAACCGGAAAGCTAACTGAAATTTCGTGTCCATTCATGTTGTATGACATAGGTCACACTCCTTCTTATATATTCACCATTAGGTGAGAAAATTGTTCAATAAAATATCCTTGGCATTTTTTAGTGTTGCAAAAGATTAATGTTTCGAGATTTAACTTAACCTATCCTTTACTCACTAATCAAGTGTTGATATGTAAATAGTTGATTAAGGTCTATTTTATGCTTGCAACATTGATGTTGTCACATGACATATAGCCATAAAAAAATGAATACATATTTAGTACTTAACTTTGTAAGTTAAACATAGTTTTATGACAACAAGATGACGTGAATATAATTTAAATTATCATATCAACAGAAATCAATTGAAATCAAAAACGATGTACAGAAGCTTGTCTTGGGTTTATTTACGAAGTGAAGTTGAGCAGACTTACAGGTAGGTAACCAAAATTAACAAGAAAACTAAATCTGTGTGGATAATATACTGAGTGTTTGCATATGGCAATAGTCTTTTTCAATTTTTAATCAAATTAATGCAGTTTTCGATTGAAAAATAGCAATTAGCGACTAATTATCGACAATTCTCACCTTGCTCGGATGTCGATAGTGTTAAAAGGGATGACGAAAATTCACTCATCATCCCTTATTGCTGGTACAACTTAATGATAAATAGCGTCCAAGTTATCGATACACAAACGTTAGTAGTTAACATTTTAAGAAACTAACGTAATGGTTAGTAAAGTAAATCGCCAATTGGATTTAATAGTTTGCTGAACCCTTTAGTGAAGTATAACGGGGCATCGACAATGGTATAGCACAAACAACCTTCAAGTGTTTTTGGTGAATGTTGGTGCTCTTTATCAAGCAGCATAAAATCACCAGGCTTGTAGGTGTTGTAACAGTCGCTGAACTCACCTGCGAGCAGTAATGTTAGCTCTGCACCTTTGTGTGTATGTTCAGGAATTTCACCATTGGCTGCGATATGCAACAAGCTTGCTCTTGCTTGTGGCTCTCCGGTATCGAGTCTCAAACGGCTGACTTTACCAATACCCTGCCAAGAAGCATTAATTTGCTTACGAAATACCTTAGGCAGCGGATAATGCTGACCTTTAATACTAACGCTATTGTCTTCAATCTGATCAACTGTACTAGCTTGTTCAACCTCTAAAGTATCTAAGGTTGAATTTAATAGCTTCTCGAGTAGTGCGTCTAATTGATTATTATTAGTGTCTACCGACTGAGTTTTTACGGCCGACTCAAACTGTTGCTCAGACAACGCAATTGTCACCTGGTCAAGTTGTTGCTGGCAATGAGGACACAATTCAGCATGAGCGGAGATAGCAATCGACATCGATAGCGGCAACTCGCCTTTAGCATGGAGAGACAGCAAATGCTGGTCTGGGTGGTAATTAATCATAGTGTTTCTCCATAAAGCTTTTTAATTTTTCCAAGCCAAGTCTAAGTCGAGATTTAACCGTTCCAATTGGAATGTTAAGTTTGTCTGCTAACTCTTGTTGAGTAAGCTCTTGCATATAAATACCTTGTACTACTTGGCGTTGTAGAGGAGGTAATTCTTCTACATGCAGCAATAAAGTTGCCGATAATAAAAAATCATCGTCGTTGTTTTCAGCTTCATCAGACTCAAATAAAGGCCAAATATCATCACCGAAAGAATCTTCACGGTTATGTTGTACTTTACGGAGCATGTCAAAACATTGATTACGCATGATGGTAAATACCCAAGTACTTACCGCTGCTTTGTCTGCATTGTAAAGATGGGCTTTTGTCCATACTCGAGTCATTGTCTCTTGAACTAAATCCATGGCTAAGCCCTGTTGGCTTAAGCGCTGAACACCAAAAGAGTTAATTTTTGGGCCAAAATGCGAAAAAAGTTTTGCAAAAGATGCTTTGCATCGATCATTAGCCACCTGCATCATTAATGACGCAAGCTCATCAGCCATTGGATTGGGTTCGTTTGATTTCATAGCACCGCTTAGTTTAATTAGGGATCTTTGTGCAAGATGCCCCTTATCATAACGACTTTGTGTGCTTTGTGATTGAACATTTTCCATTATTTCACCCGCATCCAATAAATAACTCATTGAGCATAAGAGATTACGTCATTATGCTGTGGCTATCCTGAGCTCAAACAAGCTGCAGCATCATTATCTTATACGTGGCATTATTGGGTTCGGATCACAGTTCTGTATTATTTTATTATGTCGGCTAAGAATGATTTAGCTAATTGATGATCATGGCTATTGATACACTGATATTTTTCTTTGGAACTCAATGGGATAATTTCAAGCCATCGCTGACAAACCCACGCAATATCATTAAAGTTTTCTTCAGAATAGTGGGCAAGATGCTGTGGGTATTGCTGTAAAATTTGCTTTAACGTATTGCTAAGTGCTTTATCTTTTTTACGCTCATCAGTGTGATCGTGGCTCTGTTCAGTTTGTCGTTCAATGATATCGCACGGCCAAGAATCAATTAAGCTGACATCGGCGCGCTTTAAACCGTCACTATCAACACTTATTTTGTTAATAATGAACGTTTTTTGCCCTTGCACACTAATACCTAATAAGCCATCTTCAAGCGTTTCAAAGTCGATAATCTGGGTTAATGTGCCCATGGGTAATATGGTTTTTTTATCATCAGCCAACATACATAAGCCAAAACCAACACCACTTTTTAGCGATTCTGATACTAAGCGTTTATATCTAGGTTCAAAAATACGTAACTGGGTATATCCTTGAGGTAACAAGCAAATCGGTAATGGGAATAATGGGATGATCATAACGGCCCCTGAATGACTTTTAACGAATAATCTACACTGTTGTACGTACACAAACAGGTTAATGATCACCTTGATCTGTGGTTTAAACATGCCAAATTATATTGTGTTATGTGTGAAAAGTTATGCTCAAATGCATTATCAAGACGGGCTATTCATATGAACGTCTTAAGTATTAATTGAGTTAAATGGTTTTACAACAGTAACAGGCTTATCTATTAGGATAACAGCCGACAGATTTAACAAAGCAAAACCGAGGGTGAATTGATGCCGCGGTTTCAGGAGTCTTTTTATTGGTGTTAACTTTAGTAGAACGTTTGTGAGATGAAATAACTCGAGTTTCGAATTAAACATTTTACGTATTAGGGGTGTTTTTTGATCTTGTTTATATATATTTTTTATTTTTGCGGCATAAATCCTGATTCAACACTGTTTAATGATATTTTTTAAGTATAATTACCCTTGTTAATGATGACGCATCTTTGATGTTGCTTGTATGTTTTTAGGTGGAACCTGTTCATGAGAAAAGTGCTCGATACGGTAGATCAAAGAACTAAGTTAGTTGGCGAAAACCGTTTAGAATTGTTGTTGTTTCGCATTAACTCAACTCAGTTGTTTGCCATTAATGTATTTAAAATCAAAGAAGTGGTTAAGTTGCCACCCTTAAATAAGTTACCCGGCAGTAATCATAATGTTTATGGAGTAGCCAACATTAGAGGGATGTCGATCCCAGTGATTAATTTACGACAAGCGATTGGTTTCTCGCCGATGCCAGTGAATGACGATTGTAACTTGATTATTACCGAGTATAACCGCAGTGTGCAGGCTTTTTTAGTCGGTAAAGTCGAGAATATCGTTAACATGACCTGGAGTGATATTATGCCGCCGCCCAAAACCACTGGCGGACATAATTACTTAACCGCAATAACGAAAATTGAAGACCAAGGACACTTACGATTAGTGTCTATTATTGATGTTGAGAAGGTATTAGCTGAGATTATTGATTACGATGTGAAGTTATCTGACGGTGTGTTAGATGAAGCGCTCGTTTCTTACATGCCTGGTCGTAAGATATTAATTGTGGATGATTCGTCAACGGCGCGTAAACAAGTAAGGGACACTCTCAATCAACTTGGTATAGAGATTATTGAGGCGTCAGATGGATTACAAGCTTTGCGATTATTACAATCGTGGGCAGATGAAGGCAGACAGGTTGCCGATGAATTGCTAATGATGATTACCGATGCCGAAATGCCTGAAATGGATGGTTATAAGTTGACCTTTGAGGTGCGTAACGATCCTCGAATGGCGGCACTCTTTATTACTCTCAATACTTCTTTAAGCGGTAGCTTTAACCAAGCGATGGTGAAAAAAGTCGGCTGTAATGAGTTTATCTCTAAATTCCAGCCCGACTTATTAGTCAGCGTTGTTCAAGATCGTTTACGGAGTATTCTTAGTTAGGCCACAATTGAATGATTAAGTGGTTTTATTGATCCATATCTTCGATTAACTCGTCAAGAATACGCCGTTGATGCCCTGGGGTGATACCAATATTGAGTCTCGCTATTTTGACAGCATGGCCAAATTGAGCTTTACCAAGTAAGGTAACCAGTTGCTGTAAAAAACCACTGTCTAAAGATAAGGTCTTGCTATAGTGGCCAATGGCTTTTGTTAGAGAGGTAAACATTATATCGTCAAACTCGAAACCGGTATGATATTGACTACTGTCACCCGCTATTTCGCCTTCAAGTAAAACCCCGTCCAGACTTAATGGCCAGCCCCGTGCATTCATGCGACTTTGGGCTATTTGATACATCATCCAGGCACTTTTTTTAAATCCACCAAAAATCATACAATCAAAATCTGATTCTTCGAGTTCTTGCTTAGTCCAATTAATGCCAATCGCCAAGTCTTTGCTATATATATGCATTAAATTATCTTTAACCGCATCTCGACAATCCCAAATAGAGGTCAGCAGATTTTTCTTGGCTAACATATGGCATTCTTTACAAGCAGGAATGGCTAGAGAGGGGTGGGGAGTGTGAGTCATTCTATAGTAATCAAAAATATGATTACTGGGTTCGTTGCAAAACCAACAGGTGTGGCGTTTGTCAAAAGGAATATCAATCAGTGTAGGCATGGGCATAATAATATCAAAAAGCTGTTCAATGGCTGAACAGCTTGGGTAGTAAGATCAAATCAATTAATGATTATTCTTTTTCAAAATCAACTAATTCTTTAGCCAATACGATTGGGTCAATTTCTAGGCATTCTTGTTCAGCTTCCCAATCAACACCTATTAATACACCGTCATCATTTAAATCACTTACCCAGTATTCTAAAAACTCAGTCAGTGTAATAGTCACTGGGTTGTAGTCTGCCCACTCATCAGTGCAATGGCTTTTTGCAGCAGCTTCACTTGACCAAAGTGGCATAACATCAGTTTCTTCAAATTCTGATGAGTCACATACAACCCAACCTTCACCTGTTTCATCTTGTAAGCCCCATAAGACTTGATGTTGTTTTACGCTTTCGATAAAGCCTGTTAGTGCTGCTGTTTGTTCTGTCATGATAAATCGCTTAAATGAGTGAGAATTAACATCATTATACGGACTCAATGAATAAGGAAAAGGCTTAATTAATGACAATTTTGTTTATGAGGATCCTTGGTGGTCATTTAGAAACTAAATTGCCCCAGAATCTAGACGCAAATCGGGCATTTAGTCTCTTATTAGAAACTAACACGATTAAATGCGTCAATGTTGTAACTGTATTCGCTGTCGTTCGTTGGGTCATTTAAATCAATCGATAGTCTTGGCGTTATTGACCCGCTTATTTATCAAGCTGTTTGTATGACTCAAATCAAGTGCAGCGATTAAGACGAGTGTCTGTGGTTTTGAGTGACGGCTTCATTATTAATCACTTGTCATCGGTGTTGTTATTTTTCACTTGAATTTGGCATAAATAAACAGGGTTTAATGTTAACAGGTCTTGTTTACTGAAAGCCGATGCGTCACGATATTCAATATTCATTTTTGTAAAATAAGTGTTGTTCATGGCTCATAAAAGACGTTTTTCTGTGTTTATTGCTTCAATGTTTGTATCTAGCACCTTATTGAGTGCCTGTGCTGTGTCGGCATCACCCGATCCTGTTGTTGATGTTACTCCAGTTCAAGAGCATCCCGATTTTGCTACCTGTGTGATTAATTTACAGCAAAAAGCAAAAACGGCAGGGATTTCACAGCAGATTATCGATACAACGGTGGCAAATTTAAAGTTTGTCCCTAGGGTGATTGAATTAGATAATCAGCAGCCAGAATTTACCACAAGCTTTGGTGATTACTTCGACAAACGCGTCACACCATGGCGGGTTGAACAAGGCAGAAAAATGATGGCCAAACATGGGGCATTATTAACTAAGCTAACAAAAGAGTATGGTGTGCCTGGGCAATATATTGTTGCTTTTTGGGGCCTAGAAACCAACTTTGGTAGTTACAAAGGTAGCATGCCAGTGCTCGATTCATTGGCAACGCTAGCATGCGATCCAAGGCGTAGCGATTATTTCACTGGCGAGTTATTACAAGCGTTGAAGTTAAAGCAGCAATATAATTTCGCAGATAACAAAATGGTTGGATCGTGGGCTGGGGCGATGGGGCACACCCAATTTATGCCAACTAACTATCGTAAGTATGCAGTAGATGGTGATGGTGATGGTATTGCCGATTTATGGAATAGTGAAGTGGATGCATTAACTTCTGCAGCTAACTTTCTACAACACCTAGGTTGGAAAGCAGATGAGCGATGGGGACGAGAAGTATTATTACCTGTTGATTACCCGTTTGCTTACTTGGGCGGTAAACACCCGTTACCATTAGTAAAATGGCAAGCGCTTGATATTAAACAATCTAATGGTCAGCCGTTATCGACACCAGATATGCAAGCCGCTTTATATTTACCAGCAGGGCATACGGGTCCAGCTTTCTTAGGGTATGACAACTTTAATGTGATTATGCGTTGGAACCGCTCTGAATTTTATGCCATAGCAGTCGGTCATTTAGCCGACAGAATTAATGGCGGTGCGGAATTAACACGTGCGGTACCTAAGCAGCCAAGGTTAAGCCGAGAAACGGTAAAGCAATTACAACAAAAACTGAATGATGCTGGGTTTGATGTCGGTAAGCCAGATGGCATTTTAGGTCGTAATTCAGTGCTAGGGTTGCAAGCTTTTCAGCAGCAAAAAGGGCTAATTGCGGATGGATTTCCTGACGAACAAACATTTAATGCATTAGGCATCAAATTATAATGGCCACCTAAAAGGCTACTTTTTTGTGGATGCATTAGCACGCTTTTGCTAAGCTTCGGCAAATTTTAGAGTTAAGGAACGATAATGATCATTAAAGACGATATGGTAGTGCAGTTTAATTACACGCTACGTGATGAAAAAGGCGATGTGCTTGAATCAAATGAAGGTCGTGAGCCGATTGCATATCTGCATGGGCATGACAACATGATGCCTGGTATCGAAGCTGCTATTAATGGTAAAGAAATTGGCGAAAAGTTTACTATTACTCCGCCAGCCGCTGACACTTATGGTGAACGCCAAGAAGATTCAGAGCAGCGTGTATCAGTTAAACATCTTGTCGGTGCAAAAGTATGGAAACCTGGCATGGCTGCAGTGGTGAACACTGAACAAGGTCAACGTCAAGTTACCATCATTAAAGTGGGTAAATTCATGGCAACGGTTGATGTTAATCATCCACTTTCTGGCCGTGAATTAACATTCGACATCGAAATTGTCGGTGCTCGTGATGCATCAGATGAAGAAATTGCTCATGGCCACGCCCATGGTGCCGGTGGTCATCACCACTAATGAGATTGATTTGCTGTTAATTCTAAATTTAACAGCAACTTAATTCTTGTATAAATCCCAAGTGAATACTTGGGATTTTTGTTTTTACAGTGAGTTATTATGGTTATTGATTTTTCTTTGGGTAAAATTATTGTCACTGTGCATGAGATTCAATGCCGGTTTCATGATAGTCAACTGGTGCTTGCTGCGTCAGTAGATGATATTAGCTGTTTTCATCAAGGTTTAGTGATTGTTGCCGATGCGGGGACGGTGCGGTGGAGTCTCAAACTTGATAATCCAGCGCAATTAGAGGCGTTACTTGATCACACCGGGATCCACGCACAATAGCCATTAGTCATAAATCTATCTGAATACACTAGATTATTTATGATGTTTAAACGTGAATCGTTCGATGTTAAAAATCAATTAACGTAAGATAGCCACTAATATTGTGACTGTATTGATAGGATTAATAAATATGACTGCTCAGTTAGATAAAATCGTGATTGAACCGCAATCACCTGCAACATCTTGTGTCATTTGGTTACATGGTTTAGGCGATTCTGGTGCTGGTTTTGCACCAGTAGTACCAGTATTAGGCTTAAATAGTCAGCATAGTATTCGTTTTATTTTCCCTCATGCACCAGAGCAAGCTGTGACGATTAATGGCGGGTTTGTGATGCGTTCATGGTACGACATCAAAAGCATGGATTTGCATGACCGTGCAGATATCCAAGGTGTTATGGCGTCTGAGCAAGCAATACGTCAGCTAATCGTCGATCAAATCAGCAGCGGTATACCAGCAGATAAAATAGTCTTAGCGGGTTTTAGTCAAGGCGGAGTCATGAGTTTGTTTACCGGTCTGCGTTTTGAACAAAAACTGGCAGGTATTATGGCATTATCTTGTTATTTACCTGGTGGAGAAGCATTGCCAGAGCAACTTGCTGACGCCAATATTCATACTCCCATCTTCCAAAATCATGGTGAGCAAGATGATGTAGTCCCTATGTTTGCGGGGAAAATGGCTCATGATGCTCTGATAACAGCAGGTTATCAGAGTGTTTGGAAAACCTATCCTATGGCTCACAGCGTATTACCTAATCAACTTGTTGATATTGGTCAATGGTTACAACAAGTTTTGAAATAATGCAAAATAAGTATTGTTCTTGTTTTGGGATAATCAATGGTGTTACGTAGTATTTAAAAAACCAATCTATTTAAATGGCTTAGCAGTAAAAATGCTTAAGTCATTTTTTTACTTTGCATTAACAAGCCCGTTAACATGGTTATTGTTTTTCTCAGGGAATTATTAAAGGGTAAGCTGCTGTTAAATAGTGTATTTAAAATCACATTCTGTCATAAAAGTGACATCAAAATCCGTCAATCTTTGTTATCATTCTGGCCGTGAATAGGATAATTCACGGATTTAAAAATATAAATTATAACATCGGGGTAAATCATGACAAATATGTTAATTAAAGGATTAGTCGCAACGGCTGTACTAGCAGCGTTAACCGGTTGTGGCAGTGACGACGACAATACAGCAGTCGTAGCACCAACAACATGTGCCGAAGCAGGTGCAGATTGTAAAATATTCACAGTATTACACACCAATGATAACCATGGCCGTTTTTGGTCTAACAGTGATGGCGAATATGGTATGGCAGCGCGTAAGACGTTGATCGACCAAATTCGTGCTGAAGTCAGTTCAAACGGTGGCGAAACGTTATTGCTATCTGGCGGTGACATCAACACAGGTGTTCCAGAATCAGATTTACAAGATGCATTACCAGATTTTATCGGTATGAACGAAATTGCCTATGATGCAATGGCTGTCGGTAATCATGAATTTGATAACCCATTAGCAGTATTAGATTCTCAACGTTCAGTAGCAAACTTCCCAATGCTTGCGGCAAACATTTATAAAGCAGACGGTACTCGTTATTTTGATGCTTATAAAGTGTTTGACGTTAACGGTGTTCGTGTTGCTGTTATCGGTTTAACCACCGAAGACACGGCTAAAATCGGTAACCCAGAATTTATTAAAGATTTAACCTTTACTGACCCAACAACTGAAGCAGCTAAAGTGATTGCAGAAATTAAAGCTGCAGATACCGCTGATTTAATTTTCGCAACGACTCATATGGGTCACTATGCTGATGCGCAAAATGGTAGTAATGCTCCTGGCGATGTAACATTAGCTCGCGCACTAGCTGCAGGTGATTTAAGTGCCATTATTGGTGGTCACTCACAAAACCCTGTATGTATGGAACCAGATACTAACGACTATGCAGAGTTTGCTCCTGGTGACGCTTGTACTCCTGACATGCAAAATGGCACTTACATTATGCAAGCTCATGAATGGGGTAAGTATGTTGGCCGTGCTGATTTTGAATATTTCAACGGTGAGCTTCATCTTGCAAGCTACAAGTTAATTCCGGTTAATTTGAAGAAAACGGTTGAAGATGCTGAAGGTAACAAAACTAAAGTTTTAGTTGCTGATGAAATTACAGCCGATGCAGATTTAAAAGCACTACTTTCTTATTACCAAGAACGTGGTCAAGGCCAACTTGATGAGATTATTGCTACTACAGATGCATTATTAGACGGTGAGCGTGCAAATGTACGTAATATGCAAACTAACTTAGGTCGTTTAGTTGCTGAAGCACAGCGTACTAAAGTGGGTGCAGATATCGGCGTGATGAACTCTGGTGGCGTACGAGCCTCTATTCAAGCGGGTGATATTTCTTACCGTGACGTGTTAACTGTGCAGCCTTTTGGCAACATGGTAACGTTGAGCACTATGACAGGTGCAGAAGTCACTGAGTATCTTAATACTGTAGCATCTTTCCAACGTGGTTCTGGTGCTTATGCCCAAATCACTGGTGTGAAAATGACGGTTGATTGTACTGCGCAAACAGTCGCTATCAGTGAAATTAATGGTAAAGATTACAGTGCCACTGATTCATATAGCTTCACTGTACCAAGCTTTAATGCTGCTGGCGGTGACGGTTATCCAACATTAGACCCAATCCAAACAGGTTATGTTGATGCTGAAGTGTTATACACTTTCTTCAAAGACAAAGGCACTATTGCTGCCGCTGACTATGCGCCAATAGGTGACATTGTTTATGAAAACTCAAACAGCCCACTAGGTTGTGAAGTTACTGCAAACTAATTAAACTCAATTTAGGTTAATAGATGGGGTACCCATTTATTATTCCGAGCTAAGGTTAGATTGCAACAAAGGCAGCTTCGGCTGCCTTTTTTATTGGCGAGAGTTTAGTTGACTCGTGGTTTAATAAAGCGGTAATGTAATCAATAGGTTTTGTTACTATTGTTGAACAGTGCATGTATAGGATTGAGAGAAATTAATATGACAGGTACCTACAGATTATTGTTGTTAGCCACTTTAATTGTGCTTGCACTAACGTGTTATCTAGCCGGTAGCCAAACGGGAGCGGTGACTTTTTTTGTGGCAGGTGGATTGCTTGAAACAGCCTTTTGGTTTGGCTTGTTTAAAAAATCTAAAAATAGAAGCATTAGTTAATATTAACTTAAACAGTTATCGGTTATCAGAGGTTGCTTGTTGAATTGCTTATGATGGTATTGGGCAGAGTATTGAAATCGTAAATGGATATTTGAAAGTAACAAAGGCAACCTAGGTTGCCTTTTCTATTATAAAGCTATGACGTTCTCTGAATGGCTGTTTATCTCACTCAATTAGGTGTGTTATTTCCAGCCAATATGAGTGGTTAATGTATGACTTTGTCCAGGTGCTAACACCACGCAGTCTTCCAACACGTTAGCGGCTTCTAAGCACACCATGGTTAAGTAATCGTCTGCATTAAAGCGTGAAAGGCGCATCGACTTGTCTATCCAAGGGTTCCAAAGTACCGCTGATTGACTGTTTTCGCGACTGACTACAATGGTGCCATTTTGTGTATGTAACTCCTGAGTATCACCTAATAGGGTATAAACCCTGTCGGTTTCTCGTTCAAATTTAACGACATCATCGACTTGTTTAAACGGCCCTTCACTAAATTCAATGTATTGTGACCCGCTAAAGCCACTCGCTTGCAATTGATGAATATCTTCAATAGGAAAGTAGCTATGCAATGCTTGGGTAAGCTTCACGTTATCATTTCCATTATTAGTATTCACCAAGCTGACTGATAAGGTTTCGCCTAAGGTGAATAGCACCTTTACTTGGGTATTATGGGGCCAATATTGTTTATCCATTTCACTGGCGGGCAGGGTGAAAACTAAATCTACTAATTGGTTACGCATTTTGACTGATTCAAGCGACCAGGTTTTGTTTCGTGCAAAACCATGCTGCGGAAACCCAGGAGTGTCGCTCATACCAAACCAAGGCCAACAAATGGGGATTCCTCCTCTGATACCATTACCAGGTTGGTAATCATCTGCACTTGAAACCCATAATAGTGGTGCTTTACCTACAGGTATAAATTGATCTATTTGTGCACCTCGCATAAAAATACGTGCTTGGCAAAGTGCTGTGTCAACAGCAACATAATCAAGACCATTGGGATGTCTTTTAGTGGTAACCGAACCCATAGTGTGTGTCCTTGTGTATTTTGACTCTAGTCGATAGCTTACAAGGTTTTTGGCAAGTAAGTCACTAATCGTTTGGATGATTTAGAGGTGTTAACGGTCAACTTTAGTCAATAAGTAAACATCAAACCGCTATTGATTCAGTACCAAGCATTGCATCACTTGCCATAGATAAGCGATTACGAGTTCAATTCGCCTTGTGAGCAAAATAACGCGTTTTGATATTACAGATTTGAAATCATCACACTGTATCGATTTAACCCATCTCTAATGTAGAGTTGAGGTTATTTACTAAAATGTAGCAGACGGTTATTGGCTGGCATGGCGATGTCTTCTTGAAGTATTAGCCCTTGTTGTTGTGCTAACTGGCAGATCCATTCAATATCACGGATACCACTATCAGGGTTGTTGTGTTGCAGCCATAAATTGAATTGTTGATTACTGTCACTGGTAAATTGGCCTTGATAATTAAAGGGACCATAAACTGCTAATGAGCCTGAATTAAGCAATACACTACCAACGCCAGCAAAGAACGCTTCAACCATTGGCTTACTCATAATGTGCAAGGTGTTAGCACTGAATATGGCATCTATATCAGATACAAGCAGGGGCCATGGTTGAGTGACATCAAGCCCGATTGCCTGTTGTAAGTTGGGTTGTGTTTGCAAATTGAGCCGAGCTTGTAGGGTAGGTAAATAATGTTGTTGGTCACTTGGTTGCCAGCGGACATGAGGAAGGTGTTCAGCGAAATAGACGCTGTGTTGGCCTGTACCACTGCCTATTTCGAGTATATGTTGCCTATTGGCAAACCACTCTGCCAATAGGGTTAAGATAGGCTGTTTATTATTTTCACACGCTTGTGAAAAAGGCAGCTGTTGTAGCGATAATGATTGAGGCATTACGAGATATCAATTCTGTCCATTTCTAAGTGCTGCAATGCTATCACCGCTTGAGTGCGATTGCGAACACCCAGTTTACGGAATATCGCCGTGGCATGCGCTTTGATGGTTGCTTCTGATACCCCAAAATCATAAGCAATTTGTTTGTTGAGTAACCCTTCTGCAAACATCTGTAACACGCGATATTGTTGCGGGGTTAAGTCTGATAATCGGCTGGCCATTTTATCGGTTGGGTCATCAGAAACTGGCACGATTTGAGTACCTTTTGGCAACCAAATATCACCGTATAACACCGCATTTAATGCTTCTGCCAACGCTTCCATTGACGCAGATTTAGGAATGAATCCGCTACTGCCATAATGTATCGCTCGGCTGATGGTATTGATGTCTTCATGGGCAGATATCACCACTACGGGGATATCTGGATAATGAGTTCTAAGGTGGATCAGGGTTGAGTAACCGTGCGATCCAGGCATTTGTAGGTCCAGCAGGATTAAGTCAAATGGGGTCTCTTTTTGATCAAGAACCCTTTGTAACGCTTCGGCACTATCGGCCTCAAACCATTGAGTTTGTTCAAACGCATTACTCAGCGCTAGCCTTAAGGCATTACGGAATAATGGATGATCATCTGCAATGATGATGTTTAAATTTTCGAGCTTCATGGCGTTTTTTATTCTATGTTGCACGTGAAGATAAACTCAATGTAACAGAAAAGTAATCGAGTATTCTATTGCTTTATGTCACATTGTGATTGATTTGAATAAAAACCGTAAAATTATAGACTTTAGTCGAGTAAATAAAGTGCTAATGCAGCCATCTATCTGACTACATTAGCAAGGATGTATTAATTGTGTGGCCACACTTGGGTTGGGTTTCTGTTTTCATCTACCGCAACAAAAGTAAATACTCCGCGTATTGCATGTTCTCGATGATCGTTGTACATATCTTCGACATAAATGTTCACTTCAACTTTGAGTGATGTATTACCAACATGAATCACATTAGCAATCAGCTCTGCTAAGCTGCCTGCGGGTATCGCTTTTTTAAAATCGATACGGTCAGAACTGACGGTCACTAATGATTTACGACAAAAACGGGTGGCGGCGATAAAGGCTGTTTCATCCATCCATGCTAAAGCATCACCACCAAATAAGGTGTTATGGTGATTGGTATTAGACGGGAAAATAGCCTTTATAACGCGCGCTTCTGATTGAGCAATACGTGCAGCAATGTCATCAGGGAAATGGTTTTGAGTTTGAGCAGGGTTTTGAGCAAGGGACATACAACTACCTAATGTTATGCAGATCAACAAAGAATTCAGCGAAAAAAGCCGCGTATTATACTGTATTGCGTGGATCTCTGTCGATGTCGTAGCGCCTGTTTAGTCACCCAAGGGCCAAATTTCGCGGGCCTTTAAGGTAAATGTTCCGATGAGTTGGGTAGAGTAAACTATTCGATTAACGAGATATGGCTAAATGAGGCATTTGGGCTGAGAACATCAATTGAAGTGATATCGGTTAATATCACTTCAATCGCTTGCTGTTGTTGATTAATGCCCGCAATGGCTTCATGTTTTTGTTGATTGCGACTGACATACAATGTTCGATCAAATTGACCTTGAAGATGGGTTCCATCTGTTAATGTTAGTTTGACCCTATAGCGATACAAACAGATGATCTCAATATAATCGTAAATCTCACATTTAATTGGGTTCATGTCCGTCTCCTATTTTGTCTGCTCTATATTTTGCTAAAAACCATTACTCACTAACAATCATTTACCAGCTATCAATTACTCACTTTCAATGACCCGTTAATAGCGTAACAACACAGTAGAAACCATTTGCTTGTTCGCATTGAGGGTCACTATGTATAAGCGATCAAACTCACTTGCATCTGCAATGGGTATTTGTTTTTCTGCCCCGAGACCTTCAACTAAATCTGTTGAAGTATTACTGTGTCCGACCACTAAAATATTACCCTGTTGAGTTAATAGATGTTGGGTAAATGCCGCCATATCACGTGGGTCATAAACACTTAAATCCACTTGCTGATCTTGCGTTACGGCGGTGGCCGTTTCACGGGTGCGATTATAATCCGTTGTGTACACTTTATCTAAATGCGTACTGGACAGTACTTTAGCTAAACGCAGGGCTCGTAATTGTCCTTGTGCAGATAAACTAGGGTCTTTTCCAGCAAATTTTTCTGCATGTCTGACAATAAAAATAACTTGATTGCTCTTAGTATTGTTATCGCTATTTACGGCGGTATTGTTAAGCGCAATCGGAGCAACGATTGGTGTTTGTGCCATTAGTGATGCGCTGATTAAACTGATACAGCCGAAAACGGCTCTAATGATTGATTGTTTCATGGTGTTAATCCGCTAAATAATATTCGATGGTAGATACGACCCGTACCTGTTTAATATATGGCGTGTTTTTATCTCTATTGTTAATGCTGAATTGTCCTTGAGTCGCTTTTTTTATCTTACCTAATCGGCTTTGTGAATCGGTAGCAAATTTTTCAGCAACTGAACGTGCATTAGTGGTCGACTCTTCGATCATTTTCGGTTTAACGTCATTTAAGCGGCTGAAAATATATTCGACTTGGGCATCATAGTTATTTTGTGAGAAAACAATTCCCATTTTACCTAGCTCAGTTAATTGAGGCATAGCCCCGCGAACTTTATCTATGTCATTAGAATATACCGTAATGGTTTGCGACGCCGTATAGCGCAATTCTACTGGTTGATTTCCACCATACTGTTGCGCCAATTTATCGGTAATAGTGGGCGCGGCGAGAGTGATCTTTTTGGGATCGATATTTTGTTCGGCTAAAAAGTTAACCACTTGGTTGTTTTGTGTTTCAAGCTGTTTGTAGAGTTCATCGAGATTATTATTGGCTGCGGTGAATTGTATCGGCCAAATGACGATGTCGGCAGGATATTCATTTTCTGCCAGGCCTTTTACCGTGACGCTGCGGTCGAGTAACTTGTACTCAACAATGGCTTGTTTGAGTAATACGCCTAATGTGCCTAAGCCCAGTGCAATTAATATTCCGAAAATAGCAGCACTACGAGACGAACTTTGCATAACAACATCCTTATTATAGGTGGGGAGTGATGGAGTAGCGTTGGCTTTGTGGCTAACGTTACTTTTTGTTATAGCGTGTTAATTGTCGCATCACACCGTCATGAAACGTCAATATTTTCGCTAATATTATGGATTATTGGCAATGGTAAGCACCCAAATTAATGACAATCATAATCGAATATGAGTTGAATATTGGTTTTATGGATTAATTTTAATCCTAGTTTTGCTTAATGCTTGTCTAGCAACAATACTTAGGTTGGCGTATTACTGACTCATGTTGTTATTTAAATCGATCTGACATTTATACGACTCGGTCATCTAAATAAGTCTGTTTACGCGATTAATGGAATGTAATGGTGTTAGATTTACATCGTTTTAAAAGGAATTAATATGTCATCTCGGTTAACAGCACCGCTTATTCAATATGGTTTTGATGATGGCTTACCAATATGGCGTCGGATCATTTTCACGCGACTGTTTAGTGTGTTGGCTTTGTTATGTATCCCGATTTACATCACCAGCGTATATCTGTGTATTGTTCAAAACCTTTGGGGCATGGCACTATTTGATACCGTGGCTTACGGGGTATTATTATTCATTTTGTTTTATCCACGAATTAGCGATACACAAAAATTTACCATAGGGTGTTATCTTGCATTTGGTATCGGCATCGGTTTTTTACTCGCTATTGGCCCTTCTGGGGCAGGTTTTTTCTGGTTATTCGTTTTCCCTCCTTTGAGCAGTATTCTTCTTGGCGAAAAAATGGCGGTATGGGCCCAGGTGGCTAATGGTATATCGTTATTATTAATCGGTATCGCTTATCATTATGAGCTTGTTGTATGGCCTGATATAAACGGATTTTCAACCTTAATTTGGTACGTAGTGGTGATTAACTTTCTCGTCACTAATGCAATAGTGACTCAGTCGACCTCTTATTTATTGGGTAAGTTAACTCACTCATTAGAGTCTATTTTAGCCTCTCGTACGGCAACGGTTATGGGCTTAGCTAAATTGGCAGAGTATCGTGATAATGAAACCGGTGCGCATCTGATTAGAATGCAGCAGTATGCCAATATGCTGGCAAAACAAAGATTAACCGATGAACATGTTCCAGAAGAGTTAACTGACGCTTTTATTCAAGAAATTAGCCTCTCAGCCATTTTGCATGATATTGGCAAAGTGGGTATCGCCGATCATATTTTGTTAAAACCAGGGCGCTTATCGGTAGAAGAATTTGAGCAGATTAAGGCTCATCCAGTGATTGGAGAAAAAGTGCTTAACAGTTTATTAGCGTATGCCCCTCAGTGTACATTTATAAGAATGGGACGTGACATTGCCGGCGCCCATCATGAAAAGTGGGATGGCAGTGGTTATCCTAATGGGTTAGCAGGCGAATCTATCCCGTTGTCAGCCAGAATTGTAGCCTTAGTCGATGTGTACGATGCATTAACCTCACCACGATGTTACAAAAGGCCTTTTAGTCATGAAGAAGCGATGGCGTTGATTCTTGAAGGAAAAGGCAAACACTTTGACCCTAAATTGGTCGATAGCTTTATGGTCATTAGTGAACAATTTTCTGTGTTGTCAAAAGCATCTTTACTCGAAGAGGATTAACGTTATTGATAGAGACGTATAAACAACAATGCCAGTCCTGGGGACTGGCATTGTTAAACAATATTATACAGTTACGGTAATAATAGAGCCGATATATAAACAGGATTTTAGTTGGCTTTGTTTTTGCCAGCCATTAACCCATAGCGAGGCTCTTACTGTGCTAGCAAGGCTTTACGTTCTTTTGAAGCTTGAGCTAAATCACGTAAAAGTTTTTCAGAATCAGCCCAATGCAAACACGCATCGGTAATACTTTGGCCATACACTAATGGTTCGTCTTTAACCACTTTCTGGTTGCCTTCAATCATAAAGCTTTCTGCCATAATACCTGCAATTGCGGTACTACCACTGCGCAGCTGAGCCATAATGCTATCGGCAACATTTAACTGATTTTTATGCTGTTTCTCACTGTTACCATGGCTAAAATCAACCACCATACGTTGAGTTACGCCCACTTGTTCAAGCTGTGCGCGTGCAACTTCAATATCTTCAGCTGAATAATTTGGGGTTTTACCACCACGCAAAATAATATGTCCAAATGGGTTGCCGTGGGTACGGTAAACCGCCATAGCGCCGTCTTTATCTGGAGAGTAAAAAATATGCGGCGCCTGTGCGGCACGTACAGCATCAACAGCGATATTGATGTTACCGTCAGTACCATTTTTAAAGCCAACAGGGCAAGACAATGCAGAAGCCATTTCGCGGTGAATTTGGCTTTCAGTAGTACGTGCACCAATAGCACCCCAGGTAATAAGGTCTGCGATGTACTGGCCGTTCACCATGTCTAAAAACTCAGTGGCGATAGGTAACTTGAGTTCAGTGATTTGTTGTAATAACTGACGTGCCATACGCAAGCCTTTATTCGGGCTAAAGCTGCCGTCCAAATCTGGATCTGAAATTAAGCCTTTCCAACCAACAATGGTACGAGGTTTTTCAAAGTACACCCGCATTAAAATGCACAAGTCATCTTTTAGTTCGTGATGTAAGGCCGACAAACGCTCTGCATATTCGAGTGCTGCTTTAGTGTCATGGATTGAGCAAGGGCCAATGATGACCAGTAAGCGCTGATCTTCTCCGGCAATAATTGCTTCTACTTCACGACGTTGCGCAACCAAGTAGTCTGCAGCATTTTGCGTTAATGGATATTCTGAAGCCAACTGAGCAGGAGAAATAACTTTGCTTAATAAGGTTGTTCTGAGTTCATCTGTTTTAATTGTCATGCATATTACCGAGAAATCGTGAGATGCATCTGCATCATATTGAACGGGATTATATACCCAAAGAAGTTCAAGATGCGAGGCTTAGCCTCGGATTCTAACGGTTAAAAAACAGATTGCCGTAAAAGGCAAAGACGAATCAACCTGGGTTAAGTTCGTCTTTTGGTGGTTTTTCATTCTATTTCATGCAAAAAATGATTGTTTATAAATTAGAACATATGACGTTCTAAACCGGTGATATCAAGAATTTTGGTGGCAATTTCTTCAACCGAATGGTTGGTGGTATTTACAAAGGGAATACGTTCTTTTTTATACAGCATTTCGACTTCTTTCACTTCAAGTCGACATTGTCTTAATGAAGAGTAGCGGCTATTTTCCATGCGGCTTTGACGTATCTCATGCAAACGATGAGGATCGATGGTTAAACCAAAGAGCTTTGATTTGTTGCGTTTCAATGCTTCAGGTAACTTGAGGTTATCCATGTCATCTTCAGTAAACGGGTAGTTTGCAGCCTTTATACCAAACTGCATTGACAGATATAAGCTTGATGGCGTTTTACCGCAACGAGACACGCCTAATAAAATAATGTCAGCTTTATCCATGTGTTTCATGGTTTGGCCGTCATCATTCTCCATGGTGTAGTTAATCGCATCGATACGGGTTTCATAACCATGGTTACTTTTACCATGAGTTCGGTGTAATAAAGGCTTAGCTTGTACCCCTAAGTGTTGTTCTAGTGGCGCAACAAAGGTGTTCAAAAAGTCATAATCGACACATTCACTCGAAAAAATCACATTGCGGATCTCAGGATTAATGATTGAGTGGAACACAAGCGGCCTTTCGCCTGTTGTAATAAAACAATCATTTATTTGTTGCTTAACTTTTTGAGCTCGCTGAATTGTTTCAACGAATGGAATCGTAAGTGCTTCAAATTCTATAGGAAATTGCGAAAGTACGGCATGTCCAAAAACCTCTGCTGTGATCGCGGTCCCATCTGAAATATAGAATACTTTTGGTGTCATTCTGACCTCTTGTAGTAATAAAATTACAAATAAAATTATAGATTTACGCTTGTTGTATGGGAGTGTAAGATGCTCTTGCCCTCGTGTGAAGTGGCCACTGAAATAAAAACTTGCGGAGATAAAACTGTGCAGCAATACGTACTCTGGTATCAAGAATTAGGCATGGGCGATGTAAACAAGGTTGGCGGTAAAAATGCATCCCTTGGAGAGATGATCAGCAATCTGGCTAATGCAGGGGTTCAAGTTCCTGGCGGTTTTGCAACGACCTCGCATGCGTTCAATGAGTTCCTTGAACAAAGTGGAGTTAACCAGAAGATTTTTGACATTCTGGCGACATTGGATGTTGATGATGTCAATAAACTGGCAAAAGTAGGTGCGCAGATCAGACAGTGGGTTATTGAAACCCCATTCCAGCCGGCATTAGAAGACGCTATTCGTGAAGCTTACGAGCAGTTGTCAAGCGAAACTCAAGAAGCGTCATTTGCAGTGCGTTCATCAGCTACCGCTGAAGACATGCCAGATGCCTCTTTTGCAGGCCAACAAGAAACATTCCTAAACGTTAAAGGTTTTGATGCGGTCATGCTAGCAATTAAGCATGTTTATGCCTCGCTCTTTAACGACCGTGCAATTTCTTATCGTGTTCATCAAGGTTACGAACATCAAGGTGTGGCTTTATCTGCTGGCGTACAACGTATGGTACGTTCAGACAAAGCCGCTTCTGGTGTGATGTTTACCATGGACACTGAGTCAGGAAACAATGACGTTGTCTTTATCACTTCATCTTTTGGTTTAGGTGAAATGGTTGTACAAGGCGCGGTTAACCCAGACGAATTCTATGTGCACAAACCGATTTTAGCGCAAGGGCATAAAGCTGTTGTGCGCCGAAATATCGGCAGTAAGTTGATTCAGATGGTTTACTCTGATGATGCTGGCCATGGCAAGCAAGTTAAAATTGAAGATGTTTCTGCTGAACAGCGTCGTATTTTCTCGATTAACGATGACGAAGTCATGGAGCTTGCTAAGCAAGCAATGGTTATTGAAAAGCATTATGGCCGTGCGATGGACATTGAATGGGCAAAAGACGGTAACGACGGTAAGTTGTATATTGTTCAAGCTCGTCCAGAAACGGTTCGTAGTCGTGAAGATGTCCAGTTAATTGAACGTTATCACTTAAAAACGAAGGGTGACGTGATCTGTGAAGGTCGTGCAATTGGTCATAAAATTGGTACCGGTATCGCGAAGGTATTAACCTCGATTGATCAAATGGACCAAATTGAACCCGGTGACGTGTTAGTGACCGACATGACAGACCCAGATTGGGAACCTATCATGAAACGTGCTAGTGCGATTGTGACCAACCGTGGTGGTCGTACTTGCCATGCTGCAATTATTGCACGTGAATTAGGTGTACCCGCTGTAGTAGGTTGTGGTGATGTTACCGACCGTATCAAAACGGGCGACATCGTCACAGTATCTTGTGCAGAAGGTGATACCGGTTTAATTTATTCAGGTAAACAAGATTTTGAAATCATCACTAACCGTGTTGATACATTACCTCCTTTGCCAATGAAAATTATGATGAACGTGGGTAACCCAGATCGCGCATTTGATTTTGCACGTTTGCCTAACGAAGGTGTCGGTTTAGCGCGTTTAGAGTTCATCATTAACCGCATGATTGGTATTCACCCTAAAGCTTTGCTTGATTTCAACGGTCAGACTGCTGAACTGCAAAATGAAATCAACGAAATGATCGCGGGTTATGACTCGCCTGTTGAGTTTTATGTTGCGCGTTTAGTTGAAGGTATTGCCACTATTGCATCGGCTTTCTATCCGAAGAAAGTTATCGTACGTATGTCTGACTTTAAGTCGAACGAGTACGCAAACTTAGTGGGTGGTGACCGTTACGAGCCAGATGAAGAAAACCCAATGTTGGGCTTCCGTGGTGCTAGCCGTTATATTTCTGAATCATTCCGCGATTGTTTCGCGCTTGAATGTGAAGCGATTAAACGTGTTCGTAATCAAATGGGCTTAACTAACGTTGAAGTGATGATCCCATTTGTTCGTACCGTAAACGAAGCATCTCAAGTCATTGAGTTACTGAAAGAGCAAGGCTTAGAGCGCGGTAAAGATGGCTTACGCGTTATTATGATGTGTGAACTACCATCAAACGCTTTGCTAGCTGATCAGTTCCTTGAGCATTTTGATGGTTTCTCTATCGGCTCAAATGACTTAACTCAGTTAACATTAGGTCTCGATCGTGACTCAGGAATCATCAGTCACTTGTTTGACGAGCGTAATGATGCAGTAAAAGCATTGCTTTCAATGGCCATTAAAGCGGCTAAAGCAAAAGGTGCTTATGTGGGGATTTGTGGCCAAGGCCCATCAGATCATTCCGACTTTGCTGCATGGTTAGTTGAACAAGGTATTGATTCTGTATCACTTAATCCTGATACGGTCATTGACACTTGGTTATATTTAGCCGAAGCACATGGCTAAATAAGAGTAAAAATTACAGGTTTATTTATTCTCCAACCTGTATTTTTATCAAGTTGTAATAAAAGCCGCTTTTTAGCGGCTTTTTTTTGTTTATAATGGTTACAATATGCCAATAAATAATAAGTCCTCTATGTTACCTTTGCTATCACATAAACAAACATTAGAACCTATCTATCTTGAGTATCTTGACGCGCTTGAACAAAGCGAGTTTGAAGGTGAAATAGACAAGCGTTACAGTGCGCGGCTTATTCAGGCAACCGATAATTCGGTGTATCAATTTTTGCCCCAAGCGGTGATATATCCTCTACATCAACAAGATGTCGAGCTGGTGTTATCGTTAGCGGCACAACCACAATATAAACAAGTGACCTTTAGTGCGCGTGGCGGCGGAACGGGAACAAATGGCCAATCGCTTACCCACGGATTAATTTTAGATGTGTCACGCCACTTAAACCAAGTGCTAGAAATTAATGCCGAGGAAGGTTGGGCGAGGGTACAAGCCGGTGTAGTGAAAGATGCGTTAAATGACGCCTTACGTCCACATGGATTCTTTTTCAGTCCCGACTTATCAACGTCAAACCGTGCAACTGTTGGTGGCATGGTCAATACCGATGCATCTGGTGCAGGTTCATTAGTTTACGGTAAAACCTCCGATCATGTGTTAGGCATAACCAGTGTACTGATTGATGGCAGCGTATTAACCACCACACCAATCGACCAAGACAAACTGGCTGAGCAACCTTTTGGTGACAACCAACTAGGAAATAGCATTGCCAGTCAAGTCGCAGAAGTTTGTCGCGTAAAGCGTGACACCATCATTGAACGTTTTCCAAAATTGAATCGTTTTCTAACGGGCTATGATTTAAAGCATGTGTGGAACGATGATTTAAGCCAGTTTGATTTATCGCGTATTTTAACGGGCTCAGAAGGTACGCTTGCGGTGATCACCGAAACCAAGCTAAACCTGACCCCATTGCCGAAAACCCGCATGATGGTCAACATCAAATATGATTCATTTGAATCTGCGTTGCGTCATGCCCCATCATTGGTACAAGCTAAAGCAACGGTAGTCGAAACGGTTGACTCAAAAGTACTAAACCTTGCCCGCGAAGACATTATTTGGCATTCAGTTGCCGAGCAAATTAAAGCGGTACCTAATAAGACCATTGAAGGGCTTAATATGGTCGAGTTTGCTGGCGAAGATGACGATGTGAAACAGAAAGTCGCTTTGCTAGAAGAGATGCTCAGTGGGCAGCTCAGCCAACAACAATTTGGTTTAGTGGGTTTTCAAGTTATTACCGACAGAACGGATATTGACAGTATCTATGCCATGCGCAAAAAGGCCGTTGGCTTATTGGGTGCAACAAAAGGCAGTCGTAAACCATTAGCGTTTGCCGAAGATACCGCCGTACCACCTGAAAACTTAGCCGACTATATTATGGAGTTTCGTGCACTGCTCGATAGCCATAATTTACAATACGGTATGTTTGGTCATGTGGATGCAGGTGTACTGCACGTGCGACCAGCATTAGATATGTGTGATGTTGCCGACGAGCAATTGCTGAAAGTGATATCTGATCAAGTTGCCGCCTTAACGCTTAAGTATGGCGGTTTAATGTGGGGCGAACACGGTAAAGGTGTCCGTGGTGAATATGGCCCTGCGGTATTTGGTGATGAGCTTTATGCTGTGCTTGAGCAAATCAAAGGCTTGTTTGATCCTGATAATCGCTTAAATCCAGGTAAATTAGTGGCGCCTCCTAAATCTGGCCCATTAATGTTTAACGTCGACAGCGCCAAACGCGGCAGTTTCGACCGACAAATCCCCGTTCAAGTGCGTGATGCTTTTCCAGATGTGATGAACTGTAACGGTAATGGCTTATGTTTTAATTACAGCAGTTACTCACCAATGTGTCCGTCATTTAAAGTCACTGGCGATAGAGTGCAATCACCTAAAGGCCGTGCTGGATTAATGCGCGAATGGTTACGTTTACTTGAAGCCGAAGGTGTTGATGTTGACGCGTTAGCAAAATCTAAACCACTAGGGTGGATGCAGCGTACTCAAAATACCCTCAATAACCAGCGTGACTATGATTATTCGCACGAAGTCATGGAATCACTTAAAGGCTGTTTAGCCTGTAAAGCCTGTTCGGGTCAGTGCCCGGTTAAAGTCGATGTGCCTAAGTTTAGAGCCCAGTTCTTTAATATTTATTACAAACGCTATTTACGCCCAGCCAAAGACTATTTAGTTGCAGGTATCGAAGATTCCTTACCACTGATGGCCGCAATGCCTAAATTAACCAATTTGGCCTCGCAAAATCCGCTGAGCAAGTGGGTGATAAAAAAAGCCATTGGTTATGTCGATGCGCCTAAGTTATCCGTGCCGACACTAAAACAGCGTTTAGATGGTCATGCTAGCCGTGGTTACGATTTAGAAGCCTTGTGCGCAATTCCGCAAGCGCAGCGCAGTAAACATGTATTAGTAGTGCAAGATCCATTTAACAGTTTTTACGATGCAGGTTTGGTTTATCGGTTTATTCAATTAATCGAAAAGTTAGGCTTTAAACCCGTATTACTGCCATTCAAGCCCAATGGCAAACCGACTCATATTAAAGGCTTTTTAGACAAATTTGCTAAAACAGCGCAAAACAGTGCCGATTTCTTAAACCGCGTACATGCCCTTGGCATGCCGATGGTGGGGTTAGATCCTGCATTAGTGTTATGTTATCGCGACGAATACAAAGAGGTCTTAGGTCAGCGTCGTGGGCCATTTGAGGTGCTATTGGCCAATGAGTGGTTAACCGATGTAGTAGTAAACCGAAGTGAAGCATCTGCTTTAGCAACAGATGCACCGCAATTCACCTGGTTTAGTCATTGTACTGAATCGACAGCCAAACCTAATACGGCTAATGAATGGAAAGCGATATTTAGCCACTTTGGTGCCAAACTAAGCAGCGTTAATTTAGGTTGTTGTGGTATGGCGGGCACCTATGGCCATGAACTGGAAAACCTTGAACGCTCAGAGCAGTTATTTGAAATGTCTTGGCAACCAAGCATTGAGAAAATTGCTGAGCATAGCCAAGTATTAGTATCTGGTTATTCATGTCGTAGCCAAGTTAAACGCTTTGCTGGTTTTAAACCGCAACACCCTATTGAAGCGTTACTTAAATTACTCGGATAGGTAAGCATAATGACAGATGAAACAGCAGCATTAGGTTCGTATACTCACCCTCAAGGTGTGGCACTTTGCAGTGATGAAGCGCTGTTTCATATTCAAGCTAATGGTGATTGGCTTTACCTCAATAGTCCGTTGCCTGCAAAGTTTGCGGCTTTGTTCAGTAGTATTTTGCACTGTATCGACAATGAGTATTTATTAATCACCCCGGTCGAAAAAGTCAAAGTCACCGTTGAAGCCTATCCATTCCTGCTGGTGGACTATCATCAAGCTGCATCAACGGAAGTTCAGGTAAATGATAGTCAGTTGATATTTACCAGCAGCATAGGTACGCAGCTCTCAGCCATTAATATCGCAGATATTATCGTCACAGATGATGGCATATACGCGCCATTAATCAGAGGCTTGGTGGGGCAATTAAACCGAGCCTGTTATTATCGTTATATCAATGAATACTTATCTTTTGACTAAAAGAGCTTTTCTTAACGTATAGAGATGGTAATCTAAAATCTGTTCAAGTGTGGTTGAACTGCAGTGTAGGCATTAGTATTTGTCTTAACACAGTCAATTTATCTCACTGACGATGTAGGAGGTATCATTTGAAACGCTTTGAAAGTTTAAGTTACCTGATTTCTCATCTTAATATTGCCTTGCAGCAAGAAATTGATACGCGCTTAAAGCGCTACGACTTAGACAGTAAACTTTGGCCGGTATTATTTACCTTATGGCAAGAAGAAGGTTTAAGCCAAACTGAGTTATCTAAACGTTGTGATGTGGCTAATTACACCATGACTCGTCTGCTGGACCATCTGCAAGTCCAGGGATTTATCACCCGTCATCAAGAAGCGGATAACCGCCGCGCATTCCAAATATTTTTAACCGACAACGGTAAAGCGCTTCAACAAGATTTAATTCATGAAGCTGAGTGGGTCAATCAACGTTTTTTAGCGGCATTAGCTGATGACGAGCAAGATGAGTTTATGCGGCTGTTGAATAAAGTGAATCAGTTTAGTTAATAATTTTTAACGGTGACTAGCGCTCTTTATGGTCTAAGATCATGCAATTTGTCGTGTAAAGTAAGCAGGTTAAGTAAACCGTTACCTAATAATTTGGATGTGGCATCGGGCAAATCCAAGAAGCGATTTATGCCTTGTAAATAGCACAATGAATACTGACTCTCTGGAAAATAAGGATCCAATGGAAAGGCCAACAAAGGAACAAATTCGTGATTTACCCATTTATAATGGTATTAGTCTAGATAATATAATCGTTGTCACAAACAAAGCAGACTCGATAAGTGCAATAGCGGAGTTAAGAACACACTCTTGTTTAGGGTTTGACACAGAGAGTAAACCTTGTTTTATAAAAGGTGAGGTCAGTGATGGACCTCATCTAATTCAGCTAGCCACAAAATCTAAAGTATTCTTATTTCCTACTAAATTTTATGAAAACTTTACTGCAATCGCAGAAATATTATCTGACCCAACAATAAGGAAGGTAGGTTTTGGGTTGAAAGAAGATAAAAAAATTCTTTTTAGAAAATTTGGAATTAAATTAGTCAATACAGAAGAACTATCTTCAAAAGTGATGCGTTTTACGCAAATTAAAGAACGCGTTGGCGCTAGAGTTGCGGTTGCGATATTTTTTAATCAACGGCTCTCAAAGAGCGCACAACAATCAAATTGGTCAATATTTCCTCTACACGATCATCAAAAAAAATACGCAGCAAATGATGCTCATACCGCACTATTAATAGAACTAGAAATTGAACTAGAAATAGAAAGACAGAGCCATTAATCTCCCTAAAGCATGTGAGTCTCTCACCAATCAATAGACAATATACAGTTATTTGGCCAAGTGAATATAGCTGATCGCGATGAGTTAGGTGCTTATAAACTGTCCGCTTTGGCTCTGCGCTTACCTACTCATTTATAAAACCTGCTATTTGATTTCTACTTGATTGCTTTCAAGCTTCTTTGCTGTGCTGAATCTGTCATATTAACTCTGGCTAAGCCATTACTTGATAAAACTTACTTTTTTGACCAATCAATTGTCATAAATTTTAGTTATTAATTTGATAATATTTGATAATTTTTATTTATTATTAGTTCACTGTAAGATTACTCCATCGAAACAAATGACGAATCAATCAATAGTTTTTAGGGGTAAGTTATGAAAATGAATCACGTAGGTTTGATGGTTGGCGACATGGATAAAGCGGTTGAGTTTTATACTAAAGCGCTGGGTCTAAGAGTGGTAATGGGTAACACTAAGGTTCAAGAAGAACGTGAAACTGCTATTGGCAGAATGTGTGTGGCAGTATTTGGTGAAGGCTTCAAAGGCTTTAACATTGCACATTTAGTCACGACTGACGGTATTGGTGTTGAGATGTTTGAAATGAAAGATCGTCAAGAACGTCATGAAGTTGATTTCACCCGTCTTGGTATCTTCCACTTTTGTTTGCAAACAGATGATTTTGAGGGGGCAATTGCACGTACTGTGCAATATGGCGGTAAAGCTCGTATGGATATCATGCGCTACCACCCAGAAGACGACAACAATCTAACCCAAATGGTGTACTTAGAAGATCCGTTTGGTAACTTGTTTGAACTTTACTCGCACACCTATGAAGAAACTTATTCTACTGATTACGAGTAATTTTTTAAGCTTCTCTGCGCAACATGAAAAAGTTACCAAAAGGTAGCTTTTTTATGTCTGGCGGTAAATTTTCTAGGCTACATTGGAGTATTTCAGGATTAGAAACTCCGTTCACATTAACCCATCAAACAAGTGGTAAAGCTTAATTAAGGTAATGCTTAGCTTCTCATCGCATATAAACCGAAAACTAACATGGCCAACGAAAGCTAGCCTGACTCTGATACGCAGGATGCCTTGAAGCACAGGGTCAATGATGTTTCCGATATCATAACGACATTTCCAATATCCATATAGGTCAGATGTGCGAGAAAGGCCTGTCCGGCTCATGCATTCTATTGTAAAGAGTCTTCAACGTCCTTAAATTCACAGTTGAATTTGTCCATTTCTAAGTCAAGCAAACTAACTCGTTTATGTGCAATTCTGAGTTTGATGGCTGACACATTTATGTCCCTAAACGTGTTTGGACTATGGCCTGCTATCACTATCGCCGTGGCGCTTCACCCACACCAGACTAAGAGGAAGCCCACAGTTGTCCTAAATACTTGCGTAGACGTGACACACTCATGCCTAAAACAAGTGACTAATTATTATAAACATCTTAAATCGGCCTAATGAATAAACACCGAGCGCATAAGCATTTGTCTTATTAATAGTGGCTAAAATTAATTAACCACTTTAATCAAAACAGCTTAGCAAATAGCAGTTAGCATAGACTGGCCTAAGTCATAAAAAACATTAGCACCTTCTTCAATTCCTTTTGATTTAAGATGGTCGGCAAAACCAAGTCGTGCAGTCATTGCTAACCAAAAGATTGTGCTCAGTAAGCCGACAATACGCCACGGTGTTGACTTGGCCCACTTAAGTGCAAAAGTAATAGAGAGCACATACAGTACGAAACCACCTAATTTAGATGAAGCCCAACCATTCACAAAGGGGTACAGGTTAAGTGGATTTGCTACAACCAGATAAATAAAGGTGCAGATAAAGAGAGTATATAAAACATGCGGCCCGATTTTTAGTAATTTATGATTGACCTTGTCAGACCCTTTCATCGTTAACACAAAGTTAATCATAAAAAATATAAACGTAATCGCAATTATTGTTAGATGAGTGTGCTTAACTATCATGTACATATTGTTGTTTCCTAAAAGTAATTTTCATTTAAGACTTATACCGCCTCTAATTTAAAGCAAACCTTGTAACAAACAAGCGTTAGTAAGGTAGCGACTTTTTAAGCATCTTTACCTTTTTAATTAAAATTAATGCCATATGATTACGCAAAATACTGAACTTAAGATTAATCAGGTTGACTTGTCCTAATCAACATACCATGAGTATCGAATATGTGTATGTTTAGAATAGAATTTCTTTCATAAATGTTAGTTGTTTTTATCTATATTACTATGTTCTCAATTACTTATTGAGTAGAGTAGAGTTGATTTGATGTCGTATTCTGAACGATAGATAAAAGTCTAATGCGATTGTTTGAGTGTAGTAATCATCATAGCAATCACAACTAATTTAAAATGGAAAATCATCATGGCATTTAATGATTTATTTAGACTCAGTTCCCACGCTGTTATCACCAATGACGATGGGCAAGTGCTGTTGTTAAAAGCCAATTATGCTGACAAAAATTGGGGCTTGCCGGGTGGTGGACTTGACCCTAATGAAACGATTCATCAGGCATTACAGCGAGAATGTTTAGAGGAGTTGGGTTGTGAGGTTGATGTGCAATATCTGTCTGGAGTGTATTTTCACAGTGCATATCAGTCGCAAGCGTTTATCTTTCGTTGTCAGTTACCGCAATGCGCGCAAATACAGCTTAGTGATGAACACAGCGAATATGCTTACGTTGCTGTTGCTGAATTATCGACGATTCAGCAACAGCGGGTGAACGAGTGTTTATCGTTCAGTGGTGTGGTTCGCAGCGCAGCTTTCTAACGCGGCGTTATGCCATGTTGTTAGCATTTGCATGACATCCACAGAGTCACTGAGCTGTACTAAGGGTCTTGGTACTGTGTATTGCTTATTGTCTAATGCGTTAAGCACTGCTTCTACTTGATAGTAAAAACCATTGCCTTTGGCTTCAACGTCTACTACTTCAACATCTTGTTCATATAACCTAACGGTAAAATGATTACCCTGAGATGCTGGTAACCAAGGGTTTGAGGTGAACTCAATACATCCTAAGCTGCCCAAGATAGTAAAGCCTGCGTGCAGACCATAGTCTTCAGCGGTGTGAAGATGACATTGCACGCCATTGCTGTAACTGACGATGGCAGTCGATTCGCAAATATTACTGTCTTGACCACGTCTTCCGGTCGCTTCTATGTGGTATTGCTGGCTCAGCTCGGTGCCAAATTGTTGCTGCATCACTAGCTGCATTAATGATGCAGGGTAACAACCTAGGTTAAATAATGCCCCAAGGCTGGCAGGGTTAACAAACTGGCTAATGGCAGCGCAATATTGGCCGCGGATACTTTTAACTTCACCTATTACACCACTTGCTAGCGTTTTGCTTAGCTGTTGCATAAATGGGTGAGCTAAATACATTAAGCCTTCAAGGAAAAACACCTTGTTTTGAGCTACTGCCGCAAGACTTTCGATGGTTTTTGGCATATCTACGGACAGTGATTTTTCACATAAAATCGCTTTGCCAGCATCAGCAGCTTTTACCACGTATTCATGATGTAAGTGATTTGGCAGGGCAATGTATATAACATCGACTTCAGGGTTGTTGATTAACGCATCAAAATTAGTAAATTGATGTGGAATTTGATACTGATTCGCAAACTCTGCCAATGTTGTGGTGTTGCGCCCTGCAACGCCATAAATTGTACTTTGACCTTGTGCTTTAATCGCATCGGCCATTACACCAGAGATAAAACTGGTGCCTAATATTGCCCACTTAATTGATCCAGACATTCATTATCCCTCAGTGGTTAATAGTTGATAGTCAAACGCTTGCTGTAGATCGGTTAATGCCGATTTGATAAATGCTTGGGTATGATCGGCTGCAAAGTGGGCATCAAACGCAGCTTGGTCATCATAACGTTCCCAAAAAACAAACTGTTTAGGGTTCGTTTTATTTTGCAGCGCCATTGCAAGCGAACAGCCTGGTTCGCTATTCATATCCACACAAAATTGACGGACAGCTGCGATTCCCTGTGCTAATGGCACTTGGTCTTTAATGTGAATTTCGGCGGTGATGAACACGCCTTGTTGATCCAGTTTGTTATCCATATCGACCCCTTAATAATAATGGGTCATCGTAAACCAGTTCGGCGCAAGGCAAAATGGTTTGATGGTGTTTACAGAAAACACCATAGGTTTATAATTAACACTGGTTTGATGCAGGATTAGGGATATTCAGTGGATAAATTAACCGCGATGCAGGTGTTTAGTCATGTGGCTGAGCAGGGCAACTATGGCACAGCTGCGCATAAATTTAATATCAGCCGGACTATGGTCAGTAAACACATTAATCAGTTAGAGGCCTACCTTGGAATTAAGCTGATTAACCGTACCACCCGCCAGCAAGAACTCACTGAGTCTGGGTTAGTGTATTATCAAGAATGTAAAACGATTTTAGCGTCTATTACAGAAGCTGAAAATACCTTACAGACGATGACAGGCACGCCGCGAGGTAGTATTAGAATTAATGCGCCTGTCAGCTTTGGTAATACCGTGTTAGCACCGATAGTGAATCAATTTTTACTGCAATATCCTCAAATTGATGTGGAATTACGCCTTGATAATCATCTCATCGATCCTATTCACAATAATGTGGATTTAGTGGTGAGAATAGGTGCGTTGGATGATTCGGCGTTAATTGGACGCCATATTATGAATTATGAAATGCAATTTTGTGCGTCATCGCAGTACTTAGCACAACATCCAGTAATACAATCGCGTGACGATTTACGCCACCATCAGTGTCTGGGCTTCAGCTATTCTACCAATGGGTCATTGTCTATTGCACATCAACAAATTTTTGGTAAACGTCATTTCAGATTATTATCAAACAGCGGTGTGGTACTCACCCGGGCAGCCATTGATGGCTTAGGGGTTATTTTACAACCGACTATTGTCGTGAGTGAGGCGATAGCTGCGGGCTTACTGGTGAATATTGATTGTTTAATCCCGCCAGAAGCCATGCCAATTCACTTACTGTATAAAGACAAAAACCTGCCGCTTAAAACCAGAGCATTAATTGATTTTATTGTGGAGCAATTAGCCTAACGGTTGGTATCTAATGGCTGCTTTAATGGCATTATTAATCGTATTAATATTGTTTATAAGATCGAACAAAAATATGTTTGATGTTGCCTGTTTGTTAGACAAAAAGTACATCAGAGGCTAATCTAATATCAAACAATTCGATTGAGTATTTACTATTCGCTTCTTAATGATCTTTTTATTCTTTTATAGTTTTCACGTTACAAGTAAACCTATTGAATTATCAGATGTTGTTGAAGAGTTATTCATTAACGAACACGTCAGTATTCTGCAGGTTGCGAGTGATGATGTTTCGTTTGAGAATGCGTTTATCCAATACCAGCAAGGACAGTTTGCTCCAAATCTTGACGGAAAAGTCAGTTTTGGTTTTACTCATGATGTACTTTGGGTGTCTGCGTTGATTAATAATTCAACAAAAAAACCACTAAAAAAGTTTTTTTATCTCGACTCAGCTTGGTTAGATCACGCTGATTTCTATTTTATTCGACAGAGTCAGGTAATAGAAAAAGCATTTACGGGTGACGCCATCCCCTTTAGCCTGCGAACAAATCAAACTCGAATGGTAGCTCAACCGCATGTATTTAAACCCGGTATAACTCAGGTGTTAATGCGGTTTGAGTCAAAAGACCCTTTGTTGATCCCACTGTATTTAACGACCGAAGAAATCATTCAAAGTAATTTAGAAGTGACGAATTATTTTTATGGTTTTTTATACGGCGCTTTTTTTATCTTATTCGTTTATAACATTGTGCTTTCTGTAAGCTTAAAAGACAGTAGCTATATATATTATTCTTTGTATTTATTGTCATTTTTAAGTTTAAATATCGCTTACACGGGCCATGGTTTTAAAGTTATCTGGCCAGAAAATTTGTTTGTGCAGCGCTGGGCAATGATACTTTTTTTATATTGTTACATCATTTTCGGTATCGCGTTTTGCTTTGAGTTCCTTAAATTAAAAGTCTATTTACCTAACGTATATCGTTTTAATAAAACGATATACGCCTGTCTGGTGTTGTTAGTTGTGTCGCTGTTTATATACGCAGATCAATTACTCGCCGTTAATGTTGGTGTGGCATTGACTTCATTATTAGTCGTTATTTTTATTAGCTTAGGTTTTTTAGCCTTAAGAAATGGCCATGCAATGGTCAAATTTTTTATCCCTGCGGTATTTTTAGGTGCGGGTGGTGCAGCCCTTTCTGCCGCAACAACTTGGGGTGCTATTCCGTATAACACGATGTTATTTCACAGTATTGAAGTAGGCATGCTGATTGAAATGTTTATTTTAGCCTTGGCGTTAGCGTTTAATTTAAAACAAGTTGATAAAGCGCGGATTACAGCCGAAGTCATCGCGCAAGTAGATCATTTAACCGGGTTATATAATCGTCGTGCTTTTATTGTCAATGCCAGTCCTCTGTGGGATCTTGGCATGAGAGAACAAAAAACATTTTCAATGATCCTGTTAGATATCGATTGGTTTAAAACAATAAACGATGATTATGGTCATGCTGTAGGTGATGCCACCCTTAAAAGTATTGCTGATACACTAAAGCAACATATTAGAAATAGTGACGTGTTAGCGCGTTGGGGTGGAGAAGAGTTTATTATTTTTTTACCTAATACCGACAAATTAGCGGCTATTCAACTGGCTAATTTTATTCGTAAAAAAATTGAAAAAATGGTTGTGTTACATGATGGCTGTTCGTTATCAATAACCGCAAGCTTTGGTGTTGCAGAGTGTAATAATCAAATGACAAAATTAGAAGACCTCACCAAAATTGCCGATATAGCATTATACAGAGCTAAAAATAGTGGACGTAATATTGTCTGTGAAATACCGGAAAATTTAACAAGCATAGATCGAGTTGTAGGGCAAAGTCAGCCAATCAGTTAGGTTGCGGTTAGGCTCACTGATCATGAAGTCTGTTCCGCTTCATCATGCTAAAATGCCCCGCTGTAGTATATTGATATTATTTTTTAATCATGCCCTTAAGTACAATATTGTCATAAGTGACAAAACCTAAAATCTCACCCGCTTCAATCACCGGCGCTTTATTGATATTAAAACGTTCAAAAAGTCGAGCCGTGTAGCGTACGTCCATATCAGCAGACAATGAGAGCACTGGCTTTATCATGATTTCGTAAATGTTGGTACGCTCTGGTGACTTGTCTTTGGCTAACACTTTGCGGGCGATATCGCTCATGAGTACCATGCCGAATTCGTCATGCTCATTGCGTTTATTTACCACTAATATATTCACGTTATTGCTAATGGCTTCTTGGATCGCTTCGGCCACTGTGTGCATACCATCAACCATGACGTACTGGTTATTCATGACGTCGCGGTTACGTATAGGGGTTGTGCTACTCATATTTGATCCTCAATGTCTTTACTCAACTTTTGAACCTGATGGGCCACACCAACGGCATCCTCAACATCAATTTGTATCGCAATACCTTTGCCTGAATTAGTGTCAAATTCACCTACATTTGAAATGGTTTCGAGAATGTTGCGGCTCATGTGTTCTTCTACCAACCATAAAATCACATCACGCTGAACATCTAAGGTAAGCCCCATAAAGGTTTTCTTTTTTTCTAAGCCTTCACCGCGAGCATGATTAATTACCGTGGCACCCGTTGCACCTGCAACACGCGCTGCATCAAGTACCTTATCGGTACAGTCATCGTCGACAAAGGCGACAATTAATTTAAAGCGCATAGGTTACTCCTTAGTGGCTTTTCGTTTGGATAAATAGTCAACCGCTTGGGCGTACCCCATTACAGTGATCATCGGAAATAAACTGGCAAAGGCAATCAAGCCAAAGCCATCAATTAATGGATTACGGCCTTCAACATTGGTGGCCAGTCCAAGTCCTAATGCCGCGACTAATGGAACCGTTACCGTTGAGGTGGTTACGCCACCAGAGTCATAAGCTAAAGGGACAATCATTTTGGGGGCATAAAAGGTTTGAATGACCACCACAACATAGCCGGCCATAATGTAATAGTGAATGGGATCACCAACCACAATACGAAAACAGCCTAACGTAATCCCAATCGCCACGCCAAATGCCACTGACATTCGCAGACCTTGAATGCCAATGGTGCCACCAGAGACTTGGTTGGCTTTGATGGCCACTGCGATTAATGACGGTTCTGCGATGGTGGTGCTAAAACCGATTGCGGCGGCAAACACATAAACCCAAAAGTAGTCTTGCCAAATATACGGCTCATTGCCACCATCAGGGTGTAAAAACTCGCTGGTGGTCAATTGATTGGCCATGCTCTCACCGATAGGGAATAGCGCCAATTGTAAGCCCACGAGAAAGAAGGTGAGGCCGATAATCACATAAAAAAATCCAAGCAATACTTTACGCCATTGGTTTATTGGGCGTTTAAGCACGCCCAGCTGAAAGCCAAATAGAATTATCGCAATAGGTATGACATCACGAGCAGTCAGTAATAAAGTGCTAATCAGTTCATTGAGCAAAACCACTCCTCATTTTATTGGCGATAGCGATCACTGCAAAAACACCATGCCGTATAGCAATACAAAAATCATTGGACTAAGGCTTGCAAAAGCAATTAATCCAAAGCCATCTACCATCGGATTACGACCTTTAATGACGCTTGCCAGGCCAACCCCTAGTGCAGTGACTAAAGGCACAGTAATGGTCGATGTGGTGACGCCACCAGAATCATAAGCGATACCAATAATGTTGGCTGGTGCAAAGCTGGTGAGGATCATCACCAACACGTAACCGCCAATAATGAGGTAATGGATTGGCCATCCCTTAAGAATACGAATGACCCCAAGTAAAATGGCCAGACCAACCGAGATAGCGACGGTTAATCGTAAGCCCATTGCATAGGAACTCATGGCTTGTTGGTTTGACTCTATCGCACCAGCATTCGCGGCAACCTGCGCTGCTTCGTTTGCAACAGCCGTAAGAGCAGGTTCTGCTAATGTGGTGCCAAAACCTAACGAGAATGAGAAAATAACTAACCAAAATACACTGCCTTTTCGTGCTAATGCTTCAGCCAGTGATTCGCCAATCGGAAATAAACCCATTTCCAAACCAAATACAAAAAAGGTCAGTCCCAATACAATAAACACCACACCCACAAGAATAGATCCAAGTTGTGCAGGCGCTTGATGAAGCACAAATATTTCAAAAAAACTGACCACTAAGATAATAGGAATAAGGTCTTTGAAGCTGCTTAACATCGCTTGGAGCAATTTGATGATGGCTGACATCTTAGCTCCTGTAATGGTTTCGCTGACATAAATAGCCAGCAACTAAATTAGTGTGCCTATGGAACAATATTTCACAACATATTGTTTACAATTATTTGCAGTAAGTTGACGTAGGTCATAAAAATGGGTAAAAGTGGAGGGCTGTTTATTAAAATATTACTCGACCAGTATTTTTCGAAGTGCGAGAAAAGGTTAAGGATAAAATCAAAAAGGATTTAGAACGTTATGAAGACACTTTTACGCTTATCGATAGCAGCGGCTTTTATGAGCCAATTTGCTTATGCTGAACCAGCAAACACAGAAGCTTTTTCACACGCTTACCAGCAATACAATGTTTCTGTTGAAAACCACAACAACCAAGATACGCTGAAATATGCGCAGCAAGCCTATGAGTTAGGTCAAATTAAATTCGGTCAAGACAGCTTTGATAGCGCTAAGTTAGCCATTAATTATGCAAATGCGGTAATGGTTGAACCTAAGAAAAAGAATCAAGGCCGTGTTATTGAAGATGACGCGACGCTTAAGGCGCATCAATTATTTACTTCTGCATTAGCTGTATACCGTGAAAACGTGACCGATAATGGTATCGAGTTAATCGATCCTTTGATTGGGTTAGCTGAATCGACAACAGATGATAAATACGCGAAAACGTTATTATTTGAAGCAATAGAGATTGCAGAAAAAGCTGACAATGAGTTAACGGTTGCCGAAGTAAAACTCATTACGTTTCATCGCTTATCGCATACCGAGTATTATACCCGCACAGTGAGAACTTTGGCGTTTGACGCTTACGATATTTATACCAGTAAGTTACCAGAAGATGCCATTAAACGAGTTGATGCTACTTACCTCGTTGCTGCGTTATATGATTCCATGGGTAAGCCAAGTCAAGCAATTACAAATTTAGTTGAAGTTATCAAACAATATCAGGCATTACCTTATAGTCATCCTTATGAACTTCGTGCGCATGCCTTGTTAGTGAAACTGTATGAGCAAAAAGGCCTAGGAGATAAAGCCACTGAGCATTGTATTGCGATTGGTAAAATGACGCCATGGAATGACCAACAAGAACAAACCCCGTTATTTAGAAAACCACCAAAATACCCGCAATCATATGCCCAAAGAAGAAAATCTGGTTGGGTGCAAGTTGAGTTTACAGTTGATGAAAATGGTTTTGTTAAATCACCTGAGATCATTGACTCTAAAGGTGGCACCCAGTTTGAAAAAGAATCGATAGAAGCGCTTAGTCAATGGCGTTATGCGCCTAAATTTGTTGATGGTAAGCCAACAGAAGCAAAATCTACCGTTCAGCTTGATTTCACCATAGGTTAATACCTAAGCCAGCTTGTGTTATACCAATCTCATTGGTTATGTTTAACTTAAGTTAACCAATACAAGCTGAGCATGCCAACACATACAACAACGAAGCTAGTTTCGATTAGGAACTGGCTTTTTTGTAGCTGTTTTTTACCTTGATTTAAAATAGTCACCAATTGGTTTTGTTTGTAAATACGGCAAGAGACTAATTCTGTTTGTGGATCGACTATTAATTGAAAACGACACTTTTTGCCATTATTAAGCAGTACATCATGCATGCTTTGTAAACCAAAGTTGAACTTGCGTGACACCACTTTGCCATTAATAAATACTCGTTCTAGTCCGCACCAATTACTCGCTTGCAACTCAATGTTGTCTTGATTGAGGTGGTATGTAAACTTAATCATAATGCTGTCCTTATCACATGATAGCCACGAGCCCTGTGTCTAATAAAAGCAGAGTAATGTGACATTTTCCAGCATATAAATATGAACAATTTACGAAATGAAGCTATCTAGTTGGCAAGCTTAGTAATATTTATTTTTTGGAAGAGCTATTGCCAAAATATGATTTTTCGGCATTTAAATATTAGCGGTTGATGATAAATGAAGCAGGGTTGTATGTCGGAATATACGGATAATATACGGAACTTATACATGAGTATTCGATCAAAAGAACAGATCAAAAGAACAGTTCAAAAATACAGTAGTAACAGGCAGACTATTTTTTGTTAACGATTAAATAGATGAAAAGCAGACCATTTACTTCACGTAATAGGCCTTCAATAGATCTTTCCAAGTAATAATGCCCACGATGGTGTTGTTGTCTAATACCGGTAAACACCCTATATCGTGGTCTAAAATAAGTCTGGTTGCTTGGTTGATATCGCAATGAGGGGCGATAGTGAATGGATTGTGAGTCATGACTTGATGAACCCTTTTATGCAGGGTTTCAGTGTCCCGAATTAATTCAGCAGCGGTACCGATATTAGGACTGAGCGCCCGTAGAAAGTCCCGATGAGACAATATGCCACTCAATTGCTCGTTATCAACCACGAGTAGATGATGAAAGCTGACATTGTCAAAAATTTCTTTTGCCAGTGTCAGCCGGTCATCCATCTCTATGGTAACCACTCGCGTAGTCATGATGTCCGCGACACAGAGATGTTTAGTCGGGTTATCAGGTAATGTCTCTGTCAACAATTCAGTAGCAGTTGTCATAAGCGATTCTCCACGTATTTATTCTTTTATATCAGATAAATATCAGTGTAACAATCATTTAACGGCCAATGACAACGACTTAATCACGTTATAAGCTTGTATCTGGTCAAGATGCAATTTTGTTTTCAGGTAAATGACCAGCCAAGTATTTTTGATATTTTATCGGCTTTAACTGATGAATATCGACTAACACTAAACCATCGATACAGTCACCAAACTCTGCATCAATACCAAAGTCGAGAAACTGTACGCCATTGTTGTCGCACAATTCGCCATATTGCTTAAATAACGTCGGTACTGATACACCCATATTCGATAGCGTCCGTTTGAGTATTTTAAAGTTCTCAGCATAGTCATCGCCATTAAATAACTGATGCAATTGATGCTGACGTTCGTCGGTGAATTGATATGAATTAAATGAAGTCGCTAAAACGTGTTTGGTGGCAAAATGATGTTGGTAAAAAAACACCAGCATCTCTTTGGCGGGAACAGGTAGACTATCGCTTAGCGACACGGGCCCAAAGAGGTAACGATACTGTGGGTTTTTAATTAAAAACGCACCAATACCTTGCCACAAATATTCTAAACTACGGCGGCCCCAATATTTAGGTTGGACAAAGCTGCGGCCAAGTTCGAGTCCTTGGTCAAAATAGGGAGCAAACGCATCGTGGTATTCAAATAGTGATTGGCTATACAGCGCATTTTCACCAATGGATTCGTGGAGCATTTTGGCACTGGCAAAACGATAGGCACCCACAATCTCTAATTCGTCTTTATCCCATAACACTAAATGAAAATAGTGATTATCATATTTATCGGTATCGCGACGTTTACCGGTACCTTCGCCCACGGCTCTGAAGGCGATTTCACGAAGCCGGCCAATCTCACGCATAACTGCACTGCTTTGAGTATGCTTATACAAATAGATTTGTTTATTGTCTTGGGTTTTACCGAGCAATTCGCATTGTTGTAAAGCTTGTTGTAATTCACAGCGTTTTTCTGGATGGGCAATGGCATTTTGGGTGATAAATAATGGACTGCGATTTTTACCTATGCGGTATAAATGATTTTTAAGCAAATTCACTTTGGTTTTAAGCGGAAAATCTTGAGTGCTGACCACTTCTTTTGCAATCAATTGGCCAATTCGCACCGGCATCACATGATCCATTTGTTTGAACATTTCTTTAATCAGTAATAGCGTTGCCAATGGCTTGTAAATCATTGAGGCGCCATAAAACGTAGCAGAGTTTTTTGCGTCAACGAACATCGGTAAAAGGGGGGCATTACAGGCGCGAGCCATTTTTAAAAAGCCGCTGTGCCAATGTAAGTCAGTAACCCCTGTTGGGCGTAAACGTGACACTTCACCCGAGGGGAAAATCAATATCGCGCCTTCATTTTTGAGGTGATGATGAATTTCATTTAAGTGTTGTTTCGGTGTTCCACCAGTCATGTTACGTACTGGCAATAAAATGGAATGAAGCGGTTTAATGGCCATTAGTAATTCATTGGCAACGACCTTGATGTCTGGTCTCACCTGACTAATCAGTTTGATTAATGCCAGCGCATCAAGTGAACCGATAGGGTGATTGGCGTAGATCACCACTCGGCCTTCAATGGGAATATTTTCAATTTCGTTATTGGGGACGCTGTAACTGAAATTCAAACAGGCAAGAATTTGTTCAACAAAATCGACCCCGGATAAATGCGCATGTTCGTTGGCAATGTCATTACACTGCTTTTCATGAAGCAAGTAGCGCAACATGGCTTTAGTCGGCACGGCTAACCAAGGCTTGTTATGCACATTTGGCAGGTTTTTTTCGACCATATTATCAACAGTAAATATCATATTTTAGCCTTATTTATGCAACGTGCTGTTTTTGGGGCGTGATGATTGATGTAGCCTCTGAACTGCCAAAATCAATCGTGTTTACTGCTGTAGCTTGCAACGTTTGTTCATCCCACTTAAGCAACTGCACATCTCCAGATTCTGTCTCTGCTATGAGAGTACAATTTTCAACCCAATCACCATCATTTGCGTAAGTGATGATGTGGTTATTAATCGTATGCTGTGATAATTCTGGCTGATGAATATGGCCACATATCACCATGTCGACTTGTTTTTTAATGGCATAGCGCAGTACGGCATCTCGGTATTGGTTAATGGCTTGCTGAGCTTTGTTGACGCGGAGTTTTATGTAGCTGGCTAGTGACCAATATGGATATCCTAGGCGGCTTCTTACTCTGTGTAACTGACGATTTAGCCACAACAACACATCATATAAATGGTCGCCTAATTTTGCGTAGGTACGACTAACACATACTTGTGAGTCAAATTGATCGCCATGAAGTATTAAAAAACGTTTACCACTCAGAGACTGATGAATATGCTGTTTAACGAGGGTAATACCTCTGAAATGACTGTCGGCATAATCTTTGAAAGCCTCATCATGATTACCTGGTATGTAAATAACTTGGGTGCCACTACTGGCCAGTTCGAGGATTTTTTGTATCACTTTATTGTGGCTGTCGGGCCAATAAACACGTTTTTTCAGTGCCCAGATATCGACAATGTCACCGACTAAATACAAGTATTGGCATTGGCTATGATTGAGGAAATGTAATAAAAAGTCTGCTTTACAATCAATGCTGCCTAGATGAACATCCGATATCCACAACGCATGAAAATGCTGAATTTTGTCACTATGCGTTAAGTGAGATAAAGGTTGCCGTTGTTGATTGCTTTTTTTGCTGTGTGAGATCATCCGTCATTCACCCTAATACACAGATTGCGTCAGTGTTGATGTAGAGTAGGGCAGTTATTTGACGCTAAGGTGAACGATTTGTTGCAACTTGATGAACCCGTCACCAGCAATATCTGGAGGGAAGAGTAATAAAAAAGGAAATGCACAGGCATTTCCTTTTAGCTTTTTTTATAAAGTTATGTTTATAAATTGATTTTTATAAATGCATGTTTATAAAGTTATATTAAGGGATTCAAAAGCCTTAATATCAAGCTGATTAACTATCTTGCGGCATCAATAATTGCTTTAGCCATTTCATCGGCTACAGAACCGGTAGTGCGGTTCTCGCTATCAGCACGTTCAAAAATAGTCAGCAGGGTATTGTAAATCTGCTCAACCTTGGCGGTAGAGGCTGCAGCGTCATAGTTTTTCTCAAATGACACATTGATAATACCGCCAGCATTAATCACATAATCTGGCGCGTACAGAATACCCATTTGCTTGAGTTTTTCACCGTGGCGAACTTCAGCTAACTGGTTATTGGCACAACCGGCAACAATGGTCGCTTTTAGTAATGGCAAGGTTGTGTCGTTAAGTGTTGCACCTAATGCACAAGGCGCATAGACATCAACATCCTGGGTATAGATATCTTGTGGAGCAACAACGGTTGCACCAAATTCGGTTGCAACACGGTCAAGCGAGGCTTGATGAATGTCGGTAACAATGAGTTCAGCGCCTGCATCATGTAAATGCTTACACAAGTAATAACCAACGTGTCCCACGCCTTGCACAGAGACTTTAATTCCCTTTAGGCTATCAATGCCGCGTTGATGTTTTACGGCGGCTTTAATGCCAAGGTACGTGCCTAACGCGGTAAGTGGCGATGGATCGCCTGATTTACCTTCAAGTCCAGCAACAAATTCAGTTTCACGACTGGCTATCATGATGTCTGATGTCGATACGCCAACGTCTTCTGCAGAATAATATTTGCCACCTAAACTGTTCACAAAGCGCCCAAATGCAAGGAATAACGCTTCGCGGTCGGTTGTTTTAGGATCGGCGATGATCACTGCTTTACCGCCACCCATGGTGAGACCGGCTAACGCATTTTTATAAGTCATTCCACGAGAAAGACGTAATACGTCTGTTAAGGCTTCATCATCCGATTGATAGTTCCACATACGACAACCACCTACGGCAGGGCCTAGGTTAGTGTTATGGACTGCAATTATGGCTTTTAAACCACTTTGTTTATCATGACAAAAGACCACTTGTTCGTGTTCATCGAACGAAACATGATTAAAAACTGCCACGTGACATCTCCGCTTGCTAGCTTGTTAAAGTAAAGTTCTCACACCTTCTGTTAATTGAGTACAAAAGGCGCAAACGACTGCTTGTTATATTTATTGCAGCACGATAGCATTTAGCGATACTCTCAACAAAGCATGATTTAGTTATTTTTGTCATTGATGTGGAAATTTAGCTTGCCACCTTACGTAAACGTAAAGTAACTTATGTTGCATCAGTGTTTTTGAGATTGAATATCAGGTTGCATTTTTGTTCTAACCTGTAATATAACAATAAGATAGGAAGTATTATGACTGAAGAAGTAGCAGAGCCGGTTGCACAGCCAACACCAGAGCCTGAGGCATTAAGACAAGAGTGGGTTCGTACTCAATTTCAAAAGGCGAACCGTTTTTTGGCTGAGAAAGGGGTGATCCCAAGTAAAGTACTTGCTGACGAAAGCCGTTATCTTGCTCCTTATTTAGCCATTTGGAAGATGGAATCGAAGCAACCTAAAAAACAAACATTTTGGGTAATGTCTGGTGATTTACCTTCGGATTATGTTGATGTGAAAGTCGCGGCAACAGCTCGTGATGCGATTAGACATTTTTCAATGATGTGGCAACTTAAAGCAGAGAACTTGCACAAGTCGGGTGTAACCAAAGATCCTACTCAACTTAAGTTTGCACAATTATTGGTGTCGCGAGCAGAAAGCTTATATAAAATGAATCAAGATGAGAAACTGTGGGGGTAATGCCCTAAGCCACTAGTAACTTGACGTAATAAACATAAAAAAGGCACTCACAGTGCCTTTTTTTATTATCTTGAGCTTGATGGATCATATCGATGAGCTCTTGTTGATAGCCGCCATCAAGCTCAGTGACTTATATGCTAATGATTACTCGCAATCGTCTTCGGCTAAATAGAATAACCCTTGATTGAGTAATTCGGTTAGAACATCCATTGCCGCTGGGTTGGCTGTGAATAAACCAGCCTCTTCAGGCGTGATCCTTACCTGGTTAGCCAATAGTTGTAACATGTCATTTGTAACATTAGTAAAGGTGTACACTTCACCATTAATAAACAAACGCTGCTCATTATCATTTTCTAACTGCAATACTTTCAAACCACCAATGCGTTGAATTATCGCGCCTTGCTCAATCGCTTCCAATAACTCATCGGCCGTTAATGGCTCTTCGCCTTCACAGATATCAAGTTCGAAACGATTTTGACTCAGTAGCTTACCTAGCATGGTTTGATAGCTGGCTGGATCTTGAGCCAATTGGGTCAATAAATCCATAATACCCTGCTGGTGTGATTGGCTAATCATCCCTGGTGTTGCTGGCTCATCCACAGAATTAAAACGTTTTTGGCCTTGGTTGCTGTCGATTAAACTATCCGCGAGTTCAGTTAATAATTCTTGTTGGCTAGGCGCTCTAAAACCAATCGAATATGACAAGGCGAGCGATAGTGTTTCGCCGCAATGTGGGTATCCTGGTGGAATGTAGAGCACGTCGCCTTTTTGCAATACCACATCGATAATCGGTTCAAAGTCGTCAACTAGCGGTGAGTTAGGGTTATCGCCGCGACGCTTATGTTGACCTTTGTCGCCCACTTTCCAACGACGTTCGCCATCGCCTTGAATGATAAACACATCGTAGTTATCGATATGCGGCCCAACACCACCACCTGGCGTGGCAAATGATGCCATTAGGTCATCAAAGCGCCAGTCTGGTAAAAATCGAAATGCTTCGACTAAAGCCTGTGAGTCAGGGTACCAATGGTTGACGGCTTGAACTAATAGCTGCCAGTTGTCTTCACCAAATTGGTCATAGTCTTCAAATGGACCTTGGACTACGTCCCAGTCATCACCTTTTGTGACCACAACGCGTGATGATATTTCTTCTTCACAGGCTAGGCCGGCAAGTTCATCTGCTGCGATAGGATCTTCAAAGTCGATAAAAGCCTGTTTGATAACAAGTGGTTTTTGCTGCCAATGCTGTTTAATAAAGGCTTGGGTATCAATATTTAATGTGTACATCATTGACCTCAGGTCGAGATAATTAACGAGTGGTAATACAATAAAAAAGCGGCCACATATGCGACCGCTAATGTTATGTATAAGCTTATAAGACTATTTTAGCTCATCAACAAAGGCTTCTGCGCGGCCAATGTAGTTTGCTGGGGTCATCTTTTTCAATTCAATTTTTACGTGTTCTGGTAATTCAAGACCATCGATGAATACTGCAAGTTGTGCAGCATCAATACGTTTGCCACGCGTCAGTTCTTTTAACTTCTCATACGGTTTTTCAATACCGTAACGACGCATTACGGTTTGTACTGGCTCTGCCAATACTTCCCAGTTTTTGTCTAATTCAGCTAAAAGTTGTGCTTCATTCACTTCTAACTTGCTAATGCCTTTCAAGGTTGCTTGATATGCAATTAACGAGTGAGCCATACCAACGCCTAAGTTACGTAACACGGTTGAGTCAGTTAGGTCACGTTGCCATCTTGAAACGGGTAATTTAGCGGCTAAATGTTGCATTAGCGCGTTAGCGATACCTAAGTTACCTTCCGAGTTTTCAAAATCAATTGGATTGACTTTGTGCGGCATCGTTGATGAACCAATTTCGCCTGCGATAGTGCGCTGCTTAAAGTGGCCTAGTGCAACATAACCCCAAATATCACGATCAAAATCGATTAGGATGGTGTTGAAACGAGCAATGGCATCGAACAATTCAGCAATGTAATCATGTGGCTCAATCTGAGTGGTATACGCGTTCCAATTAATGCCAAGGCTGGTGACAAAACGCTGTGACAACTCATGCCAGTTTACTTCTGGGTATGCAGAGATGTGTGCGTTGTAGTTACCGACTGCACCGTTAATTTTACCCATAATTTCAACAGCGTTGATTTGGTTTAATTGACGATCTAAACGTACTGCAACGTTAGCCATCTCTTTACCAAGTGTAGATGGTGATGCTGGTTGGCCGTGGGTGCGTGACATTAACGGCACGCTTTTATTGTCATGCGCTAATTTTTTGATCGCATCAATAATCTGCTGACAATGCGGCACTAGCACTTGTTCACGCGCTTCTTTTAACATTAAGCCATGAGATAAGTTGTTAATGTCTTCAGAGGTACAGGCAAAATGGACAAATTCATCAATGGCGACTAACTCGGCATTATTGGCAATTTGTTCTTTAATAAAGTACTCAACCGCTTTAACGTCGTGATTGGTGGTGCTTTCAATCGCTTTAACGCGCAGGGCGTCTTGTTCGCTAAAGTTGTCCTTGATGCTGTCTAGCACGGCAAGGGCGGTTTCGCTAAAAGGGGGAACTTCTTCAATCTCTGGGCAGCTAGATAATAGCTTTAACCAGTTGATTTCAACTTGAACACGGTACTTAGTAAGACCGAACTCGCTGAAAATCCCTCGTAATGAGGCGGTTTTACTACCATAACGACCGTCTACCGGAGAGATAGCAGTTAGTGCGGAAAGATCCATTTGAAGCTCCTTGATGAACTTTGTTGTAGGGTGATTCGATTAATTGTTATTTTGGCTTTGTTTTGCTGTATCAAATATGGCCTTACGGGCAAACACTAAATGGCGGCGTTTGCCACCTAATTGGCGCCATAATACTGCACTGCGCATTGCAGCAAGCAGTAACGCACGAATTTTGTTTTGCACCTGAGGCTGTTTTAAGCAATCGGGATTACCTGATATTTGTAATTTAGGGCCTAATTCACTGATGATATCACTGTAAATACTGGCAAAATTGGCAAGTACTTGTTCATCGGTAATCGCAAAATGTGCCAGTTGGCGATGCACTTGATTGATGCGCTCTGCCAGCATACCCAAACCATTGGGCGAGCGGGCAAGCTTACGTTCAAGCGCTAATACGCCAACTAAGTAACGAGTGGTTTCGACATCTTTGTTACTGCCATCGCCGAGCTGATTTTGAATCAGTTGGTAGCCATTATCTAAAATGGCTTTATCTTGATAGACCTCAACTGTCGATTCAGGCTCTGTGATTAAAATAGTATTAAGCGTAGCAGCTAAGGCGTCTTTGTCACTTTCGCCGTGGCGTGCTAAATACTGCACTTGGCCAATCGCTTGTAAAATACCCGCGAAGGCCATAGTGCGTTCAAACAAGATGTTGTCTGGAGTTTGGCTCACGGATTATCCTCGAATTAAAGTATCGATTATGCCGCCACCTAAACAGATGTCACCATCATAAAACACGGCTGATTGCCCAGGGGTCACTGCGGCAACCGCCTCATCAAACATCACCGTAATATTGTCTGCGTCATCATAGGTGAGGGTACATCCAACATCACGTTGACGATAACGGGTCTTTACCGTAATCGTGCTGTTATTGGCAGGACCTTTACGATCAACCCAATGGAGCTGATTGACAGTCATACCTGTTGACATTAAACGAGGGTGATTGCCGCCTTGCGCCACAATAAGCACATTACGGACTAAATCTTTTTCGACCACATACCATGGGTCTTCATTGCTGTTTTTCAGTCCACCAATGCCAAGGCCTTTGCGTTGTCCAAGTGTGTGATACATCAACCCTTGATGTGTACCAATCACTTCACCTTCCGATGTTTCGATATCACCAGGTTGTGCTGGTAAATACGTTGCTAAGAAGTCAGTAAATTTACGTTCACCAATAAAGCATATGCCAGTGCTGTCTTTTTTGTCGTGAGTAATGAGTCCCAATTTTTGGGCTATTTCGCGTACTTGATGTTTTTCAAGTTCACCGACAGGGAACAAGCTACGGGCAACTTGTTCGTGGCTTAAGGTGTATAAGAAGTAACTTTGATCTTTATTGCCATCAACCCCACGGAGCATTTCAACGCTGCCATCGCTATTATCACGACGACGAACATAATGGCCCATGGCGATATAATCAGCATCTAAAATGTCGTCGGCAAATTCAAGAAATGCTTTAAATTTGATTTCTTTATTACACATGATATCGGGATTAGGCGTGCGGCCTGCTTTGTATTCTGCTAAGAAGTATTCGAATACATTATCCCAGTATTCGGCAGCAAAATTGACGGTGTGCATTTTTATACCTAGCTTGTCGCAAACCGCTTGAGCATCTTTTAAATCATCTGCTGCTGCGCAATATTCATCAGTATCGTCTTCTTCCCAGTTCTTCATAAACAGACCTTCAACTTCGTAGCCTTGCTGCATTAACAAGTAAGCTGATACTGAAGAGTCCACACCGCCGGACATGCCGACAATGACTTTTTTTCCGTTTGAAGTAGGGCTGAGTGATGTCATAAATCCTAAAAACCTTGAAGAAAGATAATGTATATATTGTGCCGCAATGCCGATGTTTCAAGGCGATTGTGCTAGATTTTTGCTAGTCGTTAACTTGAATACTATTAGTTGCGAATATCGCAGAGATTATAGTTGCACATATCGCAGAGATTATAGTTGCACATATCGAAGAGATTAATTGGTAAACGGTCAATTAATACGACATTTGTGCGGCGCGTATTCTATCACGCATTCGCTTAATGGGCTATCTTGAGGCACATACAAATAGCCTAATACAAGCCATTAAAAATAATCGACATTGAGCAACGATAACGGCGTGTGCTGTGCGGAATGGTTTTTATCCGTTTGTTGTAAAAAATCTTCAATACTTTTTAGCACTAATGGGCTACGAAGCTGGTTGCCAAGGGCGATGATGTCTGCAAGATTAAGCCAATGGGTAGCGGTAATGGCATTATCACCGGGTGTGGCGTGTTGTTGCTCGGCCAGCTCAATACAAAATGTATAACGAACAAAGGCTAAATCTGTAGCTGCCCGAAATTGATAGATCCCTACTAAGGCTTGTGGTGTCAGCTCAAGTCCCGTTTCTTCAACAATTTCACGAGCGCATGCTGCAATAATCGATTCATTGGCCTCTAAATGCCCCGCTGGTTGGTTAAATTTAACCTCACCGTAGATGCATTCTTCAACCAATAAAAATTTACCTTGGCAGTGGATCACGCAAGCTACAGTAGTATTAGGTTTATAGCGTTCAGTCATATTTCCCTCTTGTATAAAGCGTCTGCCAGCGATTACATTGCTGTGCTGATCACTTTGTATTCACCATTTGGTAAATCATCTAGACACCATTGACCTATTTTATAACGGATTAATCTTAAGGTTGGGTGACCTACATGTGCGGTCATTCTTCTGACTTGGCGATTTCGACCTTCACAAATTTGCACTTCAAGCCAGGTTGTTGGAATGGCTTTTCGCTCTCGCACCGGCGGGGTTCTTGGCCAAATATCAGGAGATGTCATTACGCAAACTTTAGCCGGTAATGTCATGCCGTCTTTTAATTCAACCCCATTACATAAGGCATTGATTGCCTCATCTGATGGTTCGCCTTCCACTTGAACCCAATAGGTTTTAAAGGTTTTTTGCGATGGCTGGGTAAGCTTTGCCTGCAATTGTCCGTCGTTGGTAAGCAATAGCAAACCTTCACTATCACGGTCTAAACGTCCTGCTGCGTAAACATCGGCTACTGGAATAAAGTCTTTTAATGTTTGTCGGCCTGCTTCATCGGTAAATTGGCACAACACGTCAAATGGCTTGTTAAATAATACGATGACGGGATTTTCAGGCCGTGGTTTTTGTGGCGGTCGCGATTTTGCCCTGCCACGATTGGCTGGCGCACTTGTTGCCTCTGAATTAACTGGTTTTGTAGACGCGCCAGTTCTGTAAGTAGATGTTTTTTTAAATTGACTGAATTTACCGATTTTTGACATAAAGGTATGGTTAACATCCTTTGCTAATACAAGTGAGTGAAAAGTGAACGAATATAAATCTATTTATGGTAGTTTACTGCGTATTCGCCCTTAGTGGAATTTGAAAATTACTAAGAATGATCTATGATGTCCGCCTAAAAATTGTGATCTGTACCTAATTTATCATTCTGAGATATCGGCTTTAACCGCTAAATCTCAGAGGTTTGAGAACAAAATATAATAATAAAGGGATAGGGGATTTCACATACTTGGCTTATAAAAAAGTGTGCCATGGTCGCTGACCACGGTTAACTTGTGCGAGTGTTATCCACCAAAGCCCGTCAAATGCTTACGCAATTTATTCTAATAAATTATAAATTTACAATAATGTAGGAAACAAAATGAAAGATAACACTCCAACGATCATATACACAGAAACCGACGAAGCACCGGCACTTGCCACGCTGTCTTTATTACCGATTATCCGCACTTTCACTAACGCTGCTGGCGTAAAAGTTGAAACGCGCGATATCTCTTTGTCAGGTCGTGTTATTGCTAACTTCCCTGAAAAGTTAACCGCAGAGCAAAAAATTGCTGATGCGCTAACCGAATTAGGCGAATTGGCTAATAAGCCAGAAGCTAACATCATTAAATTACCTAACGTTAGTGCATCAATTCCGCAGTTAAAAGCCTGTATTGCTGAACTTCAAGCAAAAGGTTATGACATTCCTAACTATCCTGATGAGCCTAAAAATGACGCAGAAGTTGAAGCTCAATCGCGTTATGATAAAATTAAAGGTAGCGCGGTAAACCCAGTATTACGTGAAGGTAACTCAGATCGTCGTGCACCAACGTCAGTGAAAAACTACGCCAAGAAAAACCCACATTCAATGGGTAAATGGGCCAGCGACTCTAAGTCTCACGTTGCTCATATGAACGAAGGTGACTTCTATGGCAGTGAGCAGTCTGTCACTCTAGCGGTAGCTGATAAAGTCAATATCGTGTTGACTCAACAAGACGGCAAAGACGTTGTATTGAAAAGCGGCTTAGCGTTATTAGCGGACGAAATTATTGACTCATCAGTGATGAGCAAAAAAGCGTTAGTGGATTTTTATGCTCGTGAAATCGAAGCGGCAAAATCTGAAGATGTTTTGCTATCTTTACACCTTAAAGCGACCATGATGAAAGTGTCTGACCCAATATTATTTGGTCTTGCCGTTAAAGTGTTCTTTAAAGATGTGTTCGATAAGCACGGTAAATTATTTGCTGAGCTAGGCGTTGATGTAAACAATGGTTTTGGTGATGTTTATGCCAAAATTAGCACGTTACCAGAAGCTAAACGTAACGAAATTGAAGCAGATATTGCTGCTGTTTATGCTGCTCGTCCAGCACTTGCGATGGTTGATTCTGATAAAGGTATCACTAACTTACACGTACCTAGTGACATCATTATTGATGCATCAATGCCTGCAGCTATCCGTTCTTCGGGGAAAATGTGGGGTCCTGATGGCCAGTTACAAGACACCAAAGCAATGATCCCAGATCGTTGTTACGCTGGTGTTTATCAAGAAACGATTTCGTTCTGTAAAAAGCACGGTGCATTTGATCCAACAACTATGGGCAGCGTACCTAACGTGGGCTTAATGGCTCAAAAAGCAGAAGAATACGGCAGCCACGATAAAACCTTTGAAATTAAAGCTACTGGTACGGTTAATGTGATTAACCAAGCCGGTGATGTGTTAATGAGCCATGACGTTGAAGCTGGCGACATTTATCGCATGTGCCAAGTGAAAGATGCGCCAATTCGCGACTGGGTAAAACTAGCCGTCAAGCGTGCACGTTTAAGTAATACACCAGCGGTATTTTGGTTAGACAGTAACCGTGCTCACGATGCTGAGTTAATTAAGAAAGTGGCTCAATATCTAGCTGAGCAAGATACTGCTGGTTTAGACATTCAAATAATGACGCCAGAGGATGCAACTCGCTTTACGCTAGAGCGCATCATCAAAGGTGAAGACACTATTTCGGTAACGGGTAACGTGTTACGTGACTACTTAACCGATTTATTCCCAATTCTTGAACTGGGTACCAGTGCTAAAATGTTGTCTATCGTGCCGTTAATGAATGGCGGTGGCTTATTTGAAACAGGTGCCGGTGGTTCAGCGCCTAAGCACGTGCAACAAGTCGAAAAAGAAGGTCACTTACGTTGGGATTCATTAGGTGAGTTTTTAGCACTTGCTGCGTCTTTAGAACATTTAAGCCAAACGACCAATAATCCTAAGGCACAAGTATTAGCAGACACCTTAGATGTGGCAATTGGTGTATTCCTTGATACCAATAAATCACCATCACGTCGTGTAGGTGAACTTGATAACCGCGGTAGTCACTTCTACCTAGCGATGTATTGGGCACAAGCATTAACTGAGCAAACGGCTGATGCAGAGCTTGCTGCACACTTTGCACCTCTAGCTAAGTCATTGGCTGCAAATGAAACGGTTATTCTTGCTGAATTGAACGGTGCACAAGGCCCAGCAGTTGATTTAGGTGGTTATTACCGTTTAGATGCAGCTAAAGCCGAACAAGCAATGCGCCCTAGTGCAACATTAAACCAGTTTGTAATTGGTTAATCTGCACAAGAACTCTCCTAACTAGGTGTGAGTTATTCTGTTAATGAATACATCTTCAATTGAAGGTGTATTAAATTGATTGAGTTGATGTTTTTTTAGGCAATAAAAAAGACAGGGATTAAAATCCCTGTCTTTTTGTTTTATAGTCTCACCAATTAGATTGTTGGCGAGATGGCTGAAGCATGCATTCCTTTGGGGCCTTCTTCAACTTCGAAGCACACAGGTTGACCTGCTTTTAAGGTACGATAACCTTCCATTTCGATAGTTGAATAGTGCGCAAATACATCTTCGCCACCCTGATCAGGGCAAATAAACCCGAATCCTTTGGCGTTGTTGAACCATTTAACAGTTCCGTTTGCCATACTTCCACTTCCTTCTGTTGTCTACTTACCAGTAAGATAGTAAAACTTATTATCCAGCGGTCTAGTATTCGCCGCCTAACAAACAGAATGAAATTTGTACGAAAATATGTCAAGTAGTAATTAACAAAAAAACAACATTTAATTAATTTAACGATATCAAGTGGTCGGGAACCAAACGAGAGGCTAGAATTAAACAATGGCTAAATTAGGCAATGTAGAACATATTGAAGGAAAGGTTGAATCTGAACTACAACCACCCCATATGTATAAAGTGGTGCTAAACAATGATGATTACACCCCGATGGACTTTGTGGTAGAAGTATTACAACGTTTTTTTGAGAAAAATGAACAGCAAGCTGTAGATATTATGTTAGCGATCCATAACCAAGGCAAAGGATTGTGTGGTGTATTTCCATTTGGGATTGCAGAAACAAAAGTTTTTCAAGTAAATCAGTTTGCAAGAGAAAACCAACATCCGTTACTGTGTACGTTAGAGAAAGTATAAAATCGATATCTCACAGTCTGTGGTTAAATTTAGGGGGTGCTTATGCTGAACAAAGACCTGGAAGTCACCTTGAACCTAGCGTTTCAGCAAGCTAGAGATTCACGTCATGAATACATGACGGTAGAACATTTATTATTAGCGCTGATTGATAATCCTTCTGCCTACGAAGCATTAATTGCTTGTGGGGCGGATGTTAATCGTTTACGAGAAGAAGTGGCTAATTTCATTCAACAAACCACGCCCATTATTGCAGAATCAACTGAAGAACGTGAAACCCAACCCACTTTGGGATTTCAACGTGTTTTGCAACGAGCTGTATTCCATGTGCAATCGTCTGGTCGTAACGAAGTTTCTGGTGCCAATGTACTCGTCGCTATTTTTAGTGAACAAGAATCGCAAGCAGTGTATTTACTGCGTCGTTGTGATATTACCCGTTTAGATGTGGTTAATTTTATTTCTCATGGCATGTCAAAAGAAGATGATTCTGGCGAACCACAAGATCAAGAACGCATTGACGAACAATCTGAAAATCCAGAAGACCGCAGCATGTTGGCGCAGTTTGCTGCTAATTTAAATCAATTAGCCCAAGACGGCAGTATCGATCCATTAATTGGCCGTGATGCTGAAATTGAACGTGCTATTCAAACATTGTGCCGTCGCCGTAAGAATAACCCATTACTAGTGGGTGAAGCTGGGGTGGGGAAAACGGCTATTGCTGAAGGTTTAGCTTATCGTATTGTCAATAAGCAAGTGCCTGATGTTATGGCCAATGCAACGGTGTATTCGTTAGATTTAGGCTCATTATTAGCGGGCACTAAATACCGTGGTGATTTTGAAAAGCGTTTTAAAAGCTTATTAAAAGAACTCGCTGCTGATGAGCATGCCATTTTGTTTATTGATGAAATTCATACCATTATTGGTGCTGGTGCCGCTTCTGGCGGTGTGATGGATGCATCTAACTTACTTAAACCATTATTATCGAGTGGTAAGTTACGTTGCATGGGCTCAACCACATTCCAAGAATATCAAAGCATTTTCGAGAAAGACCGTGCTTTAGCGCGTCGCTTCCAAAAGATTGATATTAATGAGCCTTCAGTTGCCGAAACCACCAAAATTTTGATGGGACTTAAATCTAAGTACGAAGAATACCATGGGGTGCGTTATACCCAAGCTGCCATCAGCAGTGCGGCTATTTTATCGGCCAAACACATAAACGATCGTCATTTACCTGATAAAGCGATTGATGTGATTGACGAAGCCGGTGCGCGCATGGTGATGATGCCGCAAAGCAAACGTAAGAAGACCATTGGTCAAGCGGAAATAGAGGCCATTATTGCTAAGTTGGCGCGTATTCCTGAGAAGTCGGTATCGTCGACTGACAAGGATATGTTACGTAACCTTGAACGTAACCTTAAGATGGTGGTATTTGGTCAAGACAAAGCGATTGAGAGCCTTAGTGCTGCTATACGCTTATCGCGCAGCGGTTTAGGTTCTGAGAAAAAGCCAGTAGGCAGCTTCATGTTTGCAGGCCCGACTGGGGTAGGTAAAACAGAAGTCACTAATCAATTAGCTAATTGTCTTAACCTTAAACTGATTCGCTTTGATATGTCTGAGTACATGGAACGTCATACCGTGTCACGTTTAATCGGGGCGCCTCCAGGTTATGTGGGTTATGACCAAGGTGGTATGTTAACCGATGCTGTGATTAAAAATCCGCATTGTGTGGTGCTACTTGATGAAATTGAAAAGGCGCATCCTGATGTATTCAACTTGTTACTGCAAGTGATGGATCACGGTACTTTGACCGACAACAATGGTCGCAAAGCAGATTTCAGAAATGTCACCTTAGTGATGACCACCAACGCTGGCGTACAAGAAACTATTCGTAAATCGATTGGTTTTAGACAGCAAGATCACACTCAAGATGCCTTAGCTGAAATCAATAAAGTCTTTTCACCTGAGTTCCGTAATCGCTTAGATTCAATTGTATGGTTTAATCATTTGGATATGACCGTTATCGCCAAAGTGGTTGATAAGTTCTTAGTTGAGCTTCAGGCACAGCTAGATGATAAGCGTGTCACGCTAGATGTTAGTGATGAAGCGCGAACCTTGCTTGCAGAGAAAGGTTATGACAAGTCGATGGGCGCACGCCCAATGTCACGTGTCGTCACTGAATTGATTAAACGTCCGTTAGCGGATGAGATTCTGTTTGGTGTGCTTGAAAGGGGTGGTATTGCGCATATTGACGTTAAAGAAGGTGAGATCAATATCGATTGCGAGTCGTTAGAAAAAGTCTCGTAGGAATCAATCCATATACTTGAAAATATGCCATTAAAAAAGATGACCCATGGGTCATCTTTTTTTATGTATGTTAATTGCGCCCAATACCGTAACTTATAAATAAGCCTTCAACTCAAAGCATTTCTTACTGTTCAATTCAATGGGTATTGATAGCAAAATGGGTATTCCCTTTTTAAATCAATAAACATAGTAGTGGATCGTATGAGGTGCTTCTGCAAAACGGATTACAACCATCGCGATGCCTGGTTGAATGCTCTGATAAAGGGATACCCATTACGTTGAACATTCGTCTTGTTTGATGCGTGTTGCTTTACGTTGAATACACTTTATTTATGCAGTTTGGTATAACAACAAAAAAACCGACAGGCAGTCGGTTTTTACATTGTTGAGGCTAGCGATTAACGTGCGCGGAAGACGATACGACCTTTTGATAGGTCATAAGGAGTCAACTGTACAGTGACTTTGTCACCCGTTAAAATACGGATGTAGTTTTTGCGCATTTTGCCAGAGATGTGGGCTATCACCACATGTCCATTTTCAAGCTCTACGCGGAACATTGTATTTGGCAAGGTCTCAAGGATAGTGCCCTGCATTTCAATGTTGTCTTCTTTCGCCATTAATTAGTTATCCCATTAGCCTTCAAATATGAAAAAATCGGGCGTATCATGCCCCAAAAACACTGAACTGTAAAGGGCGTTAACGAGAAAGAGCCGTAAGATTTTCACCAACTTGCCAACCGAGTGCTGTTAAAATTTGATACGGACGGTATTGACGTTTGTAGCTCATTTTCCGATTTTGATCAATTTGATAGCCTAAATATAAAAAACGTTTACCCAATGATTTTGCTAATTGGCATTGGATTAAAATCATCAGCGAGCCTAATGAACGGTCGGCATAATCAGGATCAAAATAACTGTAAATTGCTGAGAAGCTGCTCATCATTTCATCGGTTACGGCTACCCCAATTAATCGCTCTTGATCAAACACCTCAATAAACATCGGCGGTAACCAATCTGATAATAAAAAATCATCATATTGGGTTGGCGATGCAGGAAACATTGGCCCATCGTTGTGACGTTCATTGATATAACGTTGATACAAATCATAGTGCTCTGGCCGTGAGGTATGAGTGACTTTCCAATGCAAATCTTGGTTGTTTTTTAAGGTTCTTTTTTGGCGTTTAGATAATATAAAATCATTAACATTCAATCTAATAGACTGACAAGCTTGGCAGGAGGGACAACGAGGTTTGTAAATAGCATTGCCGTTACGACGAAAGCCCATCGTCAGCAGTTGTTCAAACAGCGCGGCGTCTATTTGCGGCTCTTGGATCACCAGCAATTGCTCTTTATTACCTTCAATATAATTGCAATCAAAAGGCTGGCTTATTCCAACGCTGACAGATTTAGAATTCAATAAACACCTCTTGTTTGTTCCACATTGACGCTGAAGTTGTACGATCTCTGTACTGATGAAGCACCGTTAAAAACTCGCTTCTAGGTAAGGCTTTAGCCCCAAGGCTAACTAAGTGAGGATTCATTACTTGCGCATCAATCAATTGGAAATCGTGTTTCACCAAGTGTTGATTCAGTATAGCAAAGGCTGCTTTTGATGCATTTGTTTGACGATGAAACATCGATTCACCGCAAAAAATACCGCCCACCGGAATACCATACAATCCGCCCACTAGCTGTTCGCCATCCCATACTTCAATAGAATGAGCACGCCCTTGGAGATGCAGTTCATAGTAGGCCATTTGTATTTCGGCCGAAATCCAAGTGCCATCTTGGGTGTTACGGGGCCCAGCACAACCGGCAACAACATCTAAAAATGCATGATTAATGGTAAAGCGCCATGAAGACTTTTTAAGAAATTTAATTAAGCTTTTACTGCCAAAAGGATGGCTTGGTGTGAACACCGCTCGAGGATCGGGAGACCACCACAAAATGGGGTCATTAGCGTTAAACCAAGGGAAAATACCTTGGTAATAGGCTTGTGCTAGGCGGTCTGGCCGTAAGTCTCCTCCGATGGCTAATAGACCATTCGGATCAGTAAGAGCTTGCTCTGGCGGCGGGAAGCCGATGGATTGATTTAAATAAGACAGTGAGTTCACAATTGAGTATATTATTTGTAATACCTTATCGTTAACTTAGCGGAAAATGGCCATGTTTAAAATCATAACTGTAAGTGTGAAGAGTTTTTTTGCAGTATTGCTGACTATTTGTTTGTTTTGTGGTCAAAGCCAAGCTGCTTACGAACGTAATCAAGCCGTTCCAGTTGAAAAAGTGTTATACGGCCACATTGAATCTGTGAAGCATGTGACAGAGAAACAGCTAGTAGAAGACAGTCGAAGCGGTTGGAAAACCTTTGGCGGTGCATTAATCGGTGGTGTCATCGGTCATCAATTTGGTGGCGGTTCAGGTAAAGATGTTGCCACTGTTTTGGGGGCGTTGATTGGCGGTGGCATTGGCAGTCAGCACGGTAACCAACAATATTATCTTGAAACTAAGTTAGTTGAACTAATGATAAAGCAAGAAGATGGTAGCCAAGTTATGGTGATCCAAGATGCGGATCCGGGTATGAGTTTTACTGCCGGAGATGAGGTTAGGGTGGTTTACTTAACCGGTTATGTCAGGGTCGACTTAGCGATGTAAATATTCTCGATGTATTTATTCGCGATGTAATTATTCTCGATGTATTTATTCTCGATGTAATTATTCTCGATGTGAAAATGCAACTAAAACAAAAGGAGCCTAGGCTCCTTTTGTTTACACACTGTGGTCAATATTTGCTAACAATACTGTTTGATCTGTTGTTGCTAATAGAGATTAAAATCCACGCGGCAAGGTTTGATTACCGGTTGTGTTTTCGAGTTTTTTACGCCACAACTGCTTAGGCGTTAATCCGCCTGAGTTTGATTGCACTTTTTTACTCGGTTGTTTTTTCGCTGCAGTTTTTGCCGTTAACCTTGCAGCAGGCTTAATAGCTGCTTGGCGCGCAGTCGGTGCTTTTTTTACTGACGATGCAGTTAGTTGTGCATGCATGGATTCAAGTTCGCTAAAGCGCACTGATTTACCGCCGTCAATTTTGTACCAGCTGCCAGCTTGTTCAATAGAAACTGCTTGTCCAGACTGCTTTTCAAGAGCCATTTGTAGTTGGCCGATGACCTCTTCTTTAGTCAATGTTGTCATAGTTAATAACCTATTTGTTATCATGTTAAATGAAGGTTGTTACTAATTTTAATGTGTGAAGGCTACAAAAGTCCAATTAGTGGCTGTAATTGTCGGTTTATCCCTCATAAAGTCCGATTTATCAGCGTTTATGACTGCTGTTGTTGAAATATTCGACAGTGAGTTACATTGAATTATTAAACTCATCTCTAGTGAAGGTATTGAATAAATAAGCTAAAATTAGCACGATACCGTTTATTATTCTGAGCAGAGGTTAATTAGTTAAATCCCTAAAAAATCGTACAACTCAGTGGCTGATTCGCTTGCAATTTAACAACGGATTGTAAGTGATAAACGGCCCATTATCTTCTGAGTTGGCTTCAGAGGCTTCTATCCATTTTGTTAGGAAAATATTATGTCAACACATCATCAAGGCTCCTCTACCATTACTCGTCAAACGTTAGGGACATATTTAGACAGTTTTTTAAACGTGTCAGCCTTTAAAGACTATGCTCCTAATGGCTTACAAGTTGAAGGTAAGTCTGATATCCGCACGATTGTGACAGGCGTAACAGCATGCCAAGCATTAATTGAGCAAGCGGCGGCCGTTAATGCTGATGCTATTCTTGTTCATCACGGTTTTTTTTGGAAAAACGAGCCAGAAATTATCACTGGGATGAAGTATCGCCGAATTAAGGCATTAATGGACCATGATATGAGTTTATTCGGCTACCATTTACCGCTTGATGCCCATCACGGTATTGGAAATAATGCCCAACTAGCTTACCAGTTAGGGATTATTAGTCCTCGAGTATATGAACCAGTAGCACAAGACTTACTCTGGCATGGTCATTTAGAGCATCCTTTAAGCGCCAGCGAATTGAGTCAATTACTGACTAAGGTACTTAAACGTGCACCATTACATATTGGTGATAACAGCAAGCCTATTTCAACCTTGGCTTGGTGTACTGGTGGTGCTCAAGACTATATTGATTATGCAGCCCAAATGGGGGTAGATGCGTTTATAAGCGGTGAAGTGTCAGAACGTACTTATCATGCAGCAATGGAGCAAGGGCTGCATTATTTTGCTGCAGGACATCATGCTACTGAACAATTTGGTATTCAGGCATTAGGGCAGCATTTAGCCAGTAAGTTTGATTTAACCCATCATTTTATTGATATCGTTAACCCAGTGTAGTGGATTAAAATACATCGCTAAATATTGGCCCGCACTTGTACTTGCACTTGTAATTGCAGTGTAAAAGTCGATATTAATTATTTACCCGATAAGGACCCCCAATGACAGAGTACTTTTTACAGGCTTTTATTTATCTCACCGCTGCAGTCATTGCTGTTCCGTTAGCGAATAAATTAGGCTTGGGTTCCGTGTTGGGATATTTGATTGCGGGTGTGGTCATTGGTCCTATTGTTGGTTTAGTGGGCAGTGAAACCAATACCATTCAACACTTCGCCGAATTTGGTGTGGTGATGATGCTATTTTTGGTTGGCTTAGAACTGGAACCCAAAATGTTGTGGGCGATGCGTAATCGTTTACTGGGGCTTGGTGGCTTACAAGTTGTGGGTTCGGTTGTGGTGGTAATGGCTTGTGCAATTTATGCGGGCTACCAACTGAGTATTGCATTAACGATAGGATTAATTTTTTCACTATCCTCTACCGCAATTGTGTTGCAGACCTTATCTGAAAAACGCCTCAATAAAACCCACGCCGGAAAGAACGCATTTTCGGTATTGTTGTTTCAAGACATCGCGGTCATCCCCATGTTGGCCTTTATTCCGTTATTAGCCTTACCTGAGTTAGTTGAGAAAGCCCAAGCTGCAGTTAGTAGTATGAGTGAACAACACGAGCAGTTAAGCCTAGTGGCCTCATTACCTGGTTGGGCATATGCCATTGTACTGGTATTAGCTATTGGGGCTGTGGTGTTAGGTGGTCACTATCTCAGTAGGCCATTATTTAAAATGGTCGCCGAATCAGGTGCTCGTGAAATCTCCACCGCAGCAGCACTGATGTTGGTCATCGGCATTGCGGCATTAATGAGTTTAGTGGGTATATCACCCGCATTAGGCACCTTTTTAGCAGGCGTTGTACTGGCAAACAGTGAATTTAAGCATGAGCTTGAAGCCAATATTGGTCCGTTTAAAGGCTTATTATTGGGATTGTTTTTTATCACTGTTGGCGCTGGAATCGACTTTACGGTTCTATTTGCTGATTTTGGTGAAATAATTGCAATCACCTTAAGTGTTATGCTGATTAAAGCACTTGTGCTGTATTTATTAGCGTTGATTTTTAGGATTAAGGGCAGTGATCGTTGGTTGTTTGCGTTATGTCTGGCTCAAGCGGGGGAGTTTGGTTTTGTATTACTGAGTTTCAGTGTTCAACAGCATGTTATTCCAACTGATCTGGCGCAGACTTTATCTATCGTAGTCGCGTTATCGATGTTTTTAACCCCAGGGTTATTTATATTATTCGATAAAGTGATTTATCCACGCTTTCAAGTGAAAAAAAATCAGCGTGAACAGGATAATATTGATGATGAGGGCACGGTGATTATTGCGGGTATTGGCCGTTTTGGCCAGGTGGTAAATCGCTTTTTAATTTCGAATAATATTAAAACCGTAGTGCTCGATTATCAGGTTTCACAGGTCGACGCTATCAGGCGCATTAATACTAAGGCCTATTTCGGTGATGCGACTCGTCCAGATTTATTAAAAACTGCTGGTATTGAACAAGCTTCGCTTTTTGTGGTGGCCATCGATAATAGAGAAAGTAGTGTGGAGTTAGTTAAATACTTACATCATACCTACCCTAAACTTAAGATTGTTGCTAGAGCATTTGACCGTGGTCATGGGCATTTATTAAAAGAGGCTGGCGCTGACGCGGTCGAGTCGGAAACGCATCATTCAGCTCTTGAGCTCAGCTTGTCATCGTTACAGTTATTAGGTCATTCGGAAGAATATGTGTTGAGACGAAAGGCAACCTATAAGCGGGTTGAAAAAGAAGCCTCTAAACGTTTATACGATATGTGGTTGAAAGAATCAGTGGGTGAGCGTTTTGGTAACGATTTTATTAAACTGTTTATGTTATATGAAGAGCGATTAAAGCAGGCAATGGATGAAGATAATGCCACTCACCAACAAGATGTAGATATCCAGAACGAAGTTAATGCAAAGCCAAAATCAGATGTTGATGTTAATTCTAATCATTAATGCACTACTTTATACTTGTAGATTAATCACTTAATCACTTAATCACTGGTAGTGTTTTTCTGGATGTGTTTCTGTTGAAAAGACCGCCAAGGCGGTCTTTTTTTCTATGTATTTAACAGTTACTTAACGCGCATGCCAGGTTGAGCACCTTCATGGGGTTCTAGTATAAACAGATCTTTACCGCCAGGACCTGCAGCTAATACCATACCTTCTGAATCACCAAACTTCATTGTACGTGGGGCAAGGTTTGCCACCATCACGGTGAGTTTGCCAACCAAATCTTCAGGAGCATAAGCAGATTTAATACCCGCAAATACTTGTTTGGTTTCGCCGCCTAAATCTAATTCAAGACGCAGTAATTTATTGGCTTTCTCGATATGTTCCGCTTTGCTGATACGCGCAATCCGTAAGTCAATTTTTGCGAAATCTTCAAAGCTTATTTCTGGGCTGATAGGATCTTGCTCTAATTGATTAACGGCTTGTGTCGGCGCATCGGTTTTAGGTGCGTCCGTATTACTGGCTTGCAAGTTCTCTTTAGAGGCATCGATGATAGCTTCAATGCTTTTGGGTTCGATACGCTGCATTAATGCTTTAAATGGCGCTATTTCATGACCTGATAAATCTTGGCCCAAATTGTCCCACGTTAAGGTTAACTGTAAAAAACCTTCAACATCACCGGCCAGTTTTGGTAATACAGGCTTGAGGTAAGTGACCAAGATTCTGAATAAGTTTAATGCATTACTGCAAACTTGATGTGCTTCATCTTGTTTATCGTCTTGCTTAACTAATTGCCAAGGTGCTGCGTCGGCAACATAGGCGTTAGCAATATCAGCTAATGCCATGATTTCACGCATCGCTTTGCCAAATTCGCGAGTTTCATATAATTCGGCAATCACTTCGCTTTTGGCTAAGAATATGTCGGTTAAGCTACTGTCGGTTACCTTGGCTAACTTTCCGTCAAAACGTTTGCCGATAAAACCTGCCGTTCGTGAAGCAAGGTTAACTAATTTACCGACTAAATCTGAGTTAACTCGTTGAGCGAAATCTTCTAAATTTAAATCCAAATCATCAATACGACTATTTAATTTAGCCGCGTAATAATAACGTAGGTATTCCGGATCTAAATTATCTAAATAAGTACGCGCTTTAATAAACGTGCCTTTAGACTTAGACATTTTTGAACCGTTTACCGTGACATAGCCGTGAGCATAAACACTGGTCGGTTTACGAATGCCAGCGCCTTCAAGCATTGCTGGCCAGAATAAACTGTGGAAATAAACAATGTCTTTACCGATGAAGTGATACACCTCAGCGGTAGAGTCTAAACTCCAAAAATCGTCAAAGTTTAAATCATCACGCTTGTCACATAGGTTTTTAAATGAGCCCATATAACCGATAGGTGCATCTAACCAAACATAGAAAAATTTACCGGGAGCATCAGGGATTTCAAAACCAAAGTAGGGTGCATCACGAGAGATGTCCCATTGCTTTAGGCCTTGTTCAAACCATTCGTTAAGCTTGTTGGCCATTTCTTGTTGCAATGAACCTGATTGAATCCACTCTTTTAACATGCCTTCAAATGCTGGCAGGTCGAAAAAGAAGTGTTCGGTATCTTTCATTATTGGTGTAGCACCAGAGACTGCCGATTTAGGATTTATCAGATCGGTTGTACTATAAGTTGCACCACAGTTGTCACAGTTATCACCGTATTGATCTTCAGACTTACATTTTGGGCAGGTGCCTTTAACAAAACGGTCAGGCAAGAACATTAACTTTTCAGGGTCATATAATTGTGAAATGGTTTTGGTTTTGATGTAACCGCGATCACGGAGCTTTAGATAAATATCACTGGCCAAAATGCGGTTTTCGTCGCTGTGAGTACTGTGAAAGTTATCAAACTGGATATTGAAATCCGCGAAATCTTGCTGGTGCTCTTTTTGCACTTGGGCAATCATTTCTTCTGGCGTAATGCCCATTTGCTGTGCTTTAAGCATAATCGGCGTGCCGTGAGCATCGTCGGCACAAATGTAGTGGCATTCATGTCCACGTAACTTTTGAAAACGTGACCAAATATCCGTTTGGATATATTCAAGCATGTGGCCTAGATGGATTGGGCCATTGGCATAAGGAAGGGCACTTGTGACCAGTATTTTACGCTGTGATTTTGTCATTTTGTCTCGATATCAAATTACACCAAAAATATTGCCTGATACTAACTGATTAGCAGACTTTTTTCACCAAAACATGACTTAAAAAGGCTTATTAGTCGCTATTTTTTTACCAAGTTCTGATACACTTGTGCAAATTTCTGGTTCGGAGCTGCCGTTTTGGTCAATACGCATACAAATTATCAATTAAGTGATGAATTATTGTCACCAGTGTTAGATATTTTAGAAGCATTTGAAGATCCTTATTTGCATAAAGGTTTGGTCAGTGCAGGATGTGTTACAGCATTGTCGATAGAAGGAAAACGCCTACAATTAGGCTTAGTTTATCCTTATCCGTGTATGACACAATACCGTGACACCGTGATGGCAATAACCAATAAATTGGCTGTTCTTGACGCCATTGATGAAGTGGAATGTGAAATTGATTTCCAACCACGGGTTTATTCAGCGCTGCCAGCCATTGCACCTATTCCTAATGTAAAACAAGTTATTGCTGTGGCTTCTGGTAAAGGCGGTGTGGGTAAATCAACCACCGCAGTAAACCTCGCATTAGCGTTAAAAGCTGAAGGCGCCGAAGTGGGTATTTTAGATGCCGACATTTATGGCCCGTCTATTCCATTGATGTTGGGCATTCCTAATTTTCGTCCACAATCGCCAGATGGAAAGCACATGACACCTGCATTGGTGCATGGCATTTCTGCGCAATCAATTGGCTTTATGCTAAGTGGTGATGAAGCTGCAGTTTGGCGTGGTCCTATGGCCGCAGGTGCTTTAGCACAGTTACTTAACGAAACGCAGTGGCCTGAATTAGACTATTTAATCGTCGATATGCCACCAGGAACTGGTGATATTCAACTGACATTATCGCAAAAAGTACCGGTTAGCGGTGCGGTGATAGTGACAACGCCGCAAGATATTGCTTTAGCGGATGCCAAGAAAGGCATCACCATGTTCAACAAGGTCAACATTCCAGTACTTGGGATTATCGAGAACATGAGTTTTCATCTTTGTCCTGAATGTGGCCATAAAGAACACCCATTTGGTACTCATGGTGGTAGTCAAATAGCGGAACGTTATAACGTACCATTATTAGGCTCACTGCCATTACACATCAATATTCGTGAATCAATGGACAATGGTACGCCGAGCGTGATGAGCGAACCAGAAAGTGAAGTGTCAGGGATATATCGCGAAATTGCCCGCAAACTAGGGGCAGAATTAGCACTTCAACAAGTACAATCAACCGTAAAAATTAGCATATCAGAAGACGAGTAAGGTTAAGAGATGAATTCTCAGCAGTGTGTCATTATTGGGATTGCCGGTGCGTCGGCTTCAGGTAAAAGTTTAATTGCTAAAACAATTTTTGAAGAATTGTGTCGTGATTTAGGAACAAATCAAATTGGTGTGATCAATGAGGATGCTTATTATCATGATCAAAGCCATTTGACGATGGAAGATCGTGTCAAAACTAATTACGACCATCCAAAAGCGTTAGACCATCAGTTATTAGCGTCTCATTTATCTCAGCTTAAACAAGGTGAGCCAGTTAGCATTCCATGTTACAGCTATACTGAGCATACTCGTATTAGCGACACGTTGACCATGCAGCCTAAAAAAGTGATTATCTTAGAAGGCATTCTATTATTAACCAATCCTAAATTACGTGACTTAATGGATGCCAGTGTGTTTATGGATACGCCATTAGATATTTGCTTTTTACGTCGGTTAACTCGTGATGTTGCTGAACGTGGCAGAACAATGGAATCGGTTATTTCACAATATAAACGAACCGTACGCCCGATGTTTTTACAGTTTATTGAGCCGTCAAAACAATATGCCGATATTATCGTTCCACGGGGCGGTAAAAACCGTATCGCAACTGATATTTTAAAAGCTAGAATTCAGCATTTATTGGCGAAGTAGCCTTATCTAGAAGAGAGTGCAGCATGCGTTTAACCGATATAGAAATTGAGCAATGTTTAGATAATGGCACCATTATTATCGATCCTCGTCCTGGTATTGAAGCCATTTCGGGAGTGAGCGTGGATGTACGTTTAGGCAGCCAATTTCGTGTATTTAAAGACCATACTGCACCTTACATCGATTTAAGTGGCCCTAGTGCAGAAATGCAAATAGCACTTGATCGGATCATGAGCGATAAAATTGAAATTGCTGATGATCAAGCTTTTTTCCTTCATCCTGGCGAATTAGCATTAGCGGTAACCTATGAAAGTGTGACCTTACCTGCAGATGTTGTAGGTTGGTTAGATGGTCGCTCATCACTTGCCCGTTTAGGGTTGATGGTACATGTGACCGCACATCGTATTGATCCCGGTTGGCAAGGTAAAATCGTACTTGAGTTTTTTAACAGTGGCAAATTGCCGTTGGCTCTTCGCCCTGGTATGACGATTGGTGCGCTTAATTTCGAGCGCTTAAGCTCTGCGGTTGCTCGTCCATATAACACGCGTAAAAGCTCGAAGTACAAAGATCAACAAGAGGCTGTGGCAAGCCGGATCAGCCAGGATAAATAATGGCACCAGTTTGGGTTAATCACGTTGAAAACGGACTCATAAATCCATTTGATCGTGGTGTTGCTTATGGTGATGGTGTGTTCGCAACCATGCGCACAGCATCAGCTGATATGCCCGCAGGGATCCTATTCCTTGACGGGCATATTTCTCGTTTGCAGCAAAGTTGCGAGCGCCTAAGTATTCAGTGGCATCCAAGCGACTTATTAATACAACAATTGATCCTACTCGCCCAACAATACCCACAACATTGTATAAAGCTATTGCTGACGCGTGGAGTAGGTGGCCGTGGTTATCAGGCTCCTTTGAGCGTAAACGTTACAGAAGTCGTGTCAGTGCATCCAATTCCTGAGCATTATCTTGATTGGCAGCAAAGTGGTATCTCGCTAGCATCATCACCCATATGTCTTGGCAGGCAACCACTTCTGGCTGGAATAAAACACCTTAATCGATTGGAACAGGTGCTCATAAAGTCACAGCCGCTGCCTAGTACTCATCAAGATTGGTTAGTGTTTGACTGTGACGGTAATGTGATAGAGTCATCCATGGCCAATATTTTTGTGGTCAAAAATGGTCATGTGTTTACCCCAGCAATAACCCATGCGGGCGTAAGTGGTGTTATGCGTGAGACATTAATTGATACTCTACTCTGTCAGGGCTTATCTGTTATGGCTACACAATTAACACTTGGTGATATTCAGGCAGCGGACAATATATTTATAACAAACAGTTTATTTGGCATTGTTGATGTAACTGCCATTGACGATTTTCAATTTAGCCGTTGGACGCAAACATCGCGATTCAGGCACATTTTGAGTGTGAATTTATCATCATGATTAAAACCATAAAAACCTTTTTTTTAGCCAGTCTTATTCCTCTATTTACAGTCGTTTGTCTTGGAGGATATTGGCTTGTCTCTGGCTTAATCGCTTACCAAAAACAGCCACTACAGTTAACTGAAATTCAAACGTTAACGGTTGAACCTGGCACCAGTGTGATTAAGCTTGCGCAACAACTAGAACAACAATCATTGATTACCGATAGCTGGAAAGTTAAATATCTGGTCAAACTTGAACCTAAGCTTGCTCATATAAAAACCGGTCTGTATCAAATGATCCCTGGCGATACATTAGAAGCGTTATTAAAGCGATTATATTTAGGCCAACAAGTGGTTTTTAGCATCACCTTAATCGAAGGTAAAACTATTACCGAGTGGCAGCAAACATTGTCCACTACTGAGCATTTGGCAAAGAATACCGACGACTTTAATCAAGTGTTATTACAAAATGGTGATACTTCTGGTTTGCCTGAAGGTAAGTTCTATCCAGAAACATTCCATTATCATGCAGATGATAACTTACAGACGATTTTAAACCGCAGCTACACCATGATGCAGCTAAGCTTAGCGCAAGCATGGGAAGGGCGCGATCCTGATTTAGCCTTATCATCACCTTACGAATTATTGATTATTGCATCTATTATTGAAAAAGAAACGGGCAAACCTGAAGAGCGTGATTGGGTGTCTGCAGTGTTTAATAATAGACTTAAAAAAGGCATGCGTCTTCAGACCGACCCCACGGTAATTTATGGCATGGGTGAACGTTATAAAGGTAATATTACTCGTAAAGATTTACGCGAAGCAACGGCATTCAATACCTACAAAATTGATGGTTTACCGCCAACGCCTATCGCTGCACCAAGTCGCGCATCATTATTTGCCGCCGCTAATCCAGCCAAAGTAAATTACTTGTACTTTGTTTCACGTAATGATGGCAGTCATGTGTTTTCATCTACGTTGAAAGCCCATAATAATGCCGTAAACGAATTTCAGAGAAAAAGAAAATGAGTCAACAACAAGGCAAGTTTATTGTAATCGAAGGATTAGAAGGCGCGGGTAAATCAAGCGCGATAGCCCTCGTTAACGATATTATTAAGCAGCATATTGGTCAGGCTCCTGTGTGTACTCGTGAGCCGGGCGGGACTCCTTTAGCAGAAAAAATGCGCGATTTAGTTAAAATTGCCGATGAGACAGATCCATTATGCGATGAAGCAGAATGCTTACTTATTTATGCAGCGCGAACACAATTAATCGCCAATGTTATTAAGCCTGCTTTGTCTGCGGGTCAATGGGTACTTGGCGATAGACACAATCTGTCATCATTAGCTTATCAAGGTGGTGGCCGAGGGTTAATGCCATTAGTGAAAGCGGTCAGTGATGCTTGCTTACGTGGTTTTAAACCCGATCTCACTTTATATTTGGATATTGATCCTACGTTAGGCTTAAGCCGTGCAGCCAGTCGTGGCGAGCTTGATAGAATAGAGCAACAAGCGATTGATTTTTTTGAGCGAGCCAGACGAACCTACTTACAATTAGCCCATGAAGATGACAGCATTGTGGTGATTGATGCCAGTCAATCCATGGAACAAGTGCATAATGATATTGGTATACAATTACAACGCCATTTATCCACTCTTATGAGTGAGCAGTGATTGATATTAAAAGGGATAATGTGCCGACATGAGAGATTATCAGATTGACCAGCTGCCTTGGTTAGCCGATCCACATCAGCGTTTTGTTGACCAGCATTATCGAGGCAAAAGCAGTCATGCGCATTTGTTCAACATCGATAAAGCATTAGGAGGCGATAAGCTTGCTAAGGCTGCAGCGCAAACTGTGCTTTGCCAGCAACTCACTCCGGTTGGTGCTTGTGGCCAGTGTAAAAGTTGTTTGTTATTGGCAGCAGGTAATCATCCTGATTTATATATAATCGAACCAGATGGCAACCAAATTAAAGTCGATCAAATTCGTCAGCTCTGCCAAGCGTTAACCCAAACGGCTCAGCAAGGTGGCGCACGTGTAGCTATAATCGTTAATGCCGAACGCTTAAATTTGGCAGCGGCTAATGCATTATTGAAAACCCTTGAAGAACCTGGCGATGATGTTGTACTCATTTTGCAAACCAATACATCAGCCCAGTTACTAGCGACCATTACCAGTCGTTGTCAAACGCTTAATTTTGTTGAGCCAACTAAAAACGAGATCCATCAGTGGTTAGCGGCGCAGCAGTTGTTACCGCCAGCCAATGCCGATGGCAAAATCCATGATGTTACATGGTGTCTTAGTGTTGTTGGTGGTCCTCTTGCGTTAGCAAATAGTTTAACCAGTCAGCATTATCAACAACTGCTGACATTTCGCCAAGATTGGGCCCAAAGTTTACAAACGGGTCATTTAAGCAACAGTTTATTGAAGGTGTCTGAACAACAAATTGTTGATGCACTTAATGTTTTGTATTTGTACTTGCGCCAATATGTGTTAAAAAGTAATAAGCTAAAAACTGAAAACACGAGTCGTCAGTCATTAAATCCACTGGTTCAATCAAAAGTCATTGAACTTGCTGGGCGTGTGATGACCATGTGTCATAGACTTGAAACAATGCCGAGTGTGAACGCGCCAGCCTTGTGTCAACAATATGTGCTCACATTTAGACAGTTGACCCATTAAAACGTTTTTATATTGATTTTTAACCTGCTTATGGAAAGAAAATAATTATTTATGGTCGATCTTGTTGTTAATTACGATACATTACATAAACTTTATCGTGCTTATATGCCTTTTATTAAGCCTGCAGGTTTATTCGTTGCGACTACAGAAAGTCATTTTTTAGGCCAAGAGCTTACTATTTCTTATCGATTACCTAATGCCACCCAAACAAATGAATTTAAAGGCACAGTGGTATGGATTAATCCATTAGGTGCATCTGGTGGGCGCCCAGCGGGTATTGGGGTTAAAATTAAAACTGATGTTGAAAGTCATAAACATCATATTGAAAAATTATTATCAAGCGAACTTGCCTCTAGCGATTTGACCTGCACTATGTAGCTAGGTATTCTTGCGCATCTGTTTTATTTGTTAATGTAGTTGCGAAAGAATTCCCATGCTAATTGATTCACATTGCCACCTTGACCGCTTAAAAGCGGCCCCAGACTCAGCCAGTTTACAATTCATTATGGACAATGCCAAAGCTCAAGGTGTTGACTATCTATTGTGCGTCAACGTTCGTCAGCAAGGCTTTGAAGCCATGCGAGATAAAATGTCTGCCTTTAATAATGTGTTTTTGTCTTCTGGCGTACATCCTCTCGATGTACAAGAAGGGTTGAATATTGAAGACATTAAACGTTTTGCAGAAGATCCCAGAGTGGTTGCCATTGGCGAAACAGGCTTAGATTATTTCTATTCAAATGACACAAAAACCTTGCAACAGCAGTGCTTTGAACAACAAATTTCGTTAGCTGTAGAGGTGAATAAACCATTAATTGTACATACTCGCGATGCCCGTGAAGATACCATTAATATGCTAAAAGCAGGTCATGCCGACAAAGTGGGTGGCGTGCTGCATTGCTTTACTGAAAACTGGGAAATGGCCAAAGCCGCCATTGATTTAGGCTTTTATATTTCTGTTTCAGGAATTGTAACGTTTAAAAATGCAGGTGAATTGCGCAGTGTTATTCGCCAAGTACCAAAAGACCGATTACTGGTCGAAACCGATTCACCTTATTTAGCTCCGGTGCCGCATCGTGGTCAAGAAAATCAGCCTGCTTATGTTCGAGATGTTGCCGAATTTGTCGCAGAATTGCGCGGTGAAAAATTCGAAGAGTTAGCTCAATACACCACGGATAACTTTTTTAATTTATTTAAAGATGCCGCTAAGTTAGTTGGCCGCTAAATCAAATCTGCAGCTAGCTCAATCCTGAGACTAACAGCAAATTATCTAATTTGTGGCTTACTTCGCGGCAATAAAGTTCTGATATGCCTGCTGTGCAGGCAAACAAAATAATGTTAGCGCAGTTGCTTAAATAATTGCGCTAACGTTACTCAAATACCACCATGAACCTATGACTTAAGCACATTTTAGAGCGTGCTGGTGGGTGAAATAATAAAAAAAGGCCCAAAACTATCCAATTGTTTTGGGCCTAGGGAAAGGGCTCGATTAAGAGCCTTGCGCTACTGTTGTGGCATCTTAAGATAGCTTAAAATGCCAAATACTGAGTCGAACATGAATTAATTATAGGCACTCAAATTGTGTTGTGCATAAAATTTAATTAATAATGTTGGTTTAGCACTCTGTTTTATCACTGTGTTTTATAGTAATTCATTGATAATTATGTTTTATATTCTTTATTCTTGCTCATCGAAATAGTGTAGCGTGCTATAGGCTCAAGTTAACGTTATCGCGGACCAAATCACGCGGTAAATTGTTTTTCAGTCTATGGCCTAAATGTTTTACAACCCCAAGCACGACTTTATGATAACTCACTAACATTTCGCCTTGTGGCATGATGGCTAACTGCTGCTGTGTCGGTTGATCAAAAGTGCTTGTAGCAATATCACGGCCCATTAAAAAACCTTGTGCTTGCGCCGCACTTAATTCCATTGTTTTTGCTGGATTATGTGCTGCTGCTGATAGAGCAATGACGGCTTCATGTTTTGCTTTGTAGCCTTTTTTCATCGCATCAGCGAGCTTAATGCCAATACGCTGAAAGCGCATTTTGCCTATAAAAGGAATAAATTGGACTGGAAACAACCAATATTCATCGTCACGCAACATGATCACATCATCGCTGGGTAACTCGAGACAGAAGTTGTTTTGAAAGTATTGTGTTAATTCCACTTTTTGCTTTTCGTTTACGGGAGTAAAAGGAAAGTTTTTTTGTAATTTAGGCTGTTTTTTTACTCGCTCGACTGAGGCGGTTTTACGAATTTTGGCGACAAAAAAACCTTCGCTGTCGTAAATTTGTGGCCAAACATGTAAAAAACCTTCTTTAGTGCATGCTTTATTTGCACCATCAAATAACTCAGCCAGTGACACAAACTCAACCGCATCAGGGTAAGTTTGCTGTAAGTGATAACAGATATGTTGGTTTTCTAACTGGCTTAGAGTACAAGTCGAATAGACTAACACTCCGCCTGGCTTTAACGCTAAAAATGCTGATTCGATAAGATCTTTTTGGGTTTCAGCAATCGCAGTAACATCTTCAATATCCCAGTGTTTTAATGCCAAGGGATCTTTACGGACGGTACCTTCGCCGCCACAAGGAGCATCCAATAAAATAGCATCAAACGATTCATATAAATATTCACCAAAGACTCGGCCATCAAAATGGGTTAGGGCGGTGTGGCTGGCCCCCATACGTAACACATTAGCGTGTAATACTTTAACGCGACTGGCAGAATATTCATTAGCGACTAATAAGCCACTGTTATTCATTAAGGCTGCGATTTGAGTGGTCTTAGAACCTGGAGCTGAGGCGACATCCAAGATTATTTCGGCGGCGGTTTCATTGGAAAATAATGCGGTCGGCGGCAGCATTGAGCTGGCTTCTTGGATATAAAATAGCCCTTGAATATGTTCAATGGCATTACCCAGTTGGATATCATCTTTACCCTCAATCCAAAATCCGTCAGCACACCAAGGTACTGGAGACAGTTGCCAGCCGGCTTTAGTCATGATGCTAAAAAATTGTGCAGTACTGATTTTAAGCGTATTCACCCGAATGGATTTACGAAGTGGTTTATCACAATAGGCGATAAACTCTTCTAAAGCCAAGTGAGCGGGTAACTCTTTCTCAATGTGATTGATAAAGTTTATATTTAATTGGGCCATAATAAAAAACGATACATTATTGTTGCAGTAATTGAAGCGATCATATCACGGAATTGTACACCCTGTTTGGCAATGATTACTGTATATTGACGTTAATAAAACCGACTGGCTAATGGAGTGGTGTGTGCTAAATAGAGTGTGGTTATTATTTTTTATCATTGCTGCGTTGTCTATCTCGATTCAATTAGTGAATGGCAATGTCGATGTATTAAGCGAGTCGGTGACGGCATTGTTTGCCAGTGCTAAGTTAGCCGCTGACATCTCGCTTGGCTTAATCGGTGTGTTAGCGTTATGGATGGGCTTGATGCAAGTCGGTGAAAAGGCCGGTGTGGTGGGTTTGTTTGCCCGCATATTTGAACCTTTACTGTCTAAGTTGATGCCTGAGGTTCCTCGTGGACATGTCGCCTATGGCAGCATTAGCATGAATCTTACTGCTAATATGTTGGGACTGGACAATGCAGCAACGCCTTTAGGCTTAAAAGCGATGCATGATCTGCAATCTCTTAACCCTGTAAAATCAGTAGCAACCAACGCCCAAATTTTATTTTTAGTATTAAATACTTCCTCAGTAACATTAGTCCCTGTAACCGTCTTTCTTTATCGTGCCCAACAAGGTGCGGCTAATCCTGCTGATATCTTTTTACCCATTTTATTGGCCACAAGTGTTTCCACCGTTGTGGGACTATTGGTTGTCGCGTTAGTGCAGCGTATCTCGTTAATCAATAGTGTTATTTTGGCTTATGCTGCAACCATTATGAGTGTATTCATGGCCGGGATTGCTTATTTGGTGACATTATCCGCCGATGCGATAGGCCAGGTGTCTATGGTGTTAGGTAACGGTATACTGTTGTTGCTGATTTTAAGTTTTATTTTAGTCGCAGGTTATCGCAAAATTGCCGTGTATGACGAGTTTGTTGATGGCGCTAAACAGGGCTTTAGCCAAGCAATTCAGCTAATCCCTTATTTGCTGGCGATGTTATTAGCCATTGGGTTTCTTAGGGCTTCAGGGGCGTTAGATTATGCCTTACAGCTGTTAGCAAGTGGCGTGAGTGCATTAGGCGCCGATACGCGCTTTATTGATGCGATGCCAACCGCGTTCATGAAACCTTTTAGCGGTTCTGGTGCGCGTGCGATGATGTTAGAAACCATGAGTCATCACGGAGTTGATTCTTTTGCGGGCCGACTAGCAGCTATTTTACAAGGCAGTACCGAAACAACATTTTATGTGTTGGCTGTGTACTTTGGTTCAGTGGGGATCCGTAATGGTCGTCATGCACTAGGGTGTGGTTTAGCAGCAGATTTTGCAGGTATTAGTGCCGCCATCGGTGTGTGTTATTGGTTTTATGGTTAAAAATCAATTATCGAAATCAATAATATAAATAAAAGGCCGATAAATATATCGGCCTTTTTTTTGTACTAATTGTATTATCTCTAGCTGAGGTTACTTAGTTTGTGTAGGTCGCCATTGTGCCCATTCATCTTGCATATTCTCATGCAATGGGAAACGTTCGGTTGCATTGATACGATTACTATCTGATGTTGTATCTTGGGTCGCAAATGCTATACCACCGGCGAGTATCGTTTCTAATGAGCCTGTTTCTAACTGTGCACCCGAAAATAAACCGACGTCTAATTTAATACCAGAGGCATCCCAAAACTGGCTAGTCTGGTTAATTAAGTGACCATATTCAGCATTTACATGGGCAAACAACGTAATTTCAATCCCTGAGTCATCCAACCTGTATCCATCAATTTGTCCGACTTTAATTCCGCGGAAAAATAGCGGTGTACCGACCTTAATAGAACCTAGTTGATCGTCAACTAATTGGAATGCTAATGCATCTTTAGGTACGGTAGCCTCAAAGCTCGAGTGAGGTTGGGCAACAAAATTATCAATAATTTCTGTGCTGTTACCTGGGATAACACCAATATAAGGACCCGTTAACAGTGTTTCTGGGGCATTAATACCCGCTAAAGAAATTTGTGCATCGACGATAAAAAATTCAGTGTCACTGGCACTAAAATGGTTTACGTAATGGCCATAAATATAAGCTTGTGCATTCTGAGTGTTTAAATCTTGATTTAGTTTAACCTGTGACACTTCACCAATTTTATGCCCTTGATAGCGAATAGCCGCTTTTTCTGACACTTTAGTACTCACAGGCAGAGTGAGGTTGATGACTTTAGCCTGCATGAGTGCGAGTGACTTGTTGTCATATAATCGTAGATTAGGTTGATTATTTTCAGTATCAACTCTGTCGTCTATATGTCCAAGGGTAATACTGCCATTTATTGCACCTTTCAATGGTGCAACATTGATATCGACACCGGCTAAACTGGCATTGATGGCTACAGCGTCATTACGCCAAAAAACCGTAGTGGGCTTAATTAACGGAACAAATTTATTGTCGATATTGATATCGATATTAAATTTATCCGTTTTAGCTAACCAATTGACTTTATTCACTGAGCCTATTTGCATTTTTTTGTAATAAATTGGCGAGCCTTCAGCTAAGTCGGCACCATCAATACTAGTTAAAGTAAAGGGTGTCAGCTGTTGTTGAGCGTAAAGCGTTTGGGCCGATTCAATTGATTCGTGCAGTGTTAAAGTACTATTAGCCGAAAGCAGCATTTCGCTGTTACCCGGAATTAAGCTAATAGCGCCTTCCAACATCGTAGTGAGGTCGCGAGTTTTAACATTAACGCCCTCTAGTGAAGCATTAATGGCTATTGCACTTTCAGGAACAAAGAAGCTTCCCTTAGTCAGCAAACTCTTAAACTCTGGTTGAATTTCAATGTTATATTCAACAGTTGAAAAGTCTTTACTTAAACCAATACTGGTTATCTGCCCAATAGGCAATTGTTTATATCGCACTTGCGCGCCATTACTGACACCTGTGTGAGTCGTGGCAACTACCGTCAATTTAAGTTTGTCTTGACTGAGCAAATCGGGAGCATGTGATGCCAATTCAAATTGCATCGCCTCTTCGGTTATTTGAGTGCCTGGTAAGACATTAATAACACTGCCAGTAACCAGTCTACTGATATTTTTGACACCTTTTAATGATAACTCGGCACCACTTATCCAAAATTGGCTATCGTTGGTAATTAATGCTTTGTAATGATGTTCAACCCGAGCAATAAGCTTCACTCCAGTGCCGGTTAAGGTTACTTTTTCTATTTCACCAATAACGATACCGCGGTAGGTGATGGCGGTGCCTTCATTAACATCTTCACTGCTAGATGCAGTTAAATCAAAATGAACACCTCCAATAGCGGTAAGCTCATCCTCATATAGGTTGTAAACATCACCATTTTGGGCCTTTTCAGTGTAGCTGCCGGTATCAAAGCTGATGCCGCCGGCCAAAATAGACGCGATACTTTCAGTGCTGACTTTTATCCCCGCTAAAGAAGCATCGATTTTCAAGCCCGATACATTCCAAAAATGGGAGTCTTTATTGACTAAATGGGCATATTGTTCTTGAACAAATGCGCTGATAATTATTTGTTTATTTCCGTCGAGGCGATAACTGACAATGCTTCCGACAGGTGCTTGACGGTAAAATACAGGCGAGCCAACATCAATCGAACCCAGTTTAGGGGATTTTAGTTCGATCATGAGTCCTTCACTGCCGGGGAGTATTGCAGGCGCTTCACGTTGTGCTTCAAATACGGTTGCAGAGCGACCATCACCAGGTTGAAGGGCAATATAATTACCAGAAAATAACGTATCGAGCCCTTCAACTCCGGTAATACTTGCTTTAGGTTTTACTAACCAAAAAAGGGTGTTTTTATTGAGGAAAGGGTCGGCACGGTAATCCATAATAACTTTAACGTTTACCCCTTTTAGATCATCGTCAATACCAATGTCAGTGACTTTACCTACCGTCAACCCTTGGTATTTGACCAACGTTTTGCCGATATCAATACCCGTAGCACTAGGGAAATGTATTAATATTTCAATGCCGGATTCTTTAATGCTTTTGACCCCTAACCAGGCACCTAATATCAAAGCAACAACCGGTAATAACCATATTGGCGAGAATAACTTTTTCTTCACAATTTTAGGCGATTCAATTTGTGTCATCAGTGTTTTCCAAGCGGTCCCAAAGTAATCGAGTATCTAACACTTTTGCTGCGACTTGCGTTAGTAAGATAACTAACGCAAATGCTGTCGCGGCAGGTGCAGGTTTTGCGTCTAATAATTGCCCCATATTAACTAAGGCAACTGTTAATGAAATAACGAATAAATCGAGCATTGACCAGCGGCCGATCCATTCAATAATGTGAAACCCAACCATTAATTTTCTTTTTGATATTGGTAAGTTAAAACTAATAGCCGTCAAGTAAGTCGCTAAGCCAATAATTTTAAGCCAAGGTACTAAAATACTGGCAGTGAAAACAATGATAGCAATCGGAAACATACCGGTTTTGACTAAATGACTAATGCCACTAAAAATGGTGTCATTGGTGACCACTCCGCGATTAGTTAACAAGGTAATAGGGTAAATATTGGCGACAACAAGTAAAATTGTCGCGGTAACTAATAAAGCCCAACTTTGTTGGATGCTGGCATAACTACGGCTACTTAATTGACTAAAACAACGTCGACAATGACTGTTACTTGTGACGTTAAGTTTGCGACAAACAGGGCATAAACATAAGCCCATTTTCTTGCCCTGAATATGAGGTAAAACCTCAGTTTTCGGCTCGTTATCGGTATTCGCAGTTTGCTTAGGGCTGTCCACTATATGTTCATTGGATGGTGTAATTGGAGTACTAGGCATCTACATAACTCCACATGTGTTCTAGATTATATTCACGTTGTAAAAATAAGATGATGATAAACAACATTGTAAAACTGAATGTTCCCATACCAAAATACACATCGGAAAAGTCTGATAACTGAAAGGCCGACACGAGAAAACTGATGACATAAATTTCTAACATGGTCATTTGTGATATCAAACCATGATTTTTTAACAATGTAGTGTAGGTTCTTTGCCAAAATGAGTTGTGCAGTTTTAATTTTACAATTACAACTTGAGCCATAATTGACAAAATCAATAGCCCAGGCGCGATAACTGCAGCAACCATTACCGCTAGGCCTACAACCCAATATCCTTCGGCCCAAACCGTCACAGCAGCTTGCAGCACCGTAGTGGTTCGTACACTGCCAAGGAAGTGGATTTCGAGTACTGGCAATAAATTAGCAGGAATAAAAATAATTAACGCCGCAACGCATAACGCTAGCATGCCATTAATGGAGCAATAAGGTGAATCATAGAGCGCCGTGTGGCAACGCGGACAAAGCGCACGGGCACTTGAAGGCAAAGCTCGTTTTCTCACTGCCAAATCACATGATTGGCATAAAATTATAGAATCATGATCATCAAATTCATGCATGAAGAATTAATCTAATCCATAGTAAAACACATTATTGGGTAGCGAAGAGTCAAACCTCTCTGCTTGGCCTTATATTGGCAGAAAAATGAGTTAATTGTTAAATAATCTCGATTTTCTTGTGCTTGATAATATCAGAATAATCAGAACACTTGCATCATAAGTTAACTATGTGAGATTCTATGCACTGTATATAAAAACAGTGAGGATTACATCATGGCAGTGATAACCCAATTTGTCGTGGTCAGAGAAGGGGTGGAAAAGATGACATTTATATCGAAGAAAGAGGCTGATGCCTACGATAAGATGCTCGATATTTCCGATAACCTAGTGCCATTTCTTATTAAGGCAGACCTCGGACTTGATGAAAATAAATGCGAACAGCTGGCATTTTATCTAGCAAACAATAAAGATGAGCTTTCTAACTTGCTAAAAGGCATCGTACAGGTTAAAAACGCTCCTACAGCGAAAACTAAAAAGACTACGGCTAAAACTACATCTGCAGAATAGTCGTATTCATCACTCATTCTTCGATTGAGTGTCAGCTTAAGGAATGGACATGAAAACCGAATTTTACCAAACATTAAATCGTCAAGCACAAGCTTTACTTGAAGGCGAAGATGATTTGATTGCTGCTATGGCAAATTTTTCAGCGTTGCTAAATGACAACCTAGAAGACCTAAATTGGGCAGGTTTTTATATTAAGCGTGGTGAACAATTAGTCCTTGGACCATTCCAAGGTAAAGTGGCTTGTACCCGTATCAATATCGGCAAAGGTGTTTGTGGCACTGCCGCAGCAGAAAATAAAACCCAACGAGTTGCCGACGTTCATCAATTTGATGGCCACATTGCATGCGATTCTGCCAGTAATTCAGAAATCGTGATCCCTGTTAGGCAGGGTAATGAGGTTGTAGCAGTGTTAGATATTGACAGCCCATTACTGAATCGATTCGATCAAGATGATCAAATTGGTTTAGAAAACATGGTAAAAAGTTTCGAAACTTGCCTATTTGGTTAAATAGCGAACAAATTAGATTAAATCATGGTCGCATTCGCTGTCGCGGGCTTTATAATATGCCGCTATACGCATTTGTGCTGGATTTACTGATGAGCGATGATTAAGCTGAGAGTAAGTTTGGTTAAATTGTTAAGGTTTGTTTCAATGACTTTAGCAAACTGGCGGATAGTGATATTTTGTACGTTAAGCCTTAACAGTAAGGTTTAACGAAAGATGAACGACTGCAAGGCAAATTGTATGCCGCATAATCAGTCCCTTTATTAACGTGGAAGTAAAAATGGAATCAACAGACAAGTTGACCGACACCAACGCAATTTTAGCGTATTTATATGAAACCTTTCCTTTATGCTTTATTGCAGAAGGTGAAACGAAGCCATTAAAAATTGGTTTGTTTCAAGATTTGGCTGAACGGTTAGCTGATGATTCTAAAGTCAGTAAAACACAATTACGTGTAGCGCTTCGTCGTTACACAAGCAGCTGGCGCTATTTGAAAGGCGTTAAAGCAGGTGCTAAACGTATAGATCTTGACGGTAATGAATGTGCTGAATTAGAACAAGAGCACATTGACCATGCTATTTTGACGCTTAAAGAAAGCCAAGATAAAGCTAAAGCAAAACGTCAAGCGTTAGCGCCTAAAAAGCCGGCAAAGAAAGTGGCACCTAAACGTGCTCCTGCCGTTAAAAAGGAACGTCCTGCACCGGTAGCGGCTCCAGTGATTAAACTTGTGCCGGCTAAGCTAGAAGATTTAAAACAAAAACAACGCGTTAATGTTAAATTAGGTGCCACACCTGTTCCTGGTGTTGTGACTGATATTAATAAAGAGGATGTGCTTGTTCAATTAGATTCTGGCTTATCCATCAAAGTACGTGCTGAGCACATACTATTATAGAAATTTAAGGAGTACTTGTTGATGCGAAAACTTACCTTGGCCGCGTCAATTGCCAGTTTATTTGTCGGCTTTTCGGCATGGGCAATTTCACCAACGATTCAAATCAGCGAGTTACCTAAACTAGCACAAGAGCCACAACATAAAGTGGCTAGCAAGCGAGTAACAACTTTGTTTACTCGCTCGCATTATCATCGTTTTGTACTTGACGATGCATTCTCTGAGCAAATATATACCCGTTTTCTTGAGCAACTTGATTATCGTCGTAATGTGCTGACTGCGGCAGACATTGCGAGCTTTAGTCAATATCAAAACCAGTTTGATAACATGGTTGAATCAGGCGATATTAGCCCTGCATTTACCATGTACGACCTAGTACAGAAACGTCGTTATGAGCGTTTTGCTTATGCGTTGTCTTTGCTTGATAAAGAGTTCGATTTTACTCAAGCTGGCGATGCGTATGAATTTGATCGCAAAGATGCGCAATGGCCAAAAGATGAAGCCGAAGTGAATGAACTTTGGCGTCAGCGCGTTAAATATGACGCGTTAAATCTTAAATTAACCGGTAAAAAGTGGCCTGAAATTGTTGAAGTGCTCGAGAAGCGTTACAACAATGCCATTAAGCGTTTAAGCCAAACACAAAGCGAAGACGTGTTTCAAACAGTCATGAATGCGTTTGCTCGTAGTGTTGAACCTCATACAAGTTATTTATCACCTCGTAATGCAGAACGTTTCCAAATGGAAATGAATTTAAGTCTTGAGGGTATTGGGGCCGTGTTGCAAATGGATGATGACTACACCGTCATCAAAAGTTTAGTGGCCGGAGGGCCTGCTGCCAATAGCGAGAAATTATCACCAGAAGATAAAATTGTTGGTGTTGGTCAAAAAACCGGTGACATTGTTGATGTCATAGGTTGGCGTTTAGATGATGTTGTTGATTTGATCAAAGGGCCAAAAGGAAGTGAAGTCGTATTACAGATTTTACCGAATAAAGGCGGGGCTAATGCTAAACCTTTTGAAGTGGTCATTACCCGAGATAAAATTCGTTTAGAAGACCGTGCCGCGACCTCAAAAGTGGTTGAGCCTAAAGAAGGCCAGTATGCCAATCGTAAAGTCGGGGTGATTCAAATCCCTGGATTTTATATGAATTTGTCACAAGATGTGGCTAAAGAAATCACTAAACTTGAAAAAGACAATGTTGAAGGGATTATTATTGACCTCCGTGGTAATGGCGGTGGAGCATTAACCGAAGCGACATTACTCACAGGCCTGTTTATTGACATGGGCCCAGTTGTTCAAATCCGTGATGCTAATGGTGGCATTAATCAAAATCGTGATAATGATGGCGCCAGTGCATATAATGGCCCATTGGCGGTGATGGTTGATCGTTATAGTGCATCGGCTTCAGAGATTTTTGCTGCGGCTTTACAAGATTATGACCGTGCACTTATCGTCGGTGAGTCTACCTTTGGTAAAGGGACTGTTCAGCAACATAAAAGCTTGGGTCGTATTTATGACATGTATGAAAAGCCAATTGGTCACGTACAATATACTATCGCTAAATTTTACCGTATTAATGGTGGCAGCACTCAATTAAAAGGCGTTACGCCTGATGTCCGTTTTCCAAGTGCTTTAGAGGCTGGCGAATACGGCGAGTCAGAGGAAGAGAATGCTCTGCCATGGGATAAGGTTCCCGTTGCTCAGTACTCTACTTTAGGGAATATCAACCCTATGCTGATCAACAATCTTGATGTTAAACATAAAGAGCGTATCAGCAAAGATGTAGAGTTCAGTTATATATACCAAGACATTACTGAGTTTAAAAAACATCATAAAGACAAAACAATATCACTTGTTGAGAGTGAACGAATTGCTTCTCGTGAAGACGATGATAAGCGTGCTTTAGACCGAGCAAACGCACGTCGAATCCATCAAGGTTTGGCTGCCGTGAAGTCTTTAGACGATATTGAAAAAACAGATGATAGCAAGTTACCTGATCCCTTTTTAGATGAAACGGCTTATATCACCCTCGATATGGCTGACGTAGAAAAAATAGCTAAAACTAACTCAAAGTAATTTTTTATTACTGTTAAAAAACGCGCTTAGGCGCGTTTTTTCTTAATCACAATCACTAAAAACAGTACCAATTCGATAAAGACCACGCCCATTTAATCATATTGGCATTAGTACCGTTCAAGAGGAACATGTATGAACCAAGCGCAAGAAAAACACCTAAAAGATTATACCAAGCCTTCATTCACCATTACCCATGTTGATTTGAACGTTATTCTGGATGGCAAAAACACTAAAGTGACAGCCATCAGTAAGGTGATCCGTAATGGTGAGCATCAGCATGATTTAGTGCTTGATGGCGAACAACTTTCGCTAAGTACAGTGAAACTTAATGGTGTAGCAGCTAACTATCGTCAACACGACAACCAATTAATAATTAGTACGGACCAAAATGAGTTTGAATTAGAAGTGGTCACTTTGCTTGACCCTGAGGCAAATTCGAGTCTTGAAGGGCTTTACATGTCAGACGGTGCTTATTGTACCCAATGTGAAGCAGAAGGATTTCGCCGGATCACCTATTTCTTAGATAGACCCGATGTTCTGGCTATTTATACCGTGCGCGTTGAAGCCGATAAACAGGCATTTCCATTTTTGTTAAGTAACGGCAATTTAATTGATAAAGGGGAGATGCCTCGTTCTGGTCGTCATTTTGTCAAATGGCATGATCCATTCCCTAAACCAAGTTACTTATTTGCCTTGGTCGCTGGAGACTTTGATTTACTTAATGACAGTTTTACGACTCAAACTGGTCGTGAAGTCAAACTGCAAGTTTTTGTTGATAAAGGCAACTTACATAAAGCTGATCACGCTATGGCATCATTGAAGAAATCAATGAAATGGGATGAAACTCGTTTCGGTCTTGAATATGATCTTGATATTTATATGATTGTTGCAGTTGATTTTTTCAATATGGGTGCGATGGAAAATAAAGGCTTGAATGTCTTTAATACCAAATACGTGCTCGCTGATAAAGCCAGTGCAACAGATGAAGATTATCATGGTATTGAGTCGGTTGTAGGCCATGAGTACTTCCATAACTGGACAGGTAACCGAGTCACGTGTCGTGATTGGTTTCAGTTAAGTTTAAAAGAAGGCTTAACGGTATTTCGTGATCAAGAATTTAGTTCCGATGTTGGGTCGCGCGCAGTTAACCGAATTCATGCTATTCGAGTGATGAAAAATCAACAGTTTGCTGAAGATACCGGTCCAATGTCACATCCTATTCGGCCTGAAAGTGTAATTGAAATGAATAATTTCTACACTGTGACGGTATATAATAAAGGCGCTGAAGTTATCCGCATGATGCACACCATTCTAGGCGAAGAAGGCTTTCAAGCTGGAATGAAGTGCTATTTTGAGCGTCATGATGGCCAAGCGGTAACCTGCGATGACTTTGTTAATGCTATGCAAGATGCTAGCGGTAAAGATTTAACCTTATTCCGTCGTTGGTATAGCCAAGCTGGTACACCCGTTGTGACGGTAAAAGACCGTTTTGATGCGGATAAAGGTGAGTACCATTTAACCGTTACTCAACAAGTGATGTCGCAAGGTGTGAAGGGCCAAACCTTGCATATTCCGTTCAGTGTTGAGCTGTTGGATAGTGTAGGGCAATCAATAGTCAATAAAGTGCTAGATGTGACTAAGGCCAACCAAACCTTTGTGTTTGATGGACTAGAAAGCGCACCTATAGCATCTTTACTACAAGATTTTTCAGCACCTGTTAAATTGGTTTACGATTTTAGCATTGATCAACTTGTGCATCTTATGCGCCATGCTTCTAGCGAAGTGGCGCGTTGGGAAGCATCTGTGCAGTTAGTGAGCCAAGCCATTTGGAATAACGTTGCTCAGTTGCAAAAGCAGCAAGTCATGATGGTTGATACTCGTGTTGTTGAAGCATTTAGAGGCGTCATTTTAGATGCGAATATAGACCAAGCTTTAGTGGCTGAAATTTTGTCTATTCCTACTGCTTCTGCATTAATTGAGCAGGTAGATAGTGTTGATTTAGATGCTTTGGCCAAAGCCAGAGAGTTTGTTGTTGAAGAACTTGCATCAGCTTGTGAAGATGAATTATTGGTACGTTATCGAGAGCTGATACTTTTAGATAACGCTGGTGCTCGTGCATTTAAAAACATTGCCTTGTCATTGTTATGTCAAGTGACCGATACTCATGAATCGTTAGTTGAAAAGCAATATTATTCAGCTAAAAATATGACTGATAGCTTAGGGGCTTTGAAAGCGGCAGCTACAGCCAAACTAGCCTGTTTACCTATGTTATTAAGTGACTTTGAGTCTACGTGGGAATCAACGCCATTAGTGATGGATAAATGGCTGACATTACAAGCGTTAGTGAATAGCGATGAAGTGATAGATCAAATTAAAACGCTGACAAAACACAGCAGTTTTAGTTTTTCTAACCCGAACCGAGTACGTTCATTGATTGGGGCTTTTGCCGCCGCAAACACTTATCAATTTCATCGTGCTGATGGCGAAGGCTACCGTTATTTGACTAAAATTTTAGTCAAATTGAATAAGTCGAATCCACAAGTCGCATCGCGAATGATCACACCATTAATTCAGTTTGCCAAATTCGATCAACATCGTCAGCAATTAATGAAACAGTGTTTAGCAGAGTTAAAAGCTTTACCGGATTTATCGAAAGATTTATATGAAAAAGTCACTAAATCATTGGCCGAATAATAGCGTCAACGACTATTCATCTAGTATGAATAGTTAGACTGTTTAGTATGTTAAAAAGGAGAGCTTGCTCTCCTTTTTATGGAGTAAATTATGGAGTTATTATTTTCTCTTAACGTAAGTTATGAAGCATTTCTACCATATTACCAAGGACTTGCAGAGAAAGTGCAAGTAAGAGATCACCACGGTCGTGTGTTGCATATCAATGGTAAGTATTTTAGACCTTATTTAACCCCTCAAGGTATTCAAGGACAGTTCAAATTAGTCCTTAACCAAGATGGGAATTTCAAATCACTTAATAAATTATAGAGTATTTACTTCAAACGTTTGATTGATTAGTGGTGTGTGAAGTAGCACCCCGTTAATATATATAAGTCTATGAAAATAAACTTTTTTCGTTAATGGTTAAATGACTGTAATTATATCGTCTGTGTTAATTCAAATATAGGCTGGTTTTATTTTGTCGTTTTTACCCCGACATCGTTAATTTTCTTAAACATTTTCTTTTTTTTGACCTTGCTCAATATAGTTAAATGCTGTAACAATGGTGTTGCCTGTGGGCTAACAAGATGTTGGTTAAATTCCTATAACAACTAATCCAACAGGTTACGGAGATGAACTAAAATGAATATTGTTAAAAAAAGATTTAACAAGTCGGCTCTCGCTTTGGGGGTGGTGTCGGCATTATGTTTGGGGATGAGCACTTCAGCCTCAGCCGTTTCTTTTGATTGGGGTGATGTACGAGGTACATTTGATTCAACTTGGACTGCAGGTGCGAGTTGGCGTGTGTCAGACCGCGATTGGAATAATCAAATCGGAAAGGTAAACCAACCACAATTCGATTGGTCTGGTTATTCGGCATTTGGTGGTGCGTTTGGATCAACCAAATATACCTCAACAGAAATTTGGACTCAGCCTGGTTCTTATTCAAGCAACAATGACTTAAGTAATTTGTTGTATGCACAAGGTGATACCACGTCTGAGATTGTTAAAGGTCTCCACGAATTATCATTAAAGTATGAAAACTACGGTATCTTTTTACGTGGTATGTATTTTTACGATCGCAAATTAAATGATGGTGATTATGGCTTTAACGATCCATTAACCGGAAAAGAATTTGATCCTTGTGAAGATAGCAAAGCGTCAGAAGTGCAATGTAAAGATATTCGCTTACTAGATGCATTTGTTTACGGTAACTGGGATTTAAATGACGGCGCTAACCCATTAAGTGTTCGTGTCGGTAACCAAGTCGTTTCATGGGGCGAAAGCACCTTGATTTCTCACGGTATTGCTGAAATCAATGCTGTAGACTTAAATATTCTTAATGCACCAGGTGCGGAGCTCAAAGAAGCATTCCGTCCACAAGGCATGGTTTGGGCATCGTTAGGTTTATCTGAAAACTTAAACCTAGAAGCATTCTATCAGTATGATTGGCAGCCAATTTGGATCCCTACACCGGGGTCAAACTTTGCAACCAATGATTTTGCTGGATATGGTGGCTATAACCAAAATGCACAATTGGGTTTCAACTCCAATCCAGATATCAACCAAGATTTCCTTATTTCAGAATATTCACGTTTATATGAAGCTGCAGCCGCTACTGGGTTTAACTCAGCATATGCCGCTTACATGACTGCTTATTCAACTAAGGTTGCTTTGGTTCAAGATGCTGCAGATCCTAGTGATGATGGCCAATTTGGGGTTAAATTAGGCTATTACTCTCCAGAACTGGGCGAAACTGAGTTTGGTTTTTATTACATGAATTACCACAGTCGTCGTCCAATTATTAGTGGTACTGCCTCTAACTTTACTGCAGAAGCTATTGGTCGTGATTATGGCCGTTTAGCACAAAGTGGTGGGAACATTGACCGCGAACTTTTGTTAAGTATGGAAACCTTTACCAAATCGCAAATTGTATATCCTGAAGATATCCAGTTGTATGGTTTTAGTTTTAACACTTTGGTAGGCGATACTTCTGTTGCTGGTGAAATTTCTCATCGTGTTGATGAGCCATTGCAAATTGACGACGTTGAATTACTTTTCTTAGCGATGCCTCAGCAACTAGCTAATGCGGGTCTTCGTCCTGATTTAGATGGTATTTCACAAATGGATAATGTGGAGCCTGGCTCAAACGCTGAGGGGTATATACTTACCGATACGACTCAAGCACAGGTAACCTTTACCCACTTATTCGGCCCGACATTAGGTTTAGATAATCTAACCATGCTTGCTGAAGTCGGTGGTGTGTGGATCCATGATATGCCTGGTTTTGACGAATTACGTCTAAACGGTCCAGGAACCGCTCGTTCTGGTGGTAACCCAGAAATGACTGGTATTATTGCCGCATTGCATAATGGTCCTGAAACCAATCCATTCCCAACAGATTTTGCGTGGGGTTATCGTTTAGTGGCGAAAGCTGACTTTAACAATGTGTTTGCTGGTGTGAACATGTACCCAAGAGTGATTTTCTCTCATGACGTTGATGGCATTACACCGGATCCAATGTTCTTATTCACCGAAGGCAGAAAATCTGTCGCTTTGGGTGTGAACTTTGATTATCAAAGTCGTTGGGGCGCAGATATTTCTTACAACAGCTTCTTTGGTGGCGTAGGAACAACAAATGCGATGACAGACAGAGATTACATCTCTTTCAACGTCAAGTATTCGATTTAGAAGGATAATTATAATGAAGAAACTGACGATATTATCGGCAGCAGTGATGCTAGCACTAAGTGCACCTGCTGCGCTGGCGAAAGTATCACAAGCTGATGCAGACAAATTGGGTACAACATTAACCCCTATGGGTGCAGAAAAAGCGGCTAATGCCGATGGTTCAATTCCTGTTTGGAGTGGTGGTATTAGCAAACCTATAGCCGGTTACACTAAGGGTATGCATCATCCAGATCCTTTCCCAACTGACAAAGTGCTATTTACGATCACTAATGAAAATAAAGCCCAGTATGCTGAGTTTTTAACCCCGGGTCAGAAACAATTATTTGAAGTATATCCAGATACTTACAAAATGAATGTCTATGAAAGTCGCCGTACTGCAGCCGTACCTCAATATGTTTATGATGCGACTAAAGCCAATGCCGTTAGAGCTGAGTTAGTTTCACAAGGTAACGGTATTACTGGGGCGACCATTGGTGTGCCATTTCCAATCCCTGCTAACGGTTTAGAAGTGATTTGGAATCATATTTTACGTTATCGTGGTGTTGATGTAGAAACCTATCGTAGCCAAGCTGCGCCGATGTCTAATGGTTCTTACACTTTGGTTGAAAACGCTGAGGAAATTCGTTTTGAATATTCTCGTCCAGAGGTGACATTAGAGAAACTTAAAGAAACAAATACATTGTTTTACTTTAAACAAGTTGTGACTCAACCAGCACGTCTTGCTGGTACAGCATTACTTGTAAAAGAAACCATGGATCAAGAGGCTCTTCCACGCCAAGCTTGGACTTATAACACTGGACAACGCCGAGTTCGTAAAGCGCCTAACGTAGCTTTTGATACACCTGGTACTGTGTCTGATGGATTAAGAACAACAGATGATTTCGATATGTTTAACGGCTCTCCAATGCGTTATAACTGGGAATTAGTTGGTAAGAAAGAGATTTATATTCCATACAATGATTATCGTTTACATTCAGATGCGTTGAAATATGACCAAATTTTAAAACCTGGCCATATTAACCCTGAATATCCACGTTATGAAAAACATCGCGTATGGGAAGTCAAAGCGACGTTAAAAGAAGGCATGCGTCATACATATAAAACTCGCGTGTTTTATATTGATGAAGATTCATGGCAAGTTGCAGTAACGGATATATATGATAATCGCGATGAGCTTTATCGTGTTGGTGTCGCTCATCTAATCAACTATTATGAAGTGCCTGCGCTTTGGAGTACCTTAGAAGTGTTCCACGATCTTCAATCTCGCCGTTATTTAGCAATGGGTCTAGACAACGAAGGTCGCATGTATAATTTTGATGCATCGCTTTCTGAAGCTAACTTTACCCCAGACGCCCTAAGACGTGCCGGTATTCGTTAACAAGCCATAAATAAAATGGGGCGCGGTTGCGCCCCTATAAATTGTAAAGGAAGTTTGTATGACGTTTAGCATGCTTCGCAGTGCAGTGGCGATTGGGATTAGTGCATGTTTATATACTACTTCAGTAGATGCTCAACTCGATCCACTCTCTGTTCAGATTCAACCCCTAGCTCAATCCTCTTTATTGCTTGATATTGCTAATGCTGGTGACAAACTTGTCGCGGTAGGCCAACGCGGTAATGTGTTGCTTTTGGACAATAATCAATGGCACCAAGTCGCGACCCCTGTATTGTCTCAATTAACCAAAGTGTTTTTTTTCGACGACAAACAAGGTTGGGCTGTCGGCCATGATGCCACTATCATCCACACTCAAGATGGTGGATTAACGTGGTCGGTGCAGATGCAATCTGCTGAAATAGAGAAACCTTTTCTAGATATTCGTTTTTATAGTCCCGTTGATGGTATTGCGGTGGGCGCTTATGGATTATTTTATCGCACCGCTGATGGCGGTAAAACATGGCAACAAGAATTTCATCAAGAATTATTATTTGAAGAAGATATTGCCTATTTAAATGAACTTAAAGCAGAAGATGAAGCATTGTATTTATCTGAGCGAGCTTCATTATTACCCCATTTCAACCGTTTAATTCGCCTGAAAGATAAACGATTGTTGCTTGTGGGTGAGCTTGGCTTGGTCGCGGTATCGAGTGATAACGGCCAAACATTTTCGAAAACTAACTTTGATTATGATGGTTCAATGTTTAATGCCATTGAAGTTGGCGAAGATGTTTATGTCATGGGCTTACGTGGTCATGTGTTTAAGTCAGACTTAACGCTATCCGCATGGCAAGAAGTTAATTTACCTGTCCAATCATCAATTAATAGCGCACTTATTACCGCTAGTAATGACTTATACCTGGTGGGAAATGCTGGGATTGTGTTGTCAGTAGATGATGATAAAGCAACAATTGTTGCCAGACGCCAAGGTGAAAATATAGTGGCAATTGCTAAAGACAGTAAAGGCCAGTTATGGTTTGCCGGTTCTAAGGGACTGTTCCAGCTTGATTAACCTTTTGGTTAAACTGGACAATTAAAACAACAATAATAGGGCCGAAAAGATGTTAGAAAAACTGGTCAATGGATTTGAATCTCATTTATTCCGCAATCGAAAATGGGTCATCATTTCGTTTATTTTTATTACTTTTTTCTTAGGGTATCAAGCCAGCCAATTAAAAATGGATGCTGCTTTTAGTAAAAATATCCCACTCAATCATTCGTACATGCAAACGTATACCAAACATCAAAAAGATTTTGGTGGTGCTAACAGTATTATGGTGGCGGTAGAAGATACCAGTGGCAATATATTTAACCCGGTATTTTTTGATGCGCTCAAAAATGTGCACGATCAATTATTTTTTATTCCGGGTGTAGAACGTTCTCAGGTTAAGTCGTTATTCTCACCTTCAACTCGTTTTACCGAAGTCGTAGAAGACGGCTTTGCCGGTGGTCCGGTGATCCCTGCTGATTTTAGTAATGATGATTACGGTCTTAAAATCGTTCGTGATAACATTGAAAAAGCTGGCATTGTAGGCCGACTTATCGGTAATGATTACACCTCTGCCATGGTGTCTGCGCAGTTAATGGAGTTTGACCCTCAAACGGGTGAGGCTATTGATACTATTGCGTTTGCAAATCAATTAGAGCAAGAGCTTCGTGGCAAGTTTGAAAACGATAAGATCAAAATTCATATTATCGGTTTTGCAAAAATGGCTGGGGATGTTGCTGAGGGCGCTAAAGGCGTACTGCTGTTCTTTTTAATCGCCATTGCGATTACTGCTGTAATGGTATACCTATTTTCAAAATCGATAGTGCTAACCGTCTTGCCACTAGTGTGTAGTTTGGTTGCAGTATTTTGGCAATTAGGATTATTAACCGTGGTTGGCTTTGGTTTGGACCCAATGTCGATTTTAGTGCCGTTTTTAGTGTTTGCTATTGGTGTTAGTCACGGGGTACAGATGATCAATGCTGTACGTCGTCGTGTGCTTGATGGCCAAACAACTAAAGCCGCTGCAGCGTCCGCATTTCGTAGCTTATTAGTGCCCGGTGGTGTTGCATTATTATCTGATACGGTTGGTTTTTTAACCTTACTGTCAATTGATATTGGTATTATTCGTGAGTTGGCTATTTCTGCATCGTTAGGTGTCGCGGTTATTATTTTAACCAATCTGATTTTACTACCATTGGTGATTTCATATTTTGAATTACCGAGTAAGCAAGACAGTCCTGAAAAACGTCAAAAAATTGAAAATATTTGGCGTGGTTTGTCTAAATTTGCGACCCCTAAATATGCCATTGTCGTATTGATTTCGACTGCGATACTTTACGCGGTTGGTTTTCAACAAGCGTCCAAAATGCAAATTGGTGATTTACAGGGCGGGGCGCCTGCACTGCATCAAGACTCTCGTTATAACCAAGACACTTTCTTTATCACTAAACATTTTTCAATTACAACTGATGTAATGTCTGTGATTGTAGAAGCTACACCAGAAGCCTGTACTTATCATTCATTGTTATCTCAGATAGATCAGTTCGAATGGATGATGGCAAATACACCTGGGGTAGAGTCAACGGCAAGCTTGGCATCTATTGCTAAGAAAGTGAATGCAGGATTTAACGAAGGTAACCCTAAGTGGGAGATTTTACCGCGTACCACCGCGAGTTTAGTCCAAGCCGTTGGCCAAATACCGACAACATCTGGTTTGCTCAATAGTAATTGCTCGGTTATGCCTGTGTACTTGTTCTTAAAAGATCACAAAGCTGAAACCATCGAGGTGGTTGTAGACAAAGTTAAAGCTGTTGCCGCACAACTTAACTCTGACACTTTGCAATTTAAGCTAGCATCAGGTCCTGTTGGTGTCATGGCCGCCACAAATGAAGCCGTGAGCGAAGCTCAGCTACCAATGATGCTATATGTATATGGCGCTGTGTTTGTACTGTGTTTAATTAGCTTTAAGTCACTCAAAGCGACGATAGCGGTAATTATTCCACTTTATGTGGTATCAACATTAGCGCAAGCGTTAATGACCTTGCTTGATATTGGGTTAGCGGTGAGTACCTTACCGGTGATTGCATTAGGTGTGGGTATCGGCGTTGATTACGGGATTTATATCTTGTCGACGATGTCCAATAAACTCAGTAATGGCATGCCGGTGCAACAAGCGTATTTCGAAGCTCTCGTTGAACGTGGTAGTGCGGTTATCTTTACCGGCCTAACGTTAGCCATTGGAGTGAGCACTTGGTTCTTCTCAGACCTTAAATTCCAAATGGATATGGGAATTTTGCTGACATTTATGTTTTTAGTGAATATGTTGGGAGCAATTATTATTCTACCCGCACTTTCAGCGATGTTTTGGCGAAAAAAGTAACTAAAACATGTAATTAAATAAAAAAGGGAGCTTAGCTCCCTTTTTTATTTTGCATAGTTACTCTATGCAAACGACTTAAATGTCATTTTAAACGCTAATCTATGCTGCCGACTGGATTTATAGAGGATGTACCACTAAAATTTTCCTCGATATAGCAGCAATTTAGTAATAAACTTTGCACAAGATCTCAAATATGAGTTTCTTTTGTTAAACGAAAAACAGTTATTTACGTGCTACACACAAAATGACTCGGACCGACACAATCAACAAGCCGAAGCATCCATATAATGATAAGAGCGCTGCCATAGACGCTTAAGGAATCTGCAACATGGCCTTGAAAGATGCAATGCCTTCAGTACTACTGGAAAATGTAGTCAATTTAATTCACACAAAAATCCCTCATTCTCAAGCCAAACAAGTTGAGCAATTTGCCAATTGCCTCTACGCCCATATGTCAAAAGACGATCTCAATGCTCGTAATGACAGTGATTTATATGGTGCTGTAGTGAGCCTTTGGAATGCGCTGAATAAAACGGCCCAGGATCAAACCCACATCCGTGTATTTAATCCTAGCCAAGCAAAACATGGCTGGCAGTCAACTCACAGCATTATTGAGGTTATCCAACTTGATATGCCTTTCTTGGTTGACTCGCTCTCAATGGCGTTAAATCGAATGGGCATCACTGCCCATGTGATGTTACATACGCCATTAGCCGTTGTACGTGGTAATAACAACAATGTGTCAGATGTGTCATTTGTTAATGACACAACAGATAACAGCAATAATGTTGCTGTATTCTTGGTCGAAATTGATAAACAAAATAGTGATGCTGACATTAAAGCGATTGAAAAAGAAATTCAATCTGTACTTGCTGATGTTTCAGCGTCGGTCAATGATTGGCAATTAATGTCAGATACATTAACCGAGACTATTAAGCAATTACCTTCACGTCCATTCCCTGGTGATAAAACGGAATTGAAAGAGTCAGTTGATTTTTTAAACTACTTGAACAACCATCATTTCACTTTGCTTGGCTATCGTTATTACGATTTAAAACGTGTTGAAGGTGATGTTGAGCTTGTTCCTAATATTGAATCTAGCTTAGGGCTAATGAACCGTTCAAAAACCTCACACAGTGAGCGTGGTTTATTACTTTCAAGTTTATCTGATTCAGCCCGTAAAGAGGCATTAGATGAAAGCTTACTTGTTCTCACCAAGAGCTCTGCTAAAAGTCGTGTACATCGTCCGGCTTATGTAGATTATATTGGTGTTAAACGTTTCGATAAAAAAGGCAACGTAATCGGTGAAGATCGCTTCATTGGTTTATATGCTTCAAATCTTTATAACCGTAGCCCACGCGAAATTCCATTATTGGGCGAAAAGGTTCAGCGCATTCTTGATAATTCTGGGCTAACTCCGCGCTCGCATGATTATAAAGCGTTGATGAACATTCTTGAAAACTTACCTCGTGATGAGCTAATTCAAGCTAAAGATCCTGAGCTATCAAACATAGCTCATGGTGTTTTGGAAATGCAAGATCGCGATAAGTTAAAGCTGTTTGTGCGTAAAGACGGTTATGGTCGTTTCTTGTCGTGTTTAGTGTATGTGTCTAAAGACCGCTACAACACTAAGTTACGCCAAGACACTCAACGCATTTTGGCACAACATTTCCAAAGTAATGAAGATGTTGAGTTCACCACGTATTTTTCTGAGTCTACTCTGGCTCGCACTCACTATATTATCAAAGTTGATAATAACAATATGGATGTTGATGTGGCCGCCATTGAAAAAAATCTTATTGAAGCCGCTCGCTCGTGGGATGACAAACTGCACACTGCATTAAACAATGCCGTTGGTGAACAAGCTGGAACAGGACTGACAAAGCGTTATTTAAATGCGTTCCCACCTAGCTATAAAGATGATGTATTACCAAGTTCTGCTGTGGTTGATATGCAGCATTTAGAAGCTTTGGATGATGATCACAAGTTAGGCATGTTGTTCTATCAGCCACAAGAGTCGGCGTTAAATGACAATAAAGTTCGCTTAAAACTGTTTCATAAAGACGAGCCAATTCATTTGTCTGATGTTTTGCCAATGCTAGAAAACTTTGGCTTACGCGTGATCAATGAACGTCCGTACGAAGTGAAAACCAATGATGGCGCGACATTCTGGATTTTAGATTTCTTAATGACAGTGCAAGGCGCTGCCACAGAGAATCTAGCCGACAGTCAAGACCGTTTCCAAACGGCTTTATTGCAAGTGTGGCAGAAGAAGTTAGAAGATGACGGCTTTAACCGCATGGTACTGTCAACAGGCCTCAGTGGTCGTGAAGTGTCTATTTTGCGTGCTTATGCCAAGTACATGCGTCAAATTGATGCAACATTCAGTCAGTCGTACATCGAAGAAACGTTTAGCCGTTATCCTAAATTAGCGGACTTATTGGTGAAAATGTTCATCCGTAAGTTTAACCCTAAACTAAAAACGCGCACCTTAAGTAAGTTCCTTGAACAGGTGAACATACAACTTGATGACGTTTCAAGCTTAGATGATGACCGGATTATTCGTCGTTACTTAGATTTAATAAACGCCACATTACGAACTAACTTCTATCAAACTGCAGTCAGCGGCAAAGCGAAAGACTATATCTCGTTTAAATTTGCACCGAGCTTAATCCCAGAAATGCCTAAGCCGATGCCTAAGTTTGAGATTTTCGTGTATTCGCCTCGTGTTGAAGGTGTGCATTTACGCGGTGGTAAAGTGGCCCGTGGTGGTTTACGTTGGTCTGATCGTCGTGAAGACTTCCGTACCGAAGTACTCGGTTTAGTAAAAGCACAACAAGTTAAAAACACCGTGATTGTGCCTGTAGGCGCAAAAGGTGGTTTTGTGTGTAAGCAACTGCCGACAGAAGGTGGCCGCGAAGCATTATTCACTGAAGGGCAAGAATGTTACCGTATCTTTATCCGTGCGTTATTAGATATTTCAGACAACATTGTTAATGGTGAAGTGGTTCCACCCGCAGATGTTGTACGTCACGATGAAGACGATCCATATTTGGTTGTTGCTGCTGACAAAGGCACGGCAACATTCTCAGATATTGCTAATGCGATTGCGATTGAATATAACTTCTGGTTAGGCGATGCGTTTGCTTCTGGTGGTAGTAACGGTTATGACCACAAGAAAATGGGTATTACTGCACGCGGTGCATGGGAGTCGGTTAAACGCCATTTCCGTGAAATTGGTGTAGATTGCCAAACGACTCCATTTAGTTGTGTTGCGATTGGCGACATGGCTGGTGACGTATTTGGTAACGGTATGCTGTTATCTGAGCAAACTCAATTGGTCGCTGCATTTAACCATATGCACATCTTTATTGACCCTACGCCCAAAATTGCAGAAAGCTATGCTGAGCGTCAGCGTTTATTTGTACTGCCACGCTCAAGCTGGGAAGACTATAACGCTAAACTGATTTCTAAAGGCGGCGGGATATTCTTACGCTCTGCTAAGTCAATTAAATTGACACCAGAAATCAAGAAAATGTTGGACACTGACAAAGACACCATGAACCCAACTGAACTGATGAAAGAACTACTGAAAATGCCAGTAGACTTGATTTGGAATGGTGGTATTGGTACCTACGTTAAGTCGAGCAAAGAATCGCATGCTGAAGTAGGCGACCGTGCCAACGACACCTTACGTGTTAATGGTAAAGAAGTACGTGCAAAAATCATCGGTGAAGGCGGTAACTTAGGTTGCACTCAATTAGGCCGTATTGAATACTGCGCTAATGGAGGCCGTATGAATACCGACTTCGTCGATAACGTTGGCGGTGTAGATTGTTCAGATAACGAAGTTAACATCAAAATCTTCTTAAACACGTTAGTGGCAGAAGGTGAGTTAACCGTTAAACAGCGTAACCGTTTACTTGAAGACATGACTGACGAAGTCAGTGAAATTGTGATTAAAGATTGTAAAGATCAAACCCGTACGATTTCGGTTACCCAAGTACATGGTGTGTCACAGCTTAAAGAGCAAATTCGTTTTATTCAGTATCTTGAAAAAGACGGTAAACTTGACCGCGCACTTGAGTTCTTACCAACTGATGACGATCTTGCCGAACGTTTAGCCAATGGCCGTGCTTTAACTCGTCCTGAGTTATCGGTATTAGTTGCTTACGCTAAAATGGTACTTAAAGAACAGCTCGTGACACCTGAAATCACTGAAGATGCATTTTTAAGCAAGTTATTAGTGGCTTATTTCCCTAAAAAGTTACAAGCAAAATACGCTGATAAAATGACCGCACATCCTCTACGTGGTGAAATTATTGCTACATCATTAGCTAATGAATTAGTTAATGATATGGGCTTTAATTTTGTACAACGTATGCAAGATGAGACCGGTGCAACAGTTGCTGAAGCGGCTATTAGTTATACTATGGCCCGAGAGATCTTTGGTCTTGATGAGTTAACCGCTTCTATTACTGAGTTAAATGGTGTTATTCCGGCACATGTGCAGGGTGAAATGCTACATCTGTTACGTCGTAATATGCGTCGAGCATGTCGTTGGTTTATTCGTCATCGCAATCGTGCTCATGATATTGATCAAACAGTGGCATTCTTTAAGCCTGTATTTGAACAGCTTAAAGCTAACGTTGACCAGTATATGATTGAAGCTGAAGTTAAAGTGATTTCTGCTGAAATTACTACTCTAGTAAAAGAAAATGTCCCTAAAGCAGTTGCACTAATTGTCGCTAAAATGAGTACATTATTCTCTGCGTTAGACATTGCACAAATTGCTCAAATCGAGAATAAGTCAGTTGATCTGGTATCAGAAACTTACTTCAAACTCGGTGCAAAAGTTGAATTACATTGGTTCTTAGAACAAATCAATGCTCAACCTGTAGCAAACCATTGGCAAGCACTTGCTCGTGCGGCATTCAGAGAAGAACTTGATTGGCAACAACGAGCATTAAGTTCTGCAGTATTACGTACTTGTACAGATACTTGTGATGCAGATAGTGTTATTAATCAATGGATTACATTAAACAAACCATTGCTTGAAAGATGGTATCACATGCTAGCCGACTTCAAGGTTTCTCAAACCCATGAATTTGCTAAGTTCTCAGTCGCCTTAAGAGAACTGAACTTGCTGATTTTGCATTGCGAAGGTCAGAAGTAGTTTTTATAATGTGAATAAGCCCTGGCGATTGCCGGGGTTTTTTTTAGGTCTAGGAGAAAACATGTTTTACAAACTCGCGCAAAAAGTAATGTTTCAGATGGACCCTGAGTTAGCCCACAATATCGCGATTGGCAGTTTGAAAATGACCGGAAACAATCTGTTAAATTGTTTCTATCGTCAACAGGTTAAATCTGCTCCTGTAACCTGTATGGGACTGACGTTCCCAAATCCTGTCGGCTTAGCTGCAGGATTAGATAAAGACGGCGAGTCAATTGATGCTTTTCATGCAATGGGTTTTGGCCATATTGAAGTCGGGACAGTAACACCACGGCCACAAGCCGGTAACGATCAACCGCGTTTATTTCGATTAAAACCTGCCAAAGGCATTATTAATCGCATGGGTTTTAATAATAAAGGTGTCGATAATCTGGTACGTAATTTAATGGCCAAAAAGTCTGACATTATGGTTGGCGTGAACATAGGTAAAAATAAAGACACTCCAGTAGAGCAGGGTAAAGATGACTACCTAATTTGTATGGAAAAGGTTTATCAATATGCGAGCTATATTGCAGTTAATATTTCCTCTCCTAACACTCCTGGTTTACGTTCAATGCAATACGGTGAGTTATTAGATGACTTACTTAGCTCAATTAAAGCCAAACAAACTGAATTAGCCGCTAAACACGGTAAATATGTGCCAGTGGCGCTAAAAATTGCGCCTGATTTAAGCTCAGAAGAAATTAGTGCTATAGCTGATTCATTGATGAGTAATCAGTTTGATGGTGTTATCGCGACCAACACCACCTTAAGCCGCGATAATGTGGTTGGATTAAAAAATGCTGAAGAAATGGGTGGCTTAAGTGGCAAACCGTTGACGGATTTATCAACACAAGTGATCAAACAATTAGCGATCTGTTTACAAGGTAAGATCCCGATCATTGGTGTTGGTGGGATCAATAGTGCAGCAGATGCTTTAGCTAAATTTGACGCTGGCTCAACTATGGTGCAGATATACTCTGGTTTTATCTATCAAGGTCCTAAATTGGTTGATCAGATCGCTAGAGCTTATTGTAAAAAATAGTGACTAAAATATAACGTTATTGATCAAAAATCATGCCGCGATCGAATTTTAGATCATTCGATCGCGCTAACACTATGAAATTTATGTTATAATTTATAATTAAATTTTGATATTGGGTGAAAAATAAACTATTATGCACAAGTGTTCAACATTTAGGTGCAGATTGCCATGTTATTAATGCCAAACAAGGACTGGCATTGGGAATACAATGAAACTTGCAAGCAGCTAAGTATTTCATTGGGTTCCGAGATGGAGTTCTTAACCCCATACAAGACAAAACTATTAATTCCAGATGCGTTAACCGCAACTGAATTTAATCTTGAACACGCAAAATTCTACATTAAAATGCTCGAAACACTTCCTAAAGTGCTACACATCTCTGATGCAGGTATTGTACAAACCGCTTTAAATGCCACCGCTGCCCATTTTTTATTACAATCGCAAATGCCCAAGTCTTGGTTTTTCGATGTGAGTGATGAGTGTGTTTATTGCGAAGTTGGTAAGTTATTTCAACTTAATTGTGGCTATTCAAAAGTATTAGCATTAGTGGTTGATAATGGCTTACAAGCCGCAACAGTGATGATTCTATCGCAATACTGTCAGTTATCAGACAGCAAATCGCTAGTACAATTCGACACCATTAAAGTGATGCATAATCGTTTGCACCCATTGCGTAAAGCCAGACAAGTCGTGGCAGCTTAATATTGAAGTTAATGTGTGTAATAAAATAATGCCAAACATAGAGTTTAGCATTTTTTTTAGCTCATTTTCTTAAAAAAATTTAACTCATTTTACGCAGCACACTAAGCGGCGCAATACGTAATACCCAATGCAAAATAGCCCATGGATAACTCGGTACATAAGCATTAGCTTTCTCTTTTTGAATCGCTTTCACCATAGCTTTACAACCTGTCTCGGTGTCGACAATAAACGGAACCGTTTTAACTTTTTCATTAATCTCACTGCGAATAAAGCCAGGGTGTATACACGTCACTTTTATTGGTGTGTTCATCACATCGATACGGATACCTTCAGATAACGACGTTAAGGCTGCTTTTGTAGCCGCATAAACGGTCATGGCACGTCTAAATCCACGCACTGCACTAATCGATGAAATAGTGACAAGATGGCCATTGTTTTGCTCACGAAAAATGGCCATCGCAGCTTCACACTGGGCAATGGCAGCAATAAAGTTAGTTTGCGCAGTTTGTAAGTTAGCTTCAAAAAAACCGCTACCAATTGCAGCACCTTTGCCCATTCCAGCATTAACAATGACGCGGTCTAGTTGGCCTAACTCTTGTTTAAATTGACTAAATACTTCAAATACTTGTGGGTGGTCGTTCACATCAAGTGATTTAATTAACACCTGTATATTGGGATTAATCACCAATAATTCTTGCTTTAATTCTTCGAGGCGGTCTATTCGTCTAGCACACAAGGCTAGATTATGGTTTTGCTTAGCAAATTCAATTGCCATACCGCGGCCTAAACCTGAACTCGCCCCAGTGATTAATATGTTTGTCCGTTTCATAATGTGCTCTTTATTTTTGTTTTAATTGTTTTGCTAAATGTGTTGAGCATCATCACTTAACGATACTCACAAAGTGAATATAACTTAAATCAAGCTGCATAAATGGCGTTGCTCCCCATCAAAAAAGCTATGCTCATTTAAGGTAATTAAACTCAGTCGTTGTCGTTTTAACTGTAATTGGCTCACACCGCAATTAACTAGCTGTTTATTGATATTAAAAAATTGACCTTCTGGTACTGATAATATTTGCATTATCGCGGCACTAATTACGCCACCAGAGGTGAATACAAACACAGTGTCATTGTCATTTGTCTGCTCGATCAGTTGTTGTAATCCTTGGTTTACACGTTGAGTAAAGTGCTGCCAAGATTCGTTATAGTTATAGTTATCGTTAGCGTTAGCGTAATTTGATTGTTGTTGCCATTGCTCAATGGCTTGACTAAATAATTCGATAAAGGCCCTGGTGGGTGAAGCTTGTTGTTGGAGGTAATGCTTCATCGCTTCTGGATTGGCTAAGTCTGGTCGATAAACCGCAATCACATTTTCATGATCAAACTCATTCCAAAGAGTACTTATCTGTAATGACTCATTCAATAAAAGTGGTGACAACGTCGATAAACAAGCATCACGAGTTTGTTGATGACGAGTCATGTTGCCGCAAATAACATGCTTAGGTTGAATTAAGCGTTGGTTAAAATACTCACCCAAATGCCTTGCTTGGCTATGGCCTAAACTTGATAAGTTGTCATAGTTATTAGCGCCAAAGCTTGCTTGCCCATGGCGGATTAAATAAATATTCGCCACGGTTATCCTTTTTGCTTCATTGCACGTTTACAGCGCCACAATAAATAATGTGAAAAAATCCAAAATTGTTTGAATGCAGGGTTGCGTGTTTGTTTATGGTGATAGCGATAATAAATTTGCTGCACTATGCCTGCTAAACGGAATAAACCAAATACTTCATAAAAGCGAAAATCTTCAATAGTGATGTCCATTTTGTCACAGTAATATTTCACCACTTGCTCGCGAGTGAGCATACCATCAAGGTGTGTGGGTTGGCGGCGAGTCATTTGAGCTAAAAAGTCATCGTCGGCTTCAACCCAATAGGCGAGGGTATTGCCCAAATCCATCAATGGATTACCGAGTGTTGCCAGTTCCCAGTCAAGTATTCCATTGACCTTACTGATGTCATCTGGATCTAACACCACGTTATCAAACCGAAAGTCATTGTGGGTTAGGCAAATGGTTTCTTGTGCTGGTTTATGTTGTTGTAGCCAAGTCATCACACTTTTACCAGAGGGCACATTCCAAGTTTTAGCTTGAGTGTAGCGCTGGCTCCAGCCATCAATCTGACGCTGAGTATAACCTTCGCCTTTGCCGATGTGGTTAAGGTTAGCGGCATCAATATCCACTTTGTGTAACTCGATTAAACAATCAATCACATTGGTGCAAAGGGTTCTGGCTTGTTGTTTATCGACTTTTAAGCCTTTAGGAAGATTTTGTCTTGGGATAATGCCATTGAGCTTTTCCATGACATAAAACTCAGTCCCTAAGACATTGTCATCATCGCAATGTACCAGCATTGCAGGCACATAAGGGTACACGGGTTTAAGTGCTTGCTGTAATCGATACTCGCGCCCCATGTCGTGAGCACCTTTGGCTTTGGTGCCTTTAGGTGCACGGCGTAAAATAAGATCGCGATTAGCGTAGCTTAAACAGTAAGTCCAATTGGATGCACCGCCAGTGTACTGGGTTATAGTTAACTCACCTTCAAGCCCATTAATGTGCTGTTTTAACCACGGGTCGATAACCGCTGCGTCAAAATCCTCGCCGGTACGAACCGTTTTAGCTTTATCAAGATATTGTTGGTTCATTAAGCTTGTTCCTCCCTTAACAATTGCCTAAGACGCTGTGTTTGTTTTAACACTAGTTTAAAATACCAATGTAAAGGCAATAAACGTTTTAACTGATAAAGCCGTTTGCCTTGTTGATGTGTCAGTAATAGAAATTGTTTGTTCTTTTCGCCTTGATAGGCGATATCTGCCACTTGTGTTGCATTGATAGGTGACTTATCAAATAGCTTACCCATGAGTTTTTCCATGGTTGGTAATTGGGTGCGTAAGCTAGTACCAAGATTTGTTTTAAAAAAGCCAGGGCATAACACGCTAACATTAATATTGTCATCGGCAAGTTCTAAGCGCAACGTTTCTGACAACGATACCACAGCCGCTTTTGATGCATTATAACTGGACATAAATGGGATTGGGGTTAAACCCGCTTGTGATGCCACATTCACAATACTGCCAACACCTTGTTGTTTAAAAAGCGGTACAAATTGCTGACACATGTTAACGATACCAAATAAGTTGATTTCCATAATCCAACGCCATTGCAACATAGGTTCAGCTTCTATTTTATCTGCAGAAGCCACGCCGGCATTATTGATTAATACATCGATATGTTGCCAACGCTCATTCAGTACTTTTACGAGGGCTGTAATGCTGTCTGTGTTGGTGATATCGCAAGGCACGAAAAAAGCCTTGCCTCCTAACGCTTCGATTTCTTGGCACACCTGTTCGCCAGCTGGTTGATTAATATCTGCAACGCACACTTCGGCATGCTGACTCGCCCATTTAAGCGCAAGAGCTTTACCTAAGCCCGATGCCGCGCCGGTGATCACCACATGTTGTTGTTCTATTGGTTTCATTGTTATCACCATTATTGGTACTTTGCTAACTCAAGACGCGACACCATGGCCATATGCACTTCATCCGGTCCATCGGCTAAACGTAAACTGCGGGCCATTGCTGCAAAACCTGCTAATGGTGTGTCATGGTTCATGCCTGCACCACCATATATTTGAATCGCCATATCGACGACTTGGGTCAGCATATTCGGGACAACCACTTTAATTGCAGAAATATCGGTCATGGCGTGCTTGACGCCTAAGTTATCAATTTTCCACGCGGCATTAAGTGTCAATAATCGAGCTTGCTCTATTGCCATGCGCGCTTGGGCTATACGTTCAAGATTACCGCCTAATTTGATAATAGGCTGACCAAAGGCGATTCGAGATTTACCGCGCTCAATCGCTAATGATAAGGCTCGTTCTGCTGCGCCAATCGCGCGCATACAGTGATGAATACGACCGGGGCCTAATCGACCTTGAGCTATTTCAAAGCCTTTACCTAAACCCATAATGACATTACTTTTGGGCACACGAACATTAACGAGCTCCATCTCACCATGGCCATAAGGTGCATCATAATCACCATAGGCGGTTAGCATACGTGTGATGCTGACCCCAGGCGTGTCCATCGGCACCAATACCATGCTATGACGTTGGTGTTTTGGTGCGTCGCTATGAGACAGTCCCATAAAGATCATGATCTTACTATTTGGATGGCCCAAACCCGTTGACCACCATTTGCGGCCATTGATGACAACATCATCACCGTCTTCAATAATAGTGGCTTGCATATTGGTGGCATCCGACGAAGCCACGTCAGGTTCTGTCATCGCAAATACTGATCGGATTTCGCCAGCTAGTAGAGGTGTTAACCATTGTTGCTGTTGTTGCTTATCACCAAAGTGATAAAGCACTTCCATGTTACCGGTATCTGGTGCATTACAATTGAAGATTTCTGGGGCCAGAAGCGATCGCCCCATTGCTTCAGCTAAGGGGGCGTATTCAACACAAGTCAGCCCTTTACCTAATGTGGCATCAGGTAGAAATAAATTCCATAATCCTAGTGCTTTTGCTTGAGCTTTAAGTGCTTCTATTTGCGGTAACAGTTGCCAACGTGTCCAATCGCAACTGTGATTGATTCGTCTATTTTCTGCGAGTAATTCAGCTTCAATTGGGAGGATATATTGATTAATAAACAACGTTACTTTCGCTAAATATTGTTGTGATTTTTCTGTAGCGTAGATATTCATTTAAGCATCCTGTGTGACGTAAGCCTCAGTTATTGTCAGTATGTGACCAAGCTATTGTTAAGAGTTCAGCATATCGCAGTATTTTGAGTGAATGAAATGAAATAACATGCTAGGTTGTAATGAATGCCATTCATAGATGTGTGTGGCAAATTCATTTAACAATAGAGGTCAAGATGGCAGATACTAAAGCAATTCAGCAGCTTGACCTTAATTTGTTGAAAATATTTGAAGCGCTTTATTCTGAACAAAACATGACTTTAGCGTCAAAATCGTTGTTTATAACGCCATCAGCAGTAAGCCATGCGATAAAACGATTACGTTTAGTGTTAAACGACCCGCTATTTGTACGCCAAGGCCTGCAAATGCAACCGACAGCTGCTTGTCAACGTATGGCTCCGCAACTTATAAGTGCGCTAAATCGAATAAGGCAAATACTGCAGCAATGTGGGGAGTTTGACCCGCTTACTACGGAGCAAACTTTTAAAATAGCCATTCATGAGGCCCTAGAAAGCCAAATAATGCCGACGCTGATTAAGCAAGTTTCGCAGTTAATTCCGCATGCGAAAATAGCCAGTATGTCATTGTCTCGGGAAAATATAGCGCGTCAATTAGCCAATGGGGAGGTGGATTTAGCCATTGATGTTGCGCGAGCGGTGAATGCCCCTTTAGCTCACAAAACCCTATTGTCAGATCCATTTTGTGTGTTGATAGACCGTCGACAACATGCAATGTATTTAGAGCCTAGTACGAAGCTGACTCCAACCGACTATGCCAATGCTGAGCATGTAGCAGTATCGAGCAGGCCCACTGGCCGAGTAATGGAAGATATTTTGTTACAACAACAAGGTATTAATCGGCACATTAAATACCGATGCCAGAGTTACCAAACAGCCGCGAAAATTGTCATAGGGTCGCCTTTTATGTTGACCTTACCGCGCTCTTTAGCGGAGCAATTTACACATCCAGATTTACATGTGTGCACAATGCCATTTGAACTACCGGACATTGATACCCATTTATATTGGCACATGAATACTGAGACCGATCCCGCTTTTGTGTGGTTAAGAGCACAAATTGAGATGGTTATTGTTGCGAAGTAATCATCTTTATTGCGGAATAGAAACGCTATTGAGCAGAAATATCGATTGGCATATCGAACCAGATCAAGCTGCATTATTACGATAGATGCAGCATGGAGTAATTAAGGGTCCCTTTTTAGCCATTATAATAAAGTCTACTATATTTGTCGGTTGCGAAGCACTATCGTGAACAACTCATCAACAAAACACAGCAGTGATAAAACAGTCCTGTTACTGAGTCTATTTTATACTATAACTAACATTGCTGAGTTCGTGTCAGTTTTCATCTCATAACCATTTTAATAATAATCATAATGTCATGGTGCCTGTATGAACCCAATTAATATGTTTTTTCGTAAAACGACAATTGCAAACCGTTTATTAGGAATGTTGGCATTAGCAATCATTGCTACTGTTATCGTTTTCTGGTTTTCATTAACACGAGTTGAAAACGTGTTAATTAATGAAAAAGAAGCCAAACTGAATGCTTTGGTAGACATCGCTACCACCATCGCGGATAAATATTATCAAGATGCTCAGTCTGGAATCCTGAGCGAAGATGAGGCCAAAGTCATGGCTTTGGCAGCAATTGATAAATTACGCTATTCAGGCAATGAGTATTATTTCAGTATTGATACTCAAGGGACGATGATCCAACATGCTTTTGCTAAGCAATTAGTCAATACCAAGGTATTAGCAATGCAAGATCCAAATGGCGTTAAGCTGTTTGAACAAATGATCCAACGTACCGAACAGCAGGATTCAGCACGAGTAGATTACATGTGGAACAAACCACAACAGGAACAACCTAGTCCAAAAATGTCAGTGGTCAAGCGTTTTAAGCCCTGGGGATGGATTATCGGGACGGGTATCTATGTCGATGATATTCAAAATGATAAAAATCAATTTATTACGCAATACTTATTGTTATTGGCTCTGGTTTGGCTGCCTGTCATCTTATTGCTGTTTTTTATCATTCGCAGTATTTCAGGGCCGATGATTGAAACCATTAGCGCGTTTAAAAATATTGCCAAGGGCGAGGGGGACTTGACCTTACGTTTGTCTGAAGAGGGTAATGATGAACTCAAACAAATCGCACATCATTTCAATGCTTTTATTGATAAAATCCAGAAAGTCATTATATCTGTCAGCCACTCGGTTGATGAGTCGAGTCGCTTAGCACAAAATATGTCGACGATTGCACAGCAGGCCAATCAAATCTCATCTAACGTACAAGCCGAAACTGAGAATGTGGCAACCGCGATAAATGAAATGTCGATGACCGCATCAGAAGTGGCTTCTAATGCGCAACTGGCAGCAGACAGTACCCACCATGCTGATAAAGAGGCAGACAAATCTGCTAACGTTGTTGATAATGCGATGAAAAAAATATCTGAATTATCCAGTGAATTAACCGCGACAGAAGAGGTTGCTAAAGGCTTACAAGTAAGTTCAAGTAAGATTGGTCAAATTCTGGATGTGATTGTGGGAATAGCAGATCAAACTAATTTGTTAGCGTTGAATGCTGCCATCGAAGCCGCTAGAGCGGGAGAAGCTGGTCGAGGTTTTGCTGTTGTTGCTGATGAAGTTCGAACGCTTGCTAGCCGAACTCAAGCTTCAACAAGTGAAATTAATCTTATCATCGACGCAATCAGAAGTGCCATTGACAGTGTTAATGCTTCTGTTGCTAGGGCTAAAGTCAAATCATCTGAAACGGTCAATGAAACTCAACAAGTTGTAGTTGCGCTTGAAAATATTAAGTCTTCAATTGAGAAAATATCGCAAATGAATGTTCAAATAGCAGCAGCCACAGAAGAGCAAAGCACTGTTATTGGCGAACTGAATATGAATATTACTCGCATCAATGACATGTCGTTAGAAAATCGAACTCAGAATGAGCTCATTAACAAAGGCAGTATGGATATAGAACAAGGTGCTATTCAGTTACATCAACTTGTAGACCAATTTAAAGTAAAATAACCCGCCGTTAGTCAGGTTGGTTCTATAAGCCTGACTAGCTTCCGTTCGAGATAATGAATGATGCCCAAACAGCTCTTTATCTCACAGACTCTATAACTTACTATCGATGGTGTTTTCACTTGAAACAGCCATGTTATTGATATAGTAACTGACTGATGAAAAAATCATTATGAGTTAAATACATCGCAAGTTTGCGATAGCAGACTTGAAATAAATCCATTTTAGCGATTTATTTCACCTGTTCACTCAAGTTGAGGTTAATTATTCTCTCAGAAATAGATTGAATTATTTCAGCAGTACTAGTGTGATATTTGCACCATAATGTTGATGACATCTTGATATGAGATATTGTACTGGCGTGAGAGGTTAATTATCTTAGTTTTATAAGTTTGAATATGCTCTTGTTTAAGCAGGTTTACTTGTTTCTGCTCAACAATAGTATTGACCGTGTCTTGCAAGATTAATAAACGGCGCAAACTGAAATCCAACGAGTCGATATACGCTGTCATTTGCTGCTTATTACGGGCATTTTCAAGGTTTGTGGTAGTGCGTTGTTCGAAGTCTAACTCATCAAACGCATCCATCATTTTCTGTAAATTTAAATCTTCACTCATAAGTATGATTTTTTACGTTATTTTTATAAATTATATTCATTTTTATTGAATAAGTCACTCTTTAACTTGATTTGTGGGTATGTTGATATACTAAGTTAACGGTACTTTTTGAGTGTAATAATATATCGTTAACAATACTTGTTGAATATACTCATTCTCGGTAACCTAAGATTTTGATCTACAAGGAGGAGTCATGTTAGATCTATTGCCAGACTTATTTGATCACTACCCTGAACAATTGACGTTGTTGTCAAATCCATGGAAAGCATTCGGCGCAAAATCGATATTCTATGGTGAAGTCGTGACCGTTAAATGTTTTGAAGACAATTCAAAAGTAAAATCTGAATTAGCTAAAAAGGGTCACGGTAAAGTATTGGTTGTTGACGGAGGTGGCTCAACAAGACGTGCATTGCTTGGCGACATGATAGCCTTAAGTGCATGTGACAATGGTTGGGAAGGTATTATCATTAATGGTTGTATTCGTGACGCTGGAACCATTAACACCATGTTAATTGGTGTGCAAGCTTTAGGCGCTAATCCCATTAAAACTGACAAAAAAGGCGTAGGAGAGGTCAATGTCACAATTGAGATTGCTGGCATCAGTATTTCTCCTGGAATGATGATCTACGCAGATTTAAATGGTGTTGCTGTCAGTAGGCAGGCACTGGATTTAGCTATTTTAACTTAAAATAGCGACAGACAAGGAAGCAAAAATGAAACTAATAAAGTGGTTGTTAGCAATAGTGCTAACGTTAGTGATAGGTGTAACTGTCTACCTCACAATGTTTTTCGATTTAAATAATTTTAAACCGCAAATTGTCGATGCGGTAAAAAAACAAACTGGCCGTGATTTACAAATCAGCCAAGATTTAAGTTGGAGCGTGTTTCCATCTTTAGGCATCAAGCTTGGGGGCATTTCGTTATCGAACCCAAATGGGTTTACCCCAGCTTCGATGCTTGATGTTAATGAGGCCGTGGCTAATGTGGCGTTGATGCCATTATTTAGCCAACAAATTGAAGTTGATTTATTAAAGCTTGATGGCTTAACACTCAACTTAGTCACTCAAAAAGACGGCAAGACCAGTTTTGATGGTTTGACTGCTGAAACATCGGCAGAAAAACCGCAATCAACCTCAAGCAATTCAGAAGCGATGTCTTTACAGACCTTAGATATTGGCGGCATTGAACTTACCAATACGAATATCAATATTATTGATATGGCCAGCAATACCACTCAAACCTTCAGTCTAAAAAGTTTTACTTTAGGACAGTTCAGCCTAGGACAATTCGCTGATTTTGCTTACGAGTTTTCAGCGACACTGCCTGATATGCAGTTAGCGTCATCTGGGCAAGGCAACGTTAAAGTCGACCAAGCATTGCAGAATGTCACGATTAATGATTTTGACATGGTGCATAAAGCCCAAGGCGATAGCTTGCCAGGCAAAGCGATTACCGCAGAGCTGAGTACACAAATGACGATGGCATTAGATGCAAAAACCATTGAGCTGCAATTGACTAAAATGTCAGCTATGGACTTAGCTGCCACTGGCGATATTAAGATTAATTATGGTAATAGCATTCCTAAAATTGCGATGAATCTTGATGTTGGCGATATTGATGTCGATGCATTACTGCCAAAGCAAGAAGGCGATGCGAAAGAAACTGAGGCAACATCTGAAACTGCGTCAACTCAAGAACCTGATTTATCGGCATTAAAGAGTATAGATTTAACTCTAAACTTAACCGCTAAATCAATTAAAGTCAGTAATATGTTAACGCAAAATTGGCAAATGAAAATGGCCATAAATAAAGGTGTATTAACGTTATCGTCGCTGACTGCCGATTTATATGAAGGTAAGCTAGTACTTAGCGCTAAGCTTGATGGTCGTAAAGCGGTACCAACTTATGTGTTTGATAAAAAATTAACTGGTGTGCAAATTCGTCCGTTATTAATCGATGCTGCTGAAGTGGATTTACTTTCTGGAACAGCGAGTTTTGAAGTTAAAGGCAGCGGTGCCAGTTTGATTGCTGATAATCTAAAAAACAATCTTAATGCAGAGGGTCAGTTTGAAGTAGCAGATGGCTCGTTGTATGGGGTTAACATTCCACAGATGATCCGTAGCGCGCAGCAAAAATTGAAAGGTGATTTATCGGCAGATAAGAAAGAAGAGCTGAAAACCGATTTTACCAGTTTGACCGGTAGTTTCACGATGAAAGATGCTGTTGTGACTAACCCTGATTTAGCGATGGCTTCACCGTTAATTCGCTTAAATGGTAAAGGCACAGCAAACATTGCCACCGAAGCGTTGGATTACACCTTAACAACCAGTGTCGTTGGGTCATTATCAGGACAAGGCGAAGCTGCTGATGAGTCACTGAAAGGTATCGACATTCCGTTAACTATCAAAGGTACATTCCAAGAGCCTAAGTTTGGCATTGATACCAAAGCGTTATTGGAAGGCCAATTTAAAGATGAGGCTGATAAAGCTAAAGAAAAGCTAAAAGAAGGATTGTTTAAGAAGCTTGGAATTTAAATCATCCATTAATGACAAGGGCTGTAGGTGCTTCGATATGAATAATACTACAGCCTTATTCAAAGCGGCTTTGTTACTGCTATACGGTTTGCAGTTAACTAACCTCAACTCGGTGTAAGAAGTGGGATATGTGAGTCGAAATGACAATATTTAGCCTATTTTATATCAAACTTGTCATTTGTTTTGCTAACAAGGCGCATTGGTACGTCAATAGCTAACCTATTGCAAGTCAATGCAACACAGTTAGCGAGACAAAGGACTGTTTTATAACCGTTTATTATCCCGAGTCGAGGTTATCTAGGCTAAAAATGGATAGTAATGTACAGTAATAACAGTATGGTTAGCCTAATCAAATTATTGAACACTGTGAACCAGTGGATTTATTAATGCTAATGTTATGCCATAAAAAAACGGACAAGTGTTCACTTGTCCGTTTTTTTATGGCTGAAATTAACTGAGTGTTTAACTTATACCAATAGCTATTCTAGCCTTTGTTCATTAATTGTGCCTTATTGGCAAAGCTAACTAGCTATTGGTCATAATCAATTTCAGTATCTGTCCTGGTTGGATCAATTTACTGTTTTGTAAACTGTTCCATTCGATTAACTCTGCAACGGTAACCTTATATTTAAGTGCTATACGCGCTAAAGAGTCACCTGATTGTACGCGATAGCTAACCGTTTTATCATTGCTTGCAGTGAGAGAGGCGACTTCATTAGGAAAAATAACTAATGATTTGCCAATGGCTAACGTGGATTGTTTTTTAAGATTATTCCACTTCATTAGTTGTGCGACGGTCACTTGCTGTGACTGCGCTATCTTCCATAATGAATCACCAGATTTAATGGTATAAGCTTGCTTGTTCGAGCTTGATTTAACCACGGTTCTACGCGCGAGTACTTGGTCTGCGGTCATGGTGACGAGATCGGGATCTTTTGCCGCAACAGGAATAATTAAAAAACGACCAGCAACAATATTATTGCCTTTAATACCGTTACTGCTTCTTATTAATGTTGCAGTGGTTTCAAATTGGTCGGCAATTTCACTGATGCTGTCACCAGATTTAATTTTATACCGAACCCAGTTAATACGGGAGTTTGGTTCAATAGTGGCTAATGCTCGTTTAAAGGATGCCGCTTTTTCACTAGGTACAATCAATTGATGTGGACCTTGTGGGGCGGTTGCCCAGCGCTTTAAACCTGGATTAATCGCTTTTAAATCATTTATGTCAATTTGAGCCAAATCAGCAGCTAAGTTAATGTCGAGTTGGCTTTCAATATTGACTACCTCTATCTGAGGTGAATTATCAATAGGGATTAAATTGATACCGTACTTGTCTGCATGTTTAATGACATCGGCCAATGCTAATAACTGAGGCACATAATGAGCCGTTTCCCGAGGCAGCGATAGTGACCAGAAATCTGTCGATTTTCCACGGGCTTGGTTATGTTTTATTGCATTGAATATTCGGCCTTCACCTGAGTTATAAGCGGCAATGGTATATAACCAATTGTGATCCATTTTGGCGTAGAGGTATTCCATTAAATCTAAAGCAGCTTTTGTCGATGAGGCAACATCACGGCGTCCGTCATACCACCAATTTGTCTTTACACCGAACGACATGGCCGTTGGCGCGGTTAATTGCCATAACCCCGAGGCATCACTTGGTGAATAGGCGAGTGGGTCAAAGCCACTTTCAACAATAGGTAACAATGCTAGCTCTAAAGGTAAATTACGCTTTTTTAACTGTTCGACAATGTAATACAGATATGGCTGAGCACGTTGAGTCACGATTTCTAAATGCGTAGGATTCTCGATGTACCATTGGCGGTATTGAGCCACTAAAGCATTATCGACAACAGGAAAGCGCATTTGATTGCCGATCATGAGCCATAAATCGTTAACTTGAGCAACTTGTTCTTCAATTTGATCAAGGGTTACGGTCGCTGATTTTTTGTTTTTAGCGTTAGCTGTAACAGTGTGGGTTGTACTATCAGAACTTGGCTCTGCAGTATGGAGTGTCTGGCACCCCGTTATAGCCAGCATACTGCCAGCTATAATAATCAAGTTTGCTTTCATTTGAAGATACACTTCCTCAAGTTCTCAGGGCGTTAAAAAAAGGGCGAACATACCAAATGCCTATGAGACTCTTTTGGTCATGCTTTAGTTCAGTTTGGCATTGTAGATTAAATTATTTGGCATGTCTTATTAAAGTGTTTTCATGTTAATCTAAAATTGATTTTTCCATTCCCTTAACAATGTAAATGTCTGAATATCATCTATATTTGTTATTTTGTATTCTGTTGATATTGCGACTTGAGTCTCATTTAGATGACAACGTAGGAACGGGTTTATGGCTTTTTCTGTCGCGATTGTGCTAGGTATCGTTGGTATGTTTTGTGAGCGTAATTGGCCAACTTTGTGGGCATAATCAATCAACTGTGAATTATTTGGTGTGACATGTAAGGCGAAATCGACATTGGATTGTGTGTATTCATGAGCACAAAAGACTTGGGTTTGGTTGGGTAAGTTTGCCAGCATAGTTAACGATTGCAGCATTTGTGTCGGTGTGCCTTCGAATAAACGTCCACATCCGCCACTGAATAAGGTATCGCCACAAAATAATTTATCATCAATATAATAGGCAATATGACCTAAAGTATGCCCAGGAACTGCCATCACTTGGGTAAGCCCTAAATGAGGTATCTCAATATTTATATCCGATGAAACGGTTAAAGGATGGGTTAAACCATCGATAGGTTCGTTACTCGGACCATAAACAATAAGACGGTTGTTGAAGTGCTGCTGCAGTTGTTTTATACCGCCAGTATGGTCGCTGTGATGATGAGTAATGAGTATGCCGACTAAATTAAGTTCTGTTGTAGCTAGGTAATCGATAACACTTTGGCCGCAGCCAGGATCAACTACATAAGCATCAAGGCTACTTGTTTGATGAATTAACCAGAGGTAGTTGTCATTAAAAGCTGGAATGGTATGAACGTTAAGCATAATCTGACTCGAGTGATGATTGACTATCTGTTAGGGTAACGGATATCGTTAAATAACTTCAAGTGAAGTTATCCTGAAAGTATCAATGATGGTTAGCTGAACATTAAATGAGCTATGGTAAAGTTGATGGGTTGAGAGAATATGACATTTTTGCAAAGTAATCGTTGGCGGGCTCCATGTTAAAACCCCTTATTTGGCAAGATTTACCTTTTGGTGAATTATTGCAAGCTGAGATTGAAGCAAAATTAGCCCCATGGTGGCCGCGAATATTTGGCTATCATTTACTTAAAGCAGGGGCGTTAAGTAGCCAGTTAAACAGTTTACATTGCAGCATAGCACGGCATTTTTCTGTTTATGATGGTGCAGATGCGAGTATTCAAGCCGATCCGCATCATTTACCTGTACAACAAAGTGCCATTGATGCGGTGTTAAGTTGTTTTCTTTTAGAATTTGAATCAGACCCTTATCAAATTTTACGAGAGTTCGACAGAGTGCTCATTAGCAGTGGTTATATTTTTATTGTTGGTTTTAATCCCATCAGTCCGGCTTTTATAGGCAAAATATTGCCTAAATATCAAACTCAGTTACCTTGGAACGGGCAGTTTTTTATGCCATCAAGAGTTAAAGATTGGCTTGGGTTACTGGGATATAAAGTACTAGCAGATGAACGGTTAATGTACCATTCGTTATTAGGGCACCGCGGAGTCAATACGCCTAATCAACCGAGCAAACCTCAACAAGCACCATTGTGGCAAAAAAGTATCGCCAACTGGCTACCTAGTACTGGCAGTGTTTACTTAATCGTGGCTCGAAAAATGACGACGCCACTTACACCGATTAAAGATAAGTCGAAGGTCAAAGCGCCTAACTGGTCAACGGCGCCATCGGCAGGTCGTACCGGGTTAACTCACACTCCGAGTATTGAGACCCAGACATTAAACAATTCAAAATCATAAAAAGTAACCTCAACTCGGTTTAAGAGATGAGGTCCGTAAGCCAAAATCAGAAGAGTTGAGCTATTTCATAGCAAAATATTACTTTTGCTACCAGGGCTGATTGAAGCGGTAATATCTAGCTTATTGCAAGTCAATGCACCCCGTTAGCGTAGCAAAGGACTTTTTGATAACCAGTGATTATCCCGAGCTAGAGTTAAATAGCGATGACCTCACTATTCTGGGTGATAACCGGTATCAGCTTGTCGAGGCTTAGCTTCAGCCGCTTTGCGTGCTAATACATCACAACGTTCATTTTCAATGTGGCCGGCATGGCCTTTTACCCAGTGCCAGTCGATCTTGTGTAATTGACTTACCGCATCTAGACGCTTCCATAAATCGACATTTTTAACTGGTTGTTTAGTTGAGGTTATCCAGCCCTTTTTCTTCCAACCATGGATCCAAGTCATAATACCTTGGCGCATATACTGGCTATCGCTGGTTAAAATAATATTACAGGGTTCGTATAAGGTTTCTAACGCGATAATTGGGGCTAAAAGTTCCATACGATTATTGGTTGTTAATGAGAATCCATCGGCGATTTCATGTTGCTGATGTTTATATTTCATTACCACGCCATAACCGCCAGGTCCTGGATTTCCTAAGCAAGAGCCATCAGTAAAGATATACAGCTGTTTGAGTTCGGCCATCAAGTTGTTACCATAGCGAAATATTCGCGCCAGTATACTCAATTTATACAAAGGCGAGGGCTGAATGAGTAAAAAATATGAACATTATTTCTAGTGCAAGTCGTCAAGTGATCCTCGATACCGAAACTACCGGTATGAACCAAGCGGGTGGACCGATTTATGTGGGCCATCGCATTATTGAAATTGGTTGTGTTGAAGTGATTAATCGTCGCTTAACAGGTCGAACGTATCACCAATATATTAATCCTGGTCAAGCGATTGATGAAGAGGCAATTCAAGTTCACGGTATTACCAATGACCGTGTTGCCAACGAACCGCGTTTTCATCAAATAGCCAAAGATTTTATCGATTTTATCGATGGCGCTGAAATTGTCGCTCATAACGCCAACTTCGACGTGAGCTTTATGGACCATGAGTTTTCAAAACTCAATCCAATTGGGCCTAAAACCAAAGAGATTTGCAGTATTCTCGACAGTTTAGCCATTGCAAAGCGTCTGCATCCAGGACAAAAAAATAACTTAGATGCGTTGTGTCGACGTTACGGTATCGATAATGGCCGCCGTACTTATCACGGCGCATTACTCGATGCGGAAATTCTTGCTGATGTTTACTTAATCATGACAGGTGGACAAATTAAGTTTAATTTGTCTAATGAAAAAGCGGGTCAAGAAGGTGGCGGAATTAAAAATATCGATCCGGCGGCGTTTAATCTTAAAGTCGTTGGTGCATCAGCCGATGAAATACTATTACACGAACAACGACTTGATCTCATTGCGAAGTCAGGTAAATGTCTCTGGAGAGGGTAAACCAACCTTTATGAGTGCCACTCGCGCCGGTTATCTTGCTATTTCATGTTTATTGTTGCTGAGTCTTATCTTTGCTTGGCAACCTAATGCCCAAGCTGCAATGGTCAATGCATCGCAAGCAGCAGAACTTAAAAATCGTTTTCGAATCGATTATATGGTTGATCATTTAACGTTAGTTATCCAACGAAGCTATGGTTCTGCGCCTGTCGTGGTGATTTTACCTGATGGCAGCAAATGGTACTCAAATCGTCATCCTCAAACGGTAAAATGGGTAGATGGTATTGCTGCCGATATGATTTATATCGAAAAACCGATGCCAGGGCCTTGGCAGTTATTAGGCAGTGTGGTTGAAGGATCGACAATACAAAAAATCTCTGCATTAGACATTGCTGTGCAACCATTACCGCAACCACTTTATCAGGGTGAAAGGTTAAAAGTTACAGCAAGACTCTTGGGTGATAATTTAACCATGAGAATGCCGGGTTTGGAGTATATGGTCGAATGGACTGCACGTTTTACCAGTGCGCATCTTCCAACTGACGACAATTTCGCAACGGGTACCATTATTGTTGGTGCTTATAAAGACAATGGTGAATTGTTGGACGAAACACCTGACGATGGCATCTTTACCGGAAGCCATAATTTACAACAACCTACCGGTCATTATGTACTCAATGTCACTGCACGAAATAATGTCTTTGAGCGTGAATATGTGATGCCGTTTGAGCTCTTGCCACAACCAATCAAAGTCAAAATGGTACCCAATAGCGATCCATTAAAAGGCATATGGCAGATACAGTTAACGGTTGATGAATCTGTGGTGAAATTAGCAGAAACTCATTTTGAGTTTGACTTAGTCGGCCCTGCTGGGTTGTTGCTGCCTATTACCTTGCAAACCATGACCAGTGCAGATCAAATTCTATACTTACCTAAAGTGACTGAGTTTGGCAGTTATCGTGTTAAAGGCAGTGTGGTTTCTACTACGGTTGATGGCCGAGAAATTGTGCTCAATTTACCTGAAATGTTTTTTAATTTAGTAGAGCCCCCAGCTCCAGTCCCAACAGTTGAAGAACTTGCTGAAAAAGCGGCTATTCAAGCTGAAATTGAAGAGAAAGTCGCTAAAGACGATGCGATGTTCTGGATTATTACCATTAATGGCATACTTTTTTTCGTTGGTATTATTGGTTTGGTGATATGGCGTAAAAAACAAACGCTGGCAAAGGCGATGGCTGCGGCGGAAGAAAGGTTAAAGCAAAATCCAGTGAATGAAGATAAACCTAAAGACAGTATTCTAGAAAGCGTCGACTTAGATGATATTGATTTGAGTATGCCAGATGATAAAAATTAAGCCACTGAAGTGAGTGGTTTTTGTACTAAAACTTGATAATTGTACATTTTTTAACTAAATGAGCGAAAACAATTAAAAAACTGTTGACGATTAATTATCACAACTTTATTATTCATCGCACTTGTGTGGAGCGGTAGTTCAGTTGGTTAGAATACCGGCCTGTCACGCCGGGGGTCGCGGGTTCGAGTCCCGTCCGCTCCGCC
>NZ_JBEOPM010000011.1:0-152582 GCF_040310165.1 Shewanella sp. AC91-MNA-CIBAN-0169
ATTTTTTGATTGCCAACATTCCGAAGAACAGAAGACAATTTCGAATAACTCAATACCTGTGAATGTCCACACAGATTTCTTGTTTAGATTGTTAAAGAACGTTGCTAACATGAACATCTTTCGATTTTTCATTCAGCGGCCGTTGACGCTAGGTCGTTGGCTTGGGGTGCGTATTCTACGCTTTCCCGGGTTGGCGTCAAGTGTTTTTTCAAACTTTCTTTTCGCCTTGAACTCTGTGTTTTGAAGCACTTAATTCAACCTGACTCAGTAACCGCTTGCGCTGTCTGCCGTGTCAGTGGATGCGCATTATAGGCACCACACGGTTTTGCGCAAGGCCTTTTTTAAAGCTTTTAGCAAAAAAGCAATCAACCGAATACTAATCAAACAACTCGGTACTAAAAACACACAACCGTGTTCGATTTTGCTCAATTAAGCTTCAGATAATACAAAGGAGTAGATTAACTAATATAAAACCGGATAATAATTATAGTACATATTTAAGATTTAGATAAAAAAGATATGATTTAATGAATATGTTGGCAAGTCACAACGATTACCTCAGCTCTCTATATAGTAGAGGAACTAACTACGTAAACTCTATTGTTAGATGCTATTGAAGAAAATCACTCTATAGTTAACTTTCATTTTTCTCGTTGGAAATATCAGTACTATTGATGTCATCGATGGTTGAGTGTTGTTGTGTCTCTGTTTTATTCAATTCATCGCCAACGATGTGGACCACTTTTAACTTCTTAATCGCTTTAATCGTGATAACAGGTCCAGATAGTGCATATATGTAGAAACCAAGACAAAGGATGATGGCTGGTTCTACAGAAATAATAACGAACACACCTACGAGCAATAACATCACCACGAAATTTACTTTCCCTCGCCAATCGACTTCCTTAAAGGAGTGATAGCGAAAGTTACTGACCATGAGTAGTCCTGTTAATGCAGTAATCAATGCGGCAAGGTAATTTATATCGGTAGGGTCAAGCTCATATTTAGAACCACTCCAAATACTTCCAGCGATTAAGGCTGCTGCAGCGGGACTAGCTAGACCTTGAAAATAACGTTTATCGGCAACACCAACTTGGGTATTGAAACGAGCTAATCTCAATGCTGCACAAGCACAGTAGATAAAAGCAGCTAACCAGCCTACTTTACCTAAATCTTGCAATGCCCAATTATAAGCAAGGATCGCTGGAGCCATGCCAAAAGAAACCATATCGGCCAAACTATCATATTCAGCCCCAAAATCACTTTGAGTATTGGTTAACCTTGCGACTCTGCCATCTAGTCCGTCACAAATCATAGCGATAAAGATAGCAATTGACGCTAACTCAAAATGACCGTTCATTGATGAAATGACAGCATAAAAACCAGAAAATAGCCCTGCGGTAGTAAATAAGTTAGGTAATAGGTAAATACCTTTATTTTTTACTGGGTGATTAGGTGAATTTTGCATACACTTTACACATTATCGTTTTAGTTGTTGGATTTATACTCAAAGATAGCATATTTTGAAATATCCAAGCATAACGTCAATTAGCTCTGGGAAACTCACATGGGAATTACGCGTTTAGTTTTTGGCTTAGCCACTTTTGCATTTAGTACATGTTTATTTGCCGCGACCATTTACACTTGGGTGGATGATGCTGGCGTTGTACATTACAGCCAGCAACAGCCCCTAAATGTAGATGCAAGCAAGATTTATAGTGAGGATATGGAACCTGCTAAAATTGGCACTTACACACCACAAAAAAAAACCGCTGTTAACGTGGAATCTGAATTAGAACAATCAGCAAAAATCATTAATGAAAAAGACAAACAACAAGCCAAAGACATCTGTGAAAGTGCTAAGCACAGCCTGAGTGTATTGAACACTCACAGCAAATTAAATCAACAAGATAAAACTACTGGTGAAACTGTCTCAATGACAGAAGAACAGAGGCAAGCAGCTATTACTGAAAATACCGAACGGGTCAGGTTATTTTGTCAAAGTAAATAATAACAAAGGGAGCTAATGCTCCCTTTGTTCAAAAACGTTAGCTGATAATGCTAGATAACATTATTGATTGAAGGCTAGCTTGCCATCTTCTACTACGACTTTAATCATTTTACCTGGCAATAATTGACCTCGCAGCAATTTTTGGGCTAAAGGATTCTCTACTTCTTGCTGCAATGCTCGTTTTAAGGGTCTTGCACCATAAACAGGATCGAATCCAGCTTCAGCAATTAATGATAAAGCCTCATCAGATAATTCAATATCGAACTCTTTCTCGATCAAACGTTTGCGCAATAATTCAAATTGAATACTGGCAATGTGTTTGATATTTTCGGCGTCTAAGGGATGGAATACCACAGACTCATCAATTCGATTTAAAAACTCTGGACGGAAGCTTTGCGTCACAACATTCATGACTCCAGCTTTCATATCTTCATAACTCGTATGACCAAAGCCCTCTTGGATAATATCTGAGCCAAGGTTAGAGGTCATGATGATGACAGTGTTTTTAAAATCAACCGTTCTGCCTTGACCATCAGTTAAACGGCCATCATCTAATACTTGCAACAACACATTAAATACATCTGGATGAGCTTTCTCAACTTCGTCTAACAAGATAACTGAATAGGGCTTACGGCGAACCGCCTCAGTTAAGTAACCGCCTTCTTCATAACCCACATATCCGGGAGGGGCACCAACTAAACGCGAAACGGTGTGTTTTTCCATAAATTCAGACATATCTATGCGCACAAGAGCTGATTCTGAATCAAACAAAAACTTAGCTAGCGATTTACACAGCTCTGTTTTACCCACACCTGTAGGCCCAAGGAACAAGAACGAACCTATTGGACGTTGTGGATCGGCAAGACCTGCACGACTACGACGAATAGCATTAGATACTGCCTCTACAGCCTCATTTTGGCCAATTACACGCTCATGCAATGCATCTTCCATATGCAATAGTTTTTCACGCTCACCTTCGAGCATTTTTGAAACAGGGATACCAGTCGCTTTTGATAGAACTTCAGCAATCTCGACCTCAGTCACTTTATTACGTAACAGTGTCATATCTTGCATTTCTGCTTGCGATGCTAAATCTAGTTGCTTTTCGAGCTCAGGAATACGCCCATACTGTAATTCAGACATCCGCGTTAAGTCACCCGCACGACGAGCTACTTCTAAATCCATTCTCGCCTGTTCGAGATCGGCTTTAATATGTTGTGTGCCTGCTAATGCTGCTTTCTCGGTATGCCAAATCTCATTCATCTCAGAAGCTTTACTTTCGACATCCCTCAGTTCATGTTGTAAAAACTCAAGACGTTTACGACTGGCCTCGTCTGACTCTTTACTTAACGCTTGTTCTTCCAGCTTAAGCTGAATAGCACGGCGCTCTAATCGATCAAGCACTTCGGGCTTAGAATCAATCTGCATCCTGATACTCGATGCGGCTTCATCAATTAAGTCGATAGCTTTGTCAGGCAGTTTACGGTCTGAAATATAACGATGCGACATGGTTGCAGCTGCAACAATAGCAGGATCAGTTATTTCAACATGATGATGTAATTCGTAACGCTCTTTTAAACCACGTAAAATGGCAATGGTGTCTTCAACGCTCGGTTCATCAACAATTACTTTTTGAAAACGGCGTTCAAGTGCAGCATCTTTTTCAATATATTGACGATATTCATCAAGTGTTGTTGCGCCGACACAATGCAAATCACCACGTGCTAAAGCAGGCTTAAGCATATTACCAGCATCCATTGCGCCCTCGCCCTTACCTGCGCCGACCATGGTATGCAGCTCATCAATAAACAGAATGACCTGACCTTCCTCTTGGGATAGCTCATTCAATACTGCTTTTAACCGTTCTTCAAACTCACCACGATATTTGGCTCCCGCAATTAACGAGCCCATGTCTAATGACAATACCCGTTTATTTTTAATCCCTTCAGGGACTTCACCATTCACAATACGCTGAGCTAAACCTTCAACAATGGCAGTTTTACCGACACCAGGTTCACCAATTAATACCGGATTATTTTTAGTACGGCGTTGTAGCACTTGAATCGTGCGACGAATTTCCTCATCACGACCAATAACAGGGTCTAACTTACCTTGCTCTGCGCGCTCGGTTAAATCTACGGTAAATTTTTTCAATGCTTGGCGTTGATCTTCAGCATTGGGATCATCAACTTTCTGCCCGCCACGCATGTCTTCAATGGTTTTTTCCATTAACTCTTTGCTTGCACCAGAATCTTTTAATGCTTTGGCAAGGGGGTCATTATTTTCTAATGCCGCCAAGACAAACAATTCAGATGAAATGTATTTGTCTTTGCGCTTTTGCGCTAACTTATCGCATAGGTTTAGTAAACGAATTAACCCTTGTGATAACTGAACATCACCACCAGTACCTTCAACTTGTGGAAAACGCTCCAACTCTTGGCTCACCGCGGAACGAAGCGCGCTAACACGAATGCCTGCTTGCGTAAGTAAAGAATGGATAGAACCAGAATCTTGATTTAACAGCGCCATCATTAAATGAATAGGTTCAATAAATTGATGATCGCGTCCCAATGCTAATGATTGGGCATCAGAAATGGCAATTTGAAACTTATTAGTCATACGATCGAGTCTCATACAACCTCCTAGGATCTGATACATGTGGAATGGGAAATTAATTCAGAAATGAATAATTTGTTAACTTAAAGATGGGGGCATTTAATGTAAACTCAAGGTTAAAACTTAATCTGGATCAAAAAATTGTTGATTTTTTATACTTGAAAGTTGTTACCAATAATAACTTAAGATTTAAGCCAAATGAGAGAAGCCATTCGTCCCGTTTGCTTGTCACGACGATAAGAAAAGTAATCAGGTTCAGAAAAGGTACACACATCTGCGCTATAAGTTTGAGTAACGCCTGCTGTAGATAAACGCAACTTAGCTAAGCCGACTAAATCAGCTAAATATTTAGCATTATTCTGAACAAAATGAGTTGCAGCTTGCTGATTTTTATTGATAAAAGCATCACGAACTTCACTACCAACTTCAAATGCACAAGGACCTATTGCAGGCCCTAAGTATGCGATTAATGCTGACGGTGGAGAATGAAACATCGCCAATGCTTGCTCGATGATGCCCTCACACAAACCGCGCCACCCGGCATGAACTGCGGCAACTTCAGTGCCTTGTTGATTACATAGTAATATTGGTAAGCAATCGGCCGTCATTACCGTACATACATGGCCAAACTGATTACTGTAACTACCATCAGCTAATGCTATCGCGCTACCTGGCATCAATGTTTGTACATCAACAACCTTAGTACCATGAACTTGCTCAAGCCAGATTGGCTCAGCAGGTAATGATAATTGCTGAGTTAATATTGCACGATTAGCGAATACATCTTGAGGCTTATCACCAACATGTAGCCCTAAATTTAAACTATCAAACGGGCTAACACTGACGCCACCAAAACGATTTGTCATCGCTATGGCAACGTTAACAGGTATTGGCCAATCGTGCTCAAGCATTATAAATACACTATCGGATTAAGCTCAGTATCGACTCGTAGTGCTTTTGTCAGCTCAACCATGTCATCAGGGATCGGCGCATGCCAAGTCATGATTTCACAGGTAAATGGATGAGCAAGTTCTAAACGCACTGCATGTAAAGCTTGGCGCTTAAAGTTTTTGAGTAATTCAAAAAACTCTGGGCTCGCTGATTTAGGCGGACGAGGACGACCACCATAAACCGGATCGCCAACTAACTCATGACCAATATGCGCCATATGAACACGAATTTGGTGAGTACGACCAGATTCCAGACGCAAACGTAAACGCGTATGAGCTCGGAACTTTTCAGACACACGATAATGAGTCACCGATGGGCGACCACCATGGATAACGGCCATTTGAGTACGTCTAGTTGCGTGACGTTCAATAGGTTCATCAACCGTGCCACCTGCCGTCATAGTGCCTAATACAATCGCTTCATACTCGCGAACAATATCACGAGCCTGTAATGCGGCAACCAAATGCGTTTGTGCTTCAACTGTTTTAGCAACAACCATTAGCCCTGTAGTGTCTTTATCTAAACGATGAACAATACCTGCTCTTGGTACATGTTCAATATCTGGACAATGGTATAATAAAGCATTCATCAACGTACCGTCTGCATTACCAGCGCCAGGATGAACAACTAAACCAGCTTGCTTGTTAATGACAATAATATGGTCGTCTTCATAAATAATATTTAAGTCGATATTTTGCGCTTTAGCACTCACTTCTTCTTCAAGTGTTGCCGTTACTTCTATCAACTGAGACTCGAAAACCTTTTCCCGTGGCTTGTCGACTGTGATACCGTCAATAGTAATTGCACCAGATAGGATCCATTCCTTGATGCGTGTACGCGAGTAGTCAGGGAACAAACCAGCTAATGCTTGGTCTAATCTCAGACCGGTTTGTGTTGCTGTGATCTCGCTTTTTAGATTAATCTCTTGTGTCATAGGAACCGTACCCCAGTTTAGGGGTCCAAAGTGAATGTGCTATCTGTTACAATCGGATGTTTTCTATTTTACCGTGAAATGGAAAAATTCTTAACAACAACTTAAAAAGAATTGAATTCAAGTATGTATAAAATTGCCCAAGGTGCCGCCCTAGTATTACTTTCACTGGCTATAACAGCCTGTAGTAGCAGTCCAGAAGACGATGATGTTGCCAGTAAAGCATCACCTGATGTCCTGTACTCTCAAGCAAGAACGTCAATGGAATTAGGTAATTACTCTAAAGCCGTTCGTTCACTTGAAGCATTGGACTCTCGTTTTCCATTTGGTCCGCACAAAACTCAAGTTCAATTAGACTTGATTTATGCGTATTACAAAATGGATGATGCTGCCTCAGGAGTTGCCAATATTGATCGCTTTTTACGCCTCAATCCAACGCATCCTAATATAGATTACGTCTATTATATGCGTGGTTTAACCAATATGCAGGCAGATAATTACTTATTTCACGATTTAATGAATATTGATCGTACCGATCGTGATCCAAAAAATGCTCAAGATGCATTTAAAGATTTTGATCGATTGATTAAATCGTATCCAAATAGCAAGTATTCTGCTGATGCACAACAACGTATGCAGTTCTTAAAGAACCGTTTGGCTAAATATTCAATTCAAGTTGCAGAATATTATATCAAAATGAACGCATGGAGTGCAGCTGCTGTTCGTGCTCAATCAGTTATGGAGAAGTTTCCAGGAACACCTTCAACTGAACGGGCATTAGAAATTATGGCTAAAGCGTATGACGAATTAGGTCAGGAAAAATTACAGCAAAACGTTAAAACTGTAATGAAAGCAAACTTTCCAGCTAATGAAATATTATCTAACTAGTCATCATTCATACTCTACGACTGTTAATTATTGTTTCACATTAAACGCTCCTTGGAGCGTTTTTTTATACCTGATTTATCTGCCTTGGCAATTTGAGTCTCTATATATTCAATATTTTTTACTTGTTATGGTAACCACACCAGTAAAAGAGGCACCATAACACCATTTACTCTAGTTACCATCATAGGAGTGAAGTATTTATTACACTATGGTACTTCGGCTGAATAACATTCGATACGCCCAAAATACATCCAAACAAATCGATTTTTGATATAAATATAAAAAACAGGTTGACTCAATGGGTCAAAATCCTTTAAATTGCGTCCGTCGCCCGAATAGCTCAGTCGGTAGAGCAGAGGATTGAAAATCCTCGTGTCCCTGGTTCGATTCCGGGTTCGGGCACCATATTTATATTGGTGGCGACAGCGACTAATAGAATAAAGTTATTTCTCGATACATGTTTTGCAGGTGTGGTGGAATTGGTAGACACGTCAGCTTCAGGTGCTGATGCTCGTAAGGGCGTGGAGGTTCAAGTCCTCTCACCTGTACCAAATAACTTTATCCGTTTTAACAAAAAGGCCTCGTATTGCGAGGCCTTTTTGTTTTTGTTGCCGGTATCACTTTGACGAGTGTTAAAGCCACATATTATTTAACGGCTCAGGTAGCCTATCAACTGGATTACTCTACTGTATCGTTAATGGTTAGTGCATTGGCAATGCAATCAGTTGAACGTTAACGCTACAATATCGCTATCTCGTTACGCTCTATCAAACAGTTTGTTCACTGACGAGTCTATCAACTCGCCAGAAAAATCTGCGACAACATAAAACAGCGATTACATCGGCTCAATATAATCCACCATTAACTGCACAGTTTGATTACCTCTAAACTCGTTCACATCAAGCTTATAGACCACACGAGCATGTTTAATGGTTGCATCGGGCCATATTGCTAAATCCACATTAAAAGCAATACCGTCTAACATCGCGCTGCCACATTCCGTTTCAAGTAATAATTTTAAGTGTTTTTCACCCACTATACGCTGCTGTACTACCTTGAATACACCATCAAATAGTGGTTCTTCAAACGACTGCCCCCATGGCCCTGCATTTCGTAATAAAAAGGCAGTATCAAGCGTCATTAACTGGCTCGATAACTCACCATCAGAGAGTAGCTCCCCCGTCAGCTGTTCATAATCTAATACTTCTCTTACCGCATCATCATAAGCTTGCTTAAACTGCTCAAACACATTTGCTTTTAACGATAGCCCTGCTGCCATAGCGTGACCACCAAACTTGGTTATCATTCCAGGAAAGCGACCATTAATGCGTTCGAGTAAATCTCGCATATGCAGGCCTTTAATCGAACGGGCAGAACCTTTTATTACACCATCACCCGCATCGGCAAAAGCAATAACCGGACGATGATAACGATCCTTAATCCGTGAGGCCAAAATACCAATAACACCTTGATGCCAATCATCCTGAAAAATGGCGATGCCCCACGGTAAATCAGCTTCATTGAGTGACACTTTCGATAAACTTTTTAATGCCTCTTGTTGCATGCCCGTTTCAAGTTCGCGGCGCTCTTGGTTTAATCCATCTAATTCCGCTGCCATTCTTCTGGCTAACATGATGTCTTCACACAGTAAGGTTTCAACCCCTAGCGCCATTTCATCTAAACGCCCAGCTGCATTGAGTCGAGGCCCTACCGCAAAACCAAAATCAGCAGCAACAATTTTTTCAGGACTCCGTTTCGCCACCTCAAGCAATGCAGTAATGCCAACACGACAGCGGCCACTTCTGACTCGCTGCAAACCAGCATTAACGAGAATACGGTTATTAGTGTCTAACGACACAACATCAGCGACAGTACCTAAAGCGACAATATCAAGCAATGTGCCCAGATTCGGCTCAGTGATTTGCTGTTGTTGATACCAATTACGCTGCCTTAATTGCGCACGTAAAGCAGACATTAGATAAAACGCCACCCCAACACCGGCAATAGACTTACTGGCAAACTGGCAACCAGGCTGATTAGGATTAACAATAACATCAGCATTGGGCAAGGTGCTGCCAGGTAAATGATGATCTGTCACGACAACAGTCATTCCTAACAATTTTGCAGCTGCCACCCCTTCAATTGAAGATATTCCATTATCAACGGTAATGAGTACATCAGCATTTTTAGTAAAAGCCACCGCAACAATTTCAGGGCTTAAGCCATAACCATAATCAAACCGATTAGGAATAAGGTAATCAACATGTTTTGCCCCCATCATTTTCAGCGCCAGCATACATACACTAGTCGACGTCGCACCATCAGCATCAAAATCCCCAACAATCAAAATTGATTGCTGCGCAGCAATAGCATCCGCAATAATCACGGCGGCTTCTGCTAGCCCTTTCATACTATCTGGGCGTAATAACTTACTTAGCATTAATTCGCAGTTATCTTCATTGACGCCACGGCGAGCATAGAGCTGTTTCAATAATGGCGATAAAGAAGCGGGTAAATGACTATCATCAACCTGAGGACGACGGACTATTTTATGAGACAAAAGGCAACCTTAAACGGGTAATTAGAGAATAGAGCATAACAAAAAGGTGAGCCTAAGCTCACCTTGATTTTACGTTTTTAGCACACACTTTACGACGTTGATTTACTAGTCTGATTTATAAATTCGATTCAATCGTACGTAATAAATCAGCCGGAGCTTGATAGCCAGGTACCATCACACCATTTTCTAAAATCAGTGCCGGTGTACCGTTAATCCCGAACGACATACCTAATTTATACTGGGCCGCAATATCAATATCACAACTTGCCGCTTTAACATTACCACCCGCTTTAGCTTCTGACATCGCTTTTAAAGGATCTTTAGCACACCATACCGCTTGCATCTCGTCTGCATTAGCAGAAGGAATACCTGCACGAGGATAAGCTAAATAACGAATAGTAATACCTAAATCATTATAGCCTTGCATTTGATTGTGTAGCTTGCGGCAATAACCACAGTCTACATCGGTAAATACCGTGACAACATGTTTCTCATTTTTCGCTTTGTAAACCAACATCTCATCTTCAAATGGCTTAAGTAACTCTATACGAGGTCCAGCCAATGCAGCCTCGGTTAAGTTTTTCATGCCTTTATCCATGTCATACAAATTGCCATGAATGAGTTTTGTGCCATCTTTGGTGACGTATAATACACCGCGGTCTGTTAGTGCTTGATATAAACCGTCGATTGGAGATTGTTGAATGAGCATCACGTTGACACCCAAGGTTTCAGTGAGTTTTTGCTTTAACGCTGATTCATTGGACACATCGGTCGCAGGTGCCGCTGACACAATAGGGGCAATAATAAGGCTGGCAACAAGGGCGAATGCTTTAGTTAACTTCATGGTAATTCCTATATTACACGGGTTCATAATCAATAGACCCGACTTCGTAAGCAAAACTTACAGATTTAATTTCGCTAGCGCAACAAATACTCATAATCTTAAATGTAAGGATTTGAAACCTACACAGATACAAATCACACTAAGCTAACCGCGTGGATGATGTTGGCTATGCAGTTGCTGTAAGCGCACTTTAGCAACATGTGTATAAATTTGAGTGGTCGATAAATCACTGTGACCGAGTAATAATTGTACCACACGCAAATCCGCGCCATGGTTAAGTAAATGGGTAGCAAAAGCATGGCGTAACGTATGTGGTGATAAATGACATTGAATACCCGCCCTGGCCGCATACAATTTAATCCGATGCCAAAAGGTTTGTCTGGTCATCATTTGCCCACGACGTGAGGGAAACAATACATCTGACTGCTTCATACTTAATAGCTCGGCACGAGCAAACTTGATGTACTGCTCAACAGCTGTAATGGCTAGCTCACCTAAAGGGACCAAACGCTCTTTGCCTCCTTTACCCATCACCCTCACCAAACCTTGGCGTAAACTAATTTGCTCCATCGTTAAACTCACCAATTCGGTTACCCGCAGCCCTGTAGCATACAACAGCTCTAACATGGCTTTATCTCGGTACTCGATAGGATCATCAATATTTGGCTCTGATAATAAATTATCTATTTGCGCCTCAGACAATGTATCCGGTAATTGACGAACTAACTTGGGCGACTTGATTAATGCTGTAGGGTCTTGGCTTATTTTCTGTTTAACTAATAAGTAAGCATAAAAACGTCGTAAACTACTGAGAAGTCTCGCTGTGCTACTTTTAGCAAATTGTTTATCAAAACGTTCAGCAAGATAGTCACGCAGTAAGGCCTGGTCAACTTGCAGTAAATCCTTACCTTTGGTCAAAACATAACGTTCAGCATTTTGTAAATCTGTACGATAAGATACCAAGGTATTATCACTTAGCCCGTTAGTTGACCACAAGTCATCAAGAAACTGGTTAATTAAGGGATCGGGTTGATAAGCAGGTTTGGCCAAAGCGGTATCCAATAAATAATAAAAAACGACGTTAGATAATCTATCATAACGTCGTTATATTGATCTGTTAATTATGATCTATTTAACAATTAAGCATCCGCTTTTTGAGCCTGATTTTGAGGTAAAAACAAACACACAATTGCTGTTAACGCAGTAGGTAGCAACCAAGCCATCCCCTCTGCATGCAGTGGCATAAAGTCAAGGAAGCTCATGTCCATGCCTGCCGTTTGTAACCCATCAAAGATACCGAAAAACAGTGCAACACTCAGCACGACTCGATGCGAAAAAGCAGGTCTAGCAAAGCGTTCTGTCAAAAAAGTTACCAATACCAATGCTATCGCAACGGGGTAAATAGTCATTAACACAGGAATACTGATGCTTATTAATTGCGATAAACCTACGTTAGCGACAGTGGCACATATCACACTTAATAAAACCACTAGTAACTGGTACGATAATTTTGGCATTAATTCATTGAAGAATTCAGAGCAGGCTGTAACTAAGCCAACGGCCGTCGTTAAGCAAGCAAGCGTTACAACCGTTGACAGCATTAAGGTACCAATATTACCAAAATGATGAGTCACATAGTTTGTTAAAATTTGGCCGCCATTGTCTGCACCAATAGCAAAATCGCCTGCTGAAGCACCAAGATAAAACAACGACACATACACAAACGCTAAACCACCAGCAGCAATAAATGCTGCACGAACTAAATACTTAGTTTGATCGGCGGCATCGTTTACGCCTTTTTTGCGTAACAAATCGATGATTAACATACCAAACATCAATGATGCCAAGGTATCCATGGTGTTATAACCTTCAATAATTCCTTTGGTTAATGGACTATTAATATATTCACCGACCGGAAGGTTCACCTCTGCGCCAGGAAGAATAATCACTGAACTGGCTAACCCCACCAAGAGTAAAATCAATACTGGCGTAAGTATTTTACCTACGCTATCGAGTAATTTTCCTGGAAATAAAGATAAAAACATCACAATGGAGAAAAACACTAAAGTATAAATAAGTTGCGCAATACTAAACTCTTTGCCGCCAAGCATCATTAACGCATCAGGATTACTAATAAAAGGTCTAGCGCCAATTTCGAACGCCACCAACGCAGTACGTGGGGCCGCAAATGCTGGGCCAATGATAATATAAATCGCAATGGCTAATGCTGTGGCAGCAAACGCAGGTAATAGCGCCATCACTTTACCGTTAGCTTTCGCAACGGCAATTAACCCTATCAGTGGCATACCCACTGCGGTAATTAAGAAACCGAACATCGCAAAAGACATATTCTCGCCAGCAAGCATGCCAGCAAAAGGTGGGAAAATTAAGTTACCCGCACCTAAAAAAAACGCAAAGGTCATAAACCCTAACCCTAGCGTATCAGTCACACTCATTTTAGTTGTTTGCACTACTAGCCTCGTTTTATTGTTATGTTTTTTAACAAACCTAATTGATTACGCCATAATTAGCTACTGCTGAGCTGAACGAACAATAAATTGTAAAGTTAAAAATACACTTAGAAAATAGTAAACTTTGTTAAGAGAGTAACGAAAATGACTCGCTAGCTCAGTATTCAGCATGACATCCCTGTCAAATAGCCTTAATTAGACTTTTTACTCGATTTTACGAGTAAAAAAGCGCGCAAACTAATATCAAATATCGCCTTAATACTCAAGCACCAGCCCCCTAAACAATTAAAAAAAACTATTTAGTTACGATTTATGGCAAGACTTGTGTACATATCCACCACATCTATGATTTTAAAGTTAATTTGTCGTAACAAAAAGTCAACGGTACAGGTCAGAGGGAATTAACACGCGACAGTAAAAATCAAAGCGGTTATGATCTTATTCGAGTAATTCATACAATCGAAAGAGTAATCAATTATCTATGTCTTTTACGTTTAAGCAATTTCATATCGATGATCAACAGTGTGGTATGGCCGTCAGTACTGATGCAGTTTTACTCGGTGCTTGGGCTGAACTAACTCAATCAAGGCATATTCTGGATATTGGTGCAGGAAGCGGTTTGCTCAGTTTAATGGCAGCACAACGTAGTCCTCGCCACACGAGTATTATTGCAGTAGAAATAGACAATGCAGCCGCAAAGGCTTGCCAATTTAATATTAAACAAAGCCCTTGGTCAGAGACGGTGCAACTCTTTCACGGTGCTATTCAAGACTTTCAACAACTGCACAAAAAGAATGATGAGCCATTATTCGACCATATTATTTGTAATCCACCCTACTTTGAGCAGGGCACACAAGCCAAAAATAGCGCACGAGCTGACGCCAGGCATACTAATACCTTGCCCTTTGCCGAATTGCAGAGCGTGATTAGCCAATTACTTGCTCCGCAAGGTACGGCAAGTGTTATTTTGCCACTGCAAAGTTTAGCCAGTTTTACTCAACAACTTAACACTTATGGTCTATTCGTTGCTAAGCAGCTTGATATCATTAGCATTGAAGGAAAGGTAGCTAACCGATCAATATTGGCAATCCAGCACTACCCAACAACAACGGAGCCACAAACACTCACTCATCCTGCTGTTGAAACTCAGTATCATCAAATGACGATCCGCGACAAACAAGAGCGATATAGCGAAACGATGATAGATTTATGCCGCCCATTCTACTTAAAGCTTTAGCCTGCTCAATAGGTCAGCTATAATACTCAACTATTTTTCAGCGAGACCAGCGCATGCAATTTGAAGATTTCCAGCTCGACCCTAGCTTATTAGAGTCACTCAAGGCCATGGGACACAACACCCCTACCACCATTCAGCAGCAAACTATTCCATTGGCCATGGATCAGCGGGATATTTTAGCGCGTGCGCCAACTGGCACCGGTAAGACGGCCAGTTTTTTACTGCCTGCTTTACAGCACCTTATTGACTTCCCTCGTCGTTTTGAAGGCCAAGCACGTATTTTGGTGCTAACGCCAACGCGTGAATTAGCCAGTCAAATTCATCGTTATGCAAGTCATTTAGCCACTGGGCTTGAGCTTAATATCGTGATTATTACTGGTGGTGTTCCATATGGCCCACAAGAAGAAGCACTTGCAGACAATGTTGATTTATTAATCGCCACCCCAGGTCGATTAATGGAATACCTAGATAAAGACAAATTTGACGCCACTGAAGTTGAAATTTTAATTATTGATGAAGCTGACCGCATGCTTGATATGGGTTTCTCATCAGTAGTGCAATCAATTGCCATTGAAGCTCAAGGCCGCAAACAGAACATGCTGTTTTCTGCCACGCTTGAAGGTAATGGGGTTAACCGTTTCGCTCGCGACTTATTAACCGATCCCGTAATGGTCGATGTTGAAGCGCCACGCAGTGAAAAAGCTAAAGTACACCAGTGGGTTCACTTGGCCGACGATCAAGCACATAAATTTGCATTGTTATGCCATATTCTTCAACAAGAAAATGTTACGCGCACCATTGTGTTTGTTAAAACTCGCGAAATGGTCGCCAGCCTTGAAGGCTTATTACTAAAAGCCAATATCCCATGTGCATTTATGCGCGGCGATATGGAACAGAAAAAACGTTTCCAAGCATTGGGTCGTTTTTCTAAAGGCGAAGTTAATGTGCTTTTGGCGACAGATGTTGCAGCTCGAGGAATCGATGTTGATGACATTACTCATGTGATTAACTTTGACATGCCACGTTCTGCTGACGCCTATGTTCATCGAATTGGCCGTACCGCTCGCGCTGGCGCAAAAGGAACCGCAATATCACTAGTTGAAGCGCACGATATGCGTATTGTGTCTAAAATTGAACGATACATTGAGATCCCACTGAAACGTCGTGTGATTGAAGAACTTCGTCCTAAACACAAAGAAGCTAAAGTGCCTGGTAAGAAAAAAGCCAATGCAAAAGATGCTCGAGTTAAATCGAAAAAATATAAGAAAAAGTAACTTTTAGGCAGCTTTTTGCAGTGTCCTAAAACACATTGACCAACTAGTATTAAAGCGAATTACTCAGTGATTCGCTTTTTTTATCCCTAAAGCGCTATATATCATCATTAACTAGACCGAATACCGCCACAAAGTGTCAAGATATGTCAATTTATGCACAAAAAACACCCACCAACAAAATAGACTCTAAACCATTAATGGCTATGGATTAATACTTTCATACTGTATTTTATTCTTGCTAAAACATATCAAAAAAACCAACTTATTAAGCGTTAATCGTAGAATCATAAAAAACACAAATTTTTGAAACATTTTATTTACATCAGGCTATTTAGATAAACGTCATACTCTGTTAATTTAGATGCAATGAGTAATAAAATGAATCTGAATGAACATGTTAGCCAACGAAGTTAACTGTCTTTAGCATTATTTCAGCATGGATACGCAAAAGAAATGATAAAAATCATACTAAGAAGATTGTCACCACTCTTGATCATTATTGTATTTGTTGGGCTAGCCCTGGCACTTATTAGCACCCAAGAGACACCCGAGCAAAAAGATGAAGCCATCAATGTACCGATAATTGATGTACAAACCGTTACGCCGCAAACCTTATCGCTTAACTTACCCTCCTATGGTGTGGTTAACCCTAAATATAAAACTCAACTTGTCACCGAAGTTCAAGGGCGCATGCTAAGTATTTCAGCCAATTTTGTTGCCGGTGGCGTAGTTAAAAAAGGCGAGCAACTAGCCATTATCGAACCATCTGATTACGAAGCTGACCTTATTCAGGCCGAAGCGACTGTCGCACAGGCCACTGCAGCATTAAATGAAGAGAAAGCCCGCGGTGTTGTGGCTAAAATTGAATTTAAAGATTTTGGTAAAGGCTTACCGCCAGAACTTGGGTTACGTATCCCACAACTGAAAAAAGAACAAGCCAACGTCAAGTATGCAGAAGCGGCATTAGCCCGTGCACAACGTAACTTAGCCCGCACCGTTATTCGCGCACCATTTGACGGCATCATTAAGGCCCGCAATGTCGACTTAGGCCAATATGTCACGTTAGGCACAAATTTAGGTGAACTATACGACACCAGTATCGCCGAAATCAGATTGCCGTTAGCAAATGAAGATCTCGCTTATTTAGAGTCGGTCGATAATCCTGAAACAGCAGTCACACTCACAGCATTGCTGGCGGGTAAACAAGTCTCTTGGCAAGGCAATATAGTGCGCAGCGAAAATGTCATCGACGAACAAACTCGCATGGTCTATTTGGTAGCAGAAATTCATGATCCCTATTTGCGTAACAACAAAACCGAAGGCCAACTACCTTTAAAATACGGCAGTTTTGTTAATGCCGTGATCACAGGTCGAACCGTTAATGATGTGGTAAAACTGCCTCGCCATGTAGTACGAAATGGTCAAGTTGCTGTAGTAAGTGCCGACAATATTATCGAAATACGCCCAGTGAATATTATTCGCTCAGACGTTGACTCCATTTATATTCAAGGCAGTTTCAAAGCGAATGAGCGCGTATCAACCACTAGCATCAACAGCTTAAACTCTGGACAAGCCATTAAAGTACTTGGTGAAGAAACCAAAACTGAACCAGTCGATACTGACACCCAAGCCGCTACGACTGCAGGTGAATAATAATGGATACTAATAAAGGAATTATCGCCTGGTTTGCTCGCAACAGTGTCGCCGCCAACTTACTGATGGCAGCCTTGCTTATTGGCGGTTTGTTTAGTGCTGTGCTTATTAATAAAGAAATTTTTCCAACGTTTGAATTAAATCTCATCAATATCAATGTGGCCTATCCTGGCGCTGCGCCACAAGAAATTGAAGAAGGGATTAATATAAAAATCGAAGAAGCTATTCAAGATATTAGCGGCATTAAAAAAGTGACGTCTGTTGCCAGTGATAGTGTTGGCTCGGTGACGATTGAAGTCGAAGACGGCTACGAAGTGCAGCAAGTACTAGATGAAGCAAAACTGCGTATTGATGCCATTGCGACCTTCCCAGATAACATCGAAAAACCCAACATTTATCAAATAAAGCCAGAAAACAATGTCATTTGGGTGTCTGTCTATGGCGACATGACGCTACATGACATGAAAGAAATGGCTAAAGCGATCAGAGACGACATCACCGATTTACCTGCCGTCACTCGTGCAAAAGTCACTGGTGTTCGAGACTATGAAATTGGCATTGAACTGTCTGAAGACAAGTTACGCGAATATGGCATTACATTTACTCAAGTCGCTTTAGCGGTACAAAACTCATCGATTGATTTACCCGGCGGTTCTATTCGGGCCCAAGACGGTGACATCTTGCTGCGTACTAAAGGCCAAGCTTATACTGCTGATGACTTTGCCCAAATTGTGGTAGAGACTCGCGCAGATGGCAGCCGAATTATGTTACCGCAAGTCGCTACCATTAATGATGATTTTGAAGAGCGTTTAGAGTACACCCGCTTTAACGGTAAACCTGCTGCCGTCATTGAAATTACCAGTATTGATGATCAAAATGCGTTAGATATTTCATCTCAAGTTAAAGCCTACGTTGCTGAACGTAAAAAAAGCTTACCAAGCAATATTCAGCTTGATACCTGGGGTGATTTAACTCACTACTTGCAAGGTCGTTTAAACATGATGTTGTCGAACATGTTTTATGGCGCCCTGCTGGTGTTTATTATTCTGGCTTTGTTCTTAGACCTTAAACTCGCTTTTTGGGTAATGATGGGCTTACCGGTGTGCTTTTTGGGCACCATGTTATTAATGCCAATTGAACCGTTTAACATGTCGATTAACATGTTGACCTTATTCGCGTTTATTCTGGTGCTGGGGATAGTCGTCGACGATGCCATTGTCATCGGCGAAAGTGCCTATACCGAATTAGAAGAAAACGGCCACTCGTTGGATAACGTCGTAAAAGGTGTGCAAAAAGTAGCCATGCCCGCCACATTTGGGGTACTCACCACTATTGCGGCCTTTATCCCGATGATTATGGTGTCTGGGCCCATGGGGATTATTTGGAAATCCATCGGTATGGTGGTGATTTTGTGTTTAGCGTTTTCGCTGATCGAATCAAAACTGATTCTACCTGCGCATTTGGCCCACATGAAAATCAAAAAACGCACTACACCGACTAACATTTTCTCGCGCTTTAAATTTGCCCTTAATGAATGGTTACAACACTTTATTCATAATACCTATCGTCACTTTTTAGAACGTTGTATTACGCGACGATATAGCGTGGTGGCGGTGTTTATTGGGGTACTAATTTTGTCGCTTGCATTAGTGCAAAGTGGCAAAGTACGCTGGGTTTTCTTCCCTGATATTCCATCAGATTTTATTCAAGTCCAGCTTGAAATGGAAGAAGGTAGCTCTGAGCAGAACACCCTAAAAGTACTGCAACAAGTTGAGGATGCGTTATATAAGATGAACGCCAAGCTTGAAGAGCAATACGGTTACCCAATGGTAAAACACAGCTATATCGAACTTAGTTCACGCAGCAGTGCGTTTGTGTTTACTGAACTGACTAAAGGCGAAGACCGTGAAATCGACGGCGTCGCAATTGCGGAAGAGTGGCGTAATCAATTACCTGAGTTATTGTCAGTTAAAAAGCTTAACATCAATGCCAGTACCAACGATGCCGGCGGCGATTTATCTTTTCGCTTAACCGCAACCGACTTAGACCAGTTATCTGAGGCCGCTAAGGTACTTAAAGCAAAACTAGCCACTTACGAAGGCGTGTATGATATTACCGATAACTTCTCATCGGGTTCACACGAGATCCGCTTAAACATTCGTCCAGAAGCCGAAGCGCAAGGATTAACACTGTCAGATTTAGCTCGCCAAGTCCGTTACGGTTTTTATGGTTATGAAGCCCAACGTATTTTGCGTAATAAAGAAGAAGTGAAAGTCATGGTACGTTACCCACTTGAGCAGCGCCGCACTGTGGGCGATCTTGAAAACATGCTTATCCGCACCCCGTCAGGCGCAGCGGTACCGTTTTCAACGGTAGCCAATATCGAACTGGGTGAGTCATATGCATCGATCACCCGAGTTGATGGTCGCCGAGCAATTACCATTAGTGCCAATGTGAATAAAAACAATGTTGAGCCATCTAAAGTGGTCGCCGAAATTCAGGAAGACTTTTTACCTGAACTCACCGCGCGCTTCCCCAAAGTGGCTTCAGCTTTAGATGGTGGCAGTTTAGATGAGCAAAATGCCATGCTGGGTTTAGCCCAAGGCTTCTTTTTTGCCATGTTCACCATTTATGCTTTAATGGCTATCCCTTTAAAATCGTACACACAACCGTTAATCATTATGTCGGTGATTCCGTTTGGCATGATTGGCGCCTTGTTTGGCCACTATATTCTTGGTTTATCCATGAGCGTGTTAAGTTTGTGCGGAATTGTGGCATTAGCCGGGGTTGTGGTAAATGACTCGTTGATTTTGGTCGACTTTGTTAACCGCGCTCGCGAAGAGGGCAAATCGATAATGCAATCGGCTATCGATTCTGGTTGTTACCGTTTTAGAGCCATTATATTAACCTCGCTCACCACCTTTGTTGGCTTAGTGCCGATTATTATGGAAAAAAGCTTACAGGCTAAAATTGTTATCCCAATGGCCACATCGCTCGCATTTGGTATTTTATTTTCGACCGTAGTGACGTTAATTTTGGTGCCAATTTTGTACATCATTTTGGATGATATAAAACGCTTGTGGCAACGATTTTTCATTTGGTGGTGGCAACCTAAACCTGCTGAAAGTGAATTCAGATCTGACGAGCACCATTAATTGAATTAATCCCAATTGTTAACAAAAAAACAGAGCTAACTCAGCTCTGTTTTTTTTGCAGTAAAATCTGCGAGCTGAGCAACATAGTCACCATTAAAATTCAGCTAAAATGACCGCTATAATCTCTATGAAAGAAAGCCTGACATGAGCGACACAACTTTACCGATACCCACCTCACCTATACCAACCTTAGTTTACGATATCGGCAAGCACCGTTATCTCAACATTACCGCCAGGTGCACTTTAAGATGCCAATTTTGCCCCAAACATAATGGCTCAAATCAAGTACACGACTATGACTTATCACTCACCCGACGTATTACTGCTGAGGACCTGTTGCCCTTGTTAGGCGATGTTCATGAGGTTGAAGAATATGTCTTTTGCGGCTTTGGTGAACCAACTCTAAACCTTGACTGCTTACTGCAAGTTGCTCATGCAATAAAAGCACAAGGCGGTAAAGTACGCCTAAACACTGATGGCCTGGGTAATCACTTTCATCGACGCAATATTTTGCCAGAGCTCAGTCAATGTATCGACAGTTTGTCTATTTCGCTTAACGCCGATACACCTGAAAGCTATCAACAGCATTGCCGCCCTAAGCTTGCCAATTCGTACACTGCATTACTGGATTTTATTAAGCTTGCACCTCATTACATCCCTCTCGTTCAAGTAAGTGCCATTAACGGACTCGCAAATGTCAACATTGACCGCTGCCGCGATATCGCACAACAAAATGGCGTAGTATTTAAACAACGGGAACTCGATAACATTGGTTAAACAAATAGCGTCTAATCGCAGCTAGACGTTTTCGCCACTGCCGGCTTCATGCTAGTATTGCCACCAAGAGAATGCTAAAAAAGTGGCACCATGTCTAAACACAAAGCAGTGAGTTCTTCAAACTCGTTATTAATTTCTTCACAGGCAACTCATTGGTCGCAACAGCATATTCTTTCGCTGCTAAGCCAATTGATTATTTTATTAATAGCAGTGTTTATTGTCACTAGTATGGTGGTCAATTTAGGCGAGCGTCGCCTACAAGAAGATTGGGCAGACCAACGCTATAGTGAATTACAAACTGTCGCGTCCTTAGCGTCTGACAAAGTGTCATTTTTGCAGTTTAGAACCCAAATCATCGCCAAAGGTGAGTTACTGCGCCAATATCTGCAAAACCCATCAGAAAAGCTGCAATTAAAAACCATCGAAAACTGGGATTCATTAACTAACAATATTCCAGAACTGCTTGGGTTGGCATTGTTTAACCCTCAAGGACAACTCCAGTTTGCCACCACCGGTAGTTTCAATAACATGCAACTTCCCGCGGCATTATTAGGCTCGGGCAGAAATATGGGCGGCGACGACATTTACACTTCACCCATGGCATTTACTCCCATTGATGGCATCTTAGAGCCCTATTTTTATCAGTTATCATGGATAGAAAATCCAGACCAAAGTATCAAAGGGTATTTAGTCACTTACAATTCGATCGTTAAATTACTTGAAACTATAAAACCGGCTTTTTTTAATCAAAATTCACCATTGCTCATGCTGGATACTCAAGGCTTCCTCTATGCAGGAGCCAACCAACCTGCACCACTAGACAATATGCCCGATGCACTTGGAGCAAGTTTAAAGCAGTCTTACCCAGAATTGTGGCGAGTGATGGCTATGAATAACTTTGGCCAGTTTCACAGCCATGATGCCACTTTCGTGTATTTAAAAGTCGAGTTAACCAGTCAATATGAGACTAAAAGAGAATACTTTTTATTGTCTTATATTCGCCATGACGACATTGCCACTCGTTATGCACAATGGCGAATTGTAGTCATTATCGCTGGATGTCTCATCGCACTGTTAGCCAGTTTATTGATTATACTAAGACATCGATTTGTACTCGAGCGACGCGCAAAGCAAAATAGCGTTCAATTGAGCAACGGTTTGTTTAACAGCGAATTAAGCTGCTTAATCGTTAATGATAACGGTCGAATCCAGAGCATTAATGCCAAAGCAGCTGCGGCATTATCTTTGCCAGTTGACGCTCTTAAAGACCGCAGTTTACAACGAGTGTTACACCTTGATGATGATCGCTTCAATCACATTAAAGAGACGTTAATTGAGAATAAGCAATGGCATGGTGAGATCAGTTTAGAAACGCTTAATAGTAGTATGTTGCAAACCCATATTCGCAGTAAAAAATGCCCTAACAGTAATGAGCATTATTGGTTAGTGACATTTGAAGACATTACCGCATTATTTGAAAGCCAGCGCCAAGCCTATCTCTATCAATTAATGAGTAGCGGAGCGGTTGCTACGGCACTCACCGATGCAAATGGATTAATAGTAAAATGTAATAACCAATTTGATAACCTGATGTCTTTACACGGAGACACCAATATTTCGATCACTGAATTACTCGGCGATGAGTTGAAAAATCAATGGCAAAATATTAGTGCACAAATTAGCTTGCAAGGAGAGTGGACTGCACAAATTATGCCATTTAACCACAGTCGTTATGAGCATTGTTTAAAAACGACGCTAGCAGGCCAGCTGACATTTGAAGGTGATATTGAATACCTTATTTGCACATTTGAACAGACAACCCCAACGGTGTCGGCCCAAAGTAGTAGCAACGTCATTGGCCATAGAAGTGCCATAGTGTTACGTTTAAATGAGCTAGAAAATTATTTTTTCAAACTTAGCGAGCTCACTAAAGAACATTCAAGCTTACTGGTAATGGACATTAACCCAGAAGGGATTTTCAGTAACATGGGTAACATGAGCCAGCTTGAAAAGCGCCAAAAAGACATTGAGCTACAATTATTGATTGAGTTACCGCTTAATTACCAAATAGCACAATGGCAGCTCGGAAAGCTCGTTATCTTACTGACCGAAACAAATGCAAACTCTGCACATCAATATGCGATTAATATGCTTCAAAGTCTTGAAGAAAAGAATTTAGGTGAAGGGATTAACATTGGTATCGCCAGCTATTTGCAGCCACAAAGTTTGGATACATACCTTGCTAACGCTGAAATAGCCTTAAAAAGAGCTAAACAATCTGTTGACCAGAACATTTGCCAAGCCTTTACTCGTCCTACGAATAAACAAAGTAGCACTTAAAGTAACAATTAAAGTAATAACCGCCGTAAAATTGATAGATTAAATCACCTGACGCAGTATTGTGTAACGTCAGGTGATATTCAATTTGCACGGTTGTTTAATCAATGGATAATGCCCATTCATTGGGCTACTCGATGAACATCAACATACTATTATGGTGTCCAACCTAATCTTAAGCGTGTGGTTTCGGATGACTCACCACTTCAGGAAGGATCTCATCTGATTCGAGCCTGAAAGGCTGAACATTATCAGGTAGTTTACTTTCAGTAATTTCAACAATGCTTGAACGATTCATGGTCACTTTAAAGCGAGCATATTCAGGTTGTTGCTTTCCGTCACGTAACACCGCAACTAAATTGACTTGATAACGACGTTCAACAGACTCATTACTAATATTACCTTCACTTTCTGAGTATATTTTAGCTTTTCCTCGCTCTAAATGGCGGGCAAAAGGCACTAAACTGAAGTTCACTTGCTCTTGAATTTGTGAATAATCAGCCTCAAAAGGCTTATTTGCCACCTTAGTCGCAATACGATAATGCAGTACTTCCGAATCCACTTTATTCTGGCTGTGGCGTTGCCTCATAATATCTGCCACCGTTTTGGGAATATCTTGGCTGCGCATGAATTCGAGCCAAACTAACTGCTTAGCCACCACGGTTTGAGTAGTGGTATCCCGTAAAATACGGCTCCATCTTGGACGACCGCGTTGGATAAGCCGCCACATCGCATTACGAAAATCCTCTTTAAAGATTTCCCTGAAACCATAAATAACCGCTAACGTCAGCAACAAGGTCAAGGTTAAGCCATTAAAGAAACCTTGGGCTTTTATAATCAATGCCGATACCACCAACATCACCAACCCAGTGGCGACGCCAGTAACAAATTTCTTTAACCCTACTCCAAGCGGTTTTAATTCTTCTTTTAATACTACGCCTTGTTGAATGAGTCGACGCAATAGCAACATCTTATTTGAAATACGGTTAGCGTCTTGCTGGGTTTGCATAGAGTTATATTTGCATACTTGCTCGCGGTAGTGATTCTCGTTACGGCATAAATTGAGCACTTTTTCTTTAACATCACTATAGTCAGCACTTCTAGGACTACGTGCCAATGTCTTTAATAACTGCTGCTCACAAAACCAAGACAAGTAATTATCGGCATGCTCAAAATAAGATTTCCACTTAGGATCATTCGGTTCATTGCGTCGAAACTTTTTCAATAGTTGCGCAACCACATCACAAAGCTCATCTAAAGCAGGATAAAATTCATTTAATTCTAGTTTTTGGTGCAACTCTTTAACGTCAGTTTCAATGGCGACAGCAAATTGATAAGCGAATAAATTGAGGTATAAACGAAACTCTTCTAAGGTGCGTTTATTTAAACTGACGAAACGGGACTGAACTAAGGGTAAATGCAGCCCTTTAGAATAATAAGAACGACGCCCAAGAATACTACTGTGATAATAATCCTCTTCATCTAAGGTATGCGAACCAATACCCATTTCTGTTGGCAAATAAAAATACAGATCAAATACCCGTTGATCACCAGGGCCCATTTGATGACTGAACTTTATTGATAACGCTTCTTCTTGTTTTACTTTAACTTTTGCCACTATATATTTCACACACCTTTTAAAATTGACACATAACTACTATACCGCAATGGGAATATTAAGCTAAAAGTTAATTTTTTCAATCAAAATCAATCGGAAGTATTGGCTGATAGTAACTGACAGGACCAGATGTTATTACTTGGCAGAAATTTTAACGTTGCTCTCGTCAATGTATTATCTAAGTCAATTACCTGAATCTGCTGAGATACACTAGAACCAGCCATTAAGTGGTGAGCAGAAACACCATATTCATTTCGTAAATATGGTTGCAGCCGACTGTTTTGTTGCCAACTGATAGGTTGCAGTGTTAACGCTAAATGATAAGTAAATGAGCCAATATCAACATGTTTAACCTTACCTAATAGTTGAGCAATTTCGGTAGCGTCTGTTGCGGACTCGAGTTTATAAGTCAGCTGAGCTTGATGGTGATCAATGTCTAGCATTAACCATAAATTGCTTTTATCAACCGTTAACGACGACTCTCCTTGCTGACTGAAATAACCATCGGCATGGCAATTGAAATACCAAACATTATGGGTATTTGCAATGCGATTAAGCACACTGGTAGCAATGAATATAATGAGCAGAAAACTTAATACAAAAAAAGTTTGCCGCGTTTTGACTGTAGTAATCGGCGTATTTTAATATGTAATAATAGGGTTCTTAATCTAGCCACAAATGTGTACCTTTTGCAGCCATTGCTGGGTGATAAATGGCGCACCCATATTATCGATACTGACTTTGATACTATTAATTAATGGTGTCGCTTCACTGGAGTCGGTTAAAGTGAAACTCATATAATCTTGATTGGCCGACAAAGCAACGTGAATGGAATCCCAGCGAATATTGTGACAAAGCCGTAGTTGCGATGATAAGCAGTCCGCATGCAAAATGGCATCTTGCTGATTATTATTGCCAAACACAAACAACTGAACAATACGTCCATCAGGGCTTAGCACTTGTCGCAATACATCGGCTTGAGCAAACTCTGGAGGGTTAAGCTTAGAGTAAACAAATAATAATACACATAGTAGAATAACAATAATAAACAGATACTGACCTAAAGATAATAGCCGTTCAGGTAATTCCAAGATTTTAGTACGCTTAGCGGTTGCAGTTGAATATAAAATCACCCCCTGTTCAGGTACATATTCAATAAGGTTGGTATGGCGCTTACACATGTAATTAATAATTTTGCCGATAATATCGAGTAGTTCAGCATGAGATAATTGATGAGGACAGTCGCCAGAAATGGCCACTGTTTCAAGCATAGATAAGGGAACGACTTGACCACGATGCTGGACTAACTGGCTCAGAATCCAATACTCGTGATCATTTAAATGCCACTGGGCTGCCGTGGTCTGATCGACCAACAAACGTTGTGTATTGTCGAACCAACAACATCCTATTTGCATCGCCCTGTCTCAGTGTATCGACTGATTCAAAAAGTATACTCTCAAAGTGAGAGTTTAATGGATGTTAAGCCAGCTATCCTCCGGATAATATTGCTAATTCGTGAACCAGTCCGCGAATATAGCGATTATTTGCGCAAGGTATAATTGCATGATATTGAATATAGAAATTGCTAATTAATCTTATTGTTAATTCATATTATTGTTAATTCATATTATTATTGATTCATATTATTGTTGATTCGCCCAGGTTTAAAATGGGAAAGGTTAAGACCATGGTCAATACAGAGCTAATATTAGTGCTGGTGATCGCGCTGGCAATAGCAGAAATTGAGCCATCAATAGCAAGCTGATTAAAAGTAAAATCAACCTAATTAGCGATGAATAACGGTTGGATGTATATTGACAAGCGAGTGGATGCCTTAGTGTACTACCGATTGAATAAGTAAGTTACGGCTTCACAATGGCTCAATAGTCAGTGTTTTTGGTATATAGGTAAGACAATATTACAGCTAACAGCCCATAAAAAAAGCTGGCAAAGCCAGCTTTCTGTTACTTACACTCAAGTGAACTAGGCTTTAGATTAGTCACTTAAAATGCGTAAAGTAATGTCATGTTTGTTTCAGTATCAGTGCTTTCTTTGTCATCAAGCGGTTCACTGTTATAACGCACAATAACGGCAAATTTCATCGCTAGAGCACCTACGATATTGGCAGTTAATGAAGTTTCAGAACGCGCATCTAATTTACTACCCCAATCGGCAATAAATTTCTGTTGGAACTTAGATGAATCACTGATCTTGGTTTGGAAATCAATCACCGCGTGAGCAACAACGCTGTCGTCGCTATCATAACCTTCTGCCAGTGCTGATTCTTCATCAAGTTGTTGGTAAATATAACCAGGACCCGCCTCCGCTTTTAAAGACATTCTGTCGGTATCAATAAAACGGTAACCATAACCAGCTGACGTCGTTGAAGTGAAATCATAACCAGTGAATGGATCAACTTCATAGTTAGTGTTAGCAAACAAATAGCTCAAATCATTAATTTGATAGTCACCTTGCACACCAAGAAAATAACGCTTTGCAGTCACTTCTTCGGTATCTTCTTTGTATAATCCTTCAAACACATACTCGTTTTCCCAGTCACCTAATTCTTGTTTCAACGCTAGGCGCGCTTTAAACGAAGAAGTATCGGTATTACCTGTGGTTAAAGTCGCACCTAATTCTGCTTCACCAGCAAGAGTGGCATCACCTTCAACAAACTCACTTCCAGCATGTGCTGCAAATGGCATGGTTAGTGTAATAGCTGCAGTAAGTAGCAGTTTTTTCATGTCATTTCGTCCTTTATTTACGATTTACAAAATCTAATGGGGGGTCATGCGCTTAAAATTCCCACGCATACTAACACTTTGATCGCAGAATTGAAAAATAGTCACCCCCTTAAGCGTTAAGCAACAAGGCTCTTAGCCTGCCAACGGCCACTGCGCCAACGCCACAACATCGCCAACCCTCTAACCCACTCATCAAGCGCTAAGGCTGCCCAAATACCCAATAAACCATACTCTAAATGGATCCCGAGATAATAAGCACCTGGTACCGCGATACACCACATTGAAAATAAGCCCATAAAAAACGGAAACTTGGCATCACCGCTAGCTCTTAACGCATTAATGACCACTAAATTAAAAGTTCTACCGGGCTCCATAACTAACGTGAGTACAAATAATTGCCCGACAAGGACAATAATGTCCTGTTCATCAGTAAACAGACCGACAAGGTTAGGTCCCCATATTGCAACGAATAAAGCCACAACACTGGTAACAATCAAACCCAATTTTAATGCGCGATACATTTGATGCTCTGCAGCTTTTAATTGCTTAGCACCCACCATATGACCAATAATAATTTCGTTACCTATGCCTATCGATAGCCCGAACAATAAGATAAACATACAAATTTGAAAATATAATGACTGCGCCGCTAAGGCTTTATCACCCATTAAGCCAACAAATGAAGTAACGACCATAAATTGCAGCATCCACGAGACGTTTTCGCCGGCGGCAGGTAAACCAATGTGAAACACTTTTTTTAGCATGACTTTATCTGGACGCAAAATACTCGGAATGTGTAATGGTATTTTGGTATAGCGTACAAACAACACCATCATAATGCTCACACCCACTAGTCGCCCAACAACAGTACTAATCGCAACCCCTGCTACACCCATTTGTGGCAAACCAAACCAACCATAGAGCAATAATAAGTTGCCGATAAAGGTGATCACATTCATCGATAATGTTACCCACATAGCTTGCTGGGTAAAACCATGAGCCCGCATTCCGGCCGCTAAGCACATGGCCATCGCTTCGGGAATTAAACACAAACCGACAATTTGTAAATACAATTTACCATCGGCCATAAGCTCCGCAGGTAAGTTCATTAGATTCAACATCATGGTTGAGCCGGTTAAAATACCTACCGCTGCGACCAAACCAACTAAAAAATTGAATCCGATAGATGAATACACTACGGCACTGGCTGCAGCTTTATTATTAGCCCCTAAATACTGAGTAATGACAACACTAGCGCCAATACTGACGAAACTAAATAACGTAATGGCCAGTTCAAACACCATATTACCAACCGACAGCGCCGCCACACCTTGATACGACACATGGCTTATCATAAAAGTATTAATTGCTGCCGTTAAAAAGTGCAAAGCAAAGTCGACGAACAATGGCCAGGTCAGTGAAAATAAGGATAAAGGTGCATTCGGCTTAACAAGCATATAATGAGTTCAACTATTAAAGATGGCTAACGGAATAAGGTTATATCAATAAATGATGACGTTTTTGCGTCAATTTTTAAGGCGAGGATGATGCTAGATAGCGTTTAAAAAAACAACGTTTTTCGTTATTAATTTACAAAAAAATCAGCTCATTCAAAAAATGAGCTGATTTGCTGTTTTAACGTAAAAAAGGTTTACATGATTTTAGGATCAAGTTCACCAGATTGATAAGCTTTATACATTGCCTGTAGTGACTTAGGCTTAATTTTAGAGGCCATACCCGCACAACCAAATGCTTCATAACGAGTCGTACAAATGTCAGCCATCGCTTCCATTGATGCTTTTAAGAATTTACGAGGATCAAATTCTGCAGGATGTTCAGCTAAGAATTTACGCACTGCACCCGTTGATGCCAAACGTAAATCGGTATCAATGTTCACTTTACGCACACCGTGCTTAATACCTTCAACGATTTCTTCTAATGGTACGCCGTAAGTTTCTGGAATTTCACCACCATACTGGTTGATGATTTTCAGCCACTCTTGCGGTACAGAAGATGAACCGTGCATCACTAAATGCGTGTTAGGGATACGCGCATGAATTTCTTTAATACGGTCGATACGTAATACATCACCAGTAGGTTTACGACTAAACTTATAAGCTCCATGGCTGGTACCAATCGCAATAGCTAATGCATCAACATGAGTATCGGCAACAAAACGCGCTGCTTCTTCTGGAGTTGTTAGCATTTGGTCCATGCTGAGAATACCCGCAGCACCCACACCATCTTCTTCGCCTGCTTGGCCAGTTTCTAAACTGCCTAAACAACCGATTTCACCTTCAACTGACACACCACATGCATGAGCAAAAGCCACAGTACGACGAGTCACATCCACGTTATACTCGTATGACGCGGGTGTTTTACCATCGGCCATCAACGAGCCATCCATCATTACTGATGACATGCCTAACTGGATTGAGCGCTGACAAATGTCAGGATCAGTACCGTGATCTTGATGAATACATACCGGAATATCTGGATACTGCTCAAGCGCAGCAGCCATAAGATATTTTAAAAACTGTGGGCGAGCATATTTACGTGCACCAGCAGATGCTTGCACAATAACAGGGCTGTCAGTTGCTTCAGCCGCTTGCATAATTGCACGCATTTGTTCAAGGTTGTTCACGTTAAATGCAGGGACGCCATAACCATGCTCTGCAGCATGATCAAGCAGTTGTCGTAGAGAGATAAGAGCCATTTTGTTCTCCATTAATAGGGTGATTACTCACCTAGGTCGCTATCGTTTGGACGGATTTTAAACTCTGGCACAACCTACATCCTGTAGGTTATGACAGAGCATTTTTTTATAATAATTATTATTAGGTTTTACGGTACAAATACTTGATATGTGATCTAAGCGCCACGCTTTTCAAGCATTGCTACAGCGGGTAATTCTTTACCTTCTAAAAACTCAAGGAAAGCACCACCGCCGGTTGAAATATAAGACACTTTGTCAGCAATGTTATACTTATCGACTGCCGCTAGCGTGTCACCACCGCCAGCAATAGAAAACGCTTTAGAATTAGCAATGGCTTGGGCAATACGCTTAGTACCTTCGCCGAATTGATCAAACTCAAACACGCCAACAGGACCATTCCAGACGATCGTCCCTGCTTGTTCAATAATTTTAGCCAGTGCTTCTGCGCTATCAGGGCCGATATCAAAAATCATATCGCTGTCGGTCACGTCTGCTACTGACTTTAATGTTGCAGTTGCAGTTGGGCTAAATTCGCTTGCTACAACAACATCTGTTGGTACAGGGATATCACCACCACGGCTTCTAGCATTTGCCACAAGACGCTTTGCTTCTTCCACTAAATCAGCTTCATACAATGATTTACCGACGTTATAACCCGCAGCTGCGATAAAGGTATTGGCAATACCGCCACCCACAACAAGCTGGTCAACCTTAGTTGATAGGCTTTCAAGCACAGTTAATTTAGTCGACACTTTAGAACCACCTACTATCGCCACCATTGGACGAGCTGGGTTATCAAGCGCTTTGCCTAATGCATCTAATTCTTGCGACAATAATGGGCCAGCACAAGCAATAGGAGCATAAACACCTACACCATGAGTAGATGCTTGGGCACGATGAGCCGTACCAAATGCGTCCATTACATACACATCACATAATGCTGCCATTTTTTTAGACAGAGCTTCATCGTTTTTACCTTCGCCAATATTAAAGCGAACGTTTTCAAATACCACAACTTCGCCAACATTCACGTCAACGCCATCAAGATAATCACTCACTAAGCGCACTGGGCAGTCTAACGCTTTAGCTAAATAATCGACTACCGGCTGCATTGAATATTCAGCGTTAAACTCGCCTTCTGTTGGGCGGCCTAAATGAGACATCACCATTACGGCAGCGCCTTTTTTCAATGCGAGTTGAATGGTAGGTAATGATGCGCGTAAACGTGCATCACTTGTTACAACACCGTCGCTGACAGGTACGTTTAAATCTTCACGAATAAGCACACGCTTATTTTGTAGATCTAAATCTGTCATGTTAATAATTGCCATAATTAGCAGTTCCTTTTTAAGTTAATACAAAGTCTTGCTGCGCAACCGGCTTAACCCATTGCGACATAATCTGTTGATATTATCGATCTAACTTTGCTTGAATCATCGCTAAGCTAGTATCCAGCATGCGGTTGGCAAAACCCCATTCGTTGTCGCACCATAATAATAATTTGACCAAGTGGCCAGCACTGACACGCGTTTGGGTTCCGTCTACAATACTTGAACGTGGATCGTGGTTAAAATCACACGATACCAGAGGCTCGTCAGTATAGCCTAAAATACCATTAAAACTGCCGTTTGACGCAAGTTGTAACACACGGTTAATTTGCTCAATATTGACTTTTTTCTCTAGCGTGACAGACAAGTCGATCGCGGTCACATTTATGGTTGGCACCCTAACAGAAATCGCTTCAAACTTATCTTTCATGTGCGGCAAAATACGCTCAATACCTCGCGCTAATTTTGTGTCTACCGGAATAATAGATTGACCAGCAGCACGAGTTCGACGTAAATCATCATGATAAGCATCGATCACTTGTTGATCGTTCATCGCCGAGTGAATCGTGGTAATGGCGCCACTCTTGACTTCAAAATGCTTATCCAATACATCGATAACCGGAACAATACAATTGGTAGTGCAAGATGCGTTAGAAATAACGGTATGCTCTGCGCGCAACAAATCATGATTAACACCATATACAATGGTCTCATCAACATCTGCAGAAGAAGGATGGCTTATCAGCACTTGCTTAGCACCTGCATGAATATGTGCTTCGCAAGCTTGACGATCAATTAAGCTGCCGGTGGCTTCATAAACGATATCGATATCAAGTTCAGCCCAAGGCAATAAATTAGCATCGGGTTGATTGAGTAACAAAATGCTGTCATCACCAATAAGCAACTGATCACCATTTAGCTTAACGGTATGCTTGAAACGACCATGAGTCGTGTCATATTGAGTTAAATGACATATGGCTTCTGGCTTTGCCAACTCATTGATCGCCACAATTTGGATTTGTTGACGTTTTCCAGATTCGTACAATGCACGAAGTATTGAGCGGCCAATCCGGCCATAACCATTAATTGCAACTCGAATCATTTAGGGTCCAGAGTAATTATCCGAAGCACTTATTATTCAACAAATTATGATAAAAACATCTATTAATAAGTGACTTAGCATATATTATTTCACGTGAATTAAAGAGATAAAAAAACGGCCTGCAATAGTATTGCAGGCCGTTATTATACAGATTAAACACCTAATAGATAAGTGTTTAATCTCAGATGATTATCCTAAAGATTGGACAGTTTTTACTACATTATCAACAGTGAAGCCGAAATGTTTAAGTAAATCACCACCAGGAGCAGACTCACCAAAGGTGGTCATACCCACTACAGCACCATCAAAACCAATATATTTGTACCAGAAGTCAGTATGTGCCGCTTCAACCGCAACACGTTTAGTGACACCTTTTGGTAGTACAGATTCTTTGTAAGCAGCATCTTGCTTATCAAACTCAGTCGTAGAAGGCATAGAAACTACTCGCACTTTTTGACCTAGTTTGGTGAGCTCTGCGGCAGAATCCATCGCCAACTGCACTTCTGAACCTGTGGCAATCAAAATCACATCAGCAGTGCCTTGGCAATCAGACAGTACATAACCACCTTTAGCTACGTTAGCTAATTGCTCAGCAGTACGCGCTTGTGCCTTAAGACCCTGACGGCTAAAGATTAATGAAGTTGGTGCATCACGACGTTCAATCGCCGCCTTCCAAGATACTGCCGTTTCCGCAGCATCACATGGACGCCAAACAGCCATATTAGGCGTTAAACGTAAGTTAGCTAATTGCTCAACCGGTTGGTGAGTTGGGCCATCTTCGCCTTGACCGATTGAATCATGGGTATAAACGAAAATGTTTTGAATGCCCATTAATGCTGACATACGTACCGCGTTACGTGCGTACTCCATGAACATCATGAAAGTTGCGCCATAGTTAATAAAACCGCCATGTAACGACGCGCCGTTCATAATACCGCTCATACCGAATTCACGTACACCGTAATAGATGTAGTTACCGGCAGGATCGTCTTGAATACCTTTTGAACCAGACCAAAGCGTTAAATTAGAACCGGCTAAGTCAGCGCTACCGCCAAGTAATTCAGGCAACATAGCACCAAAGAAACCAATTGAATTTTGAGACGCTTTACGACTCGCAATACCTTCGGCTTTATCTTGGCTTTCTTGGATAAAGGCTTGTGCTTTTGCTTCAAAATCTGCAGGTAAGTCACCTTTTAATACGCGACGTTCATATTCTGCAGCCAGTTCAGGGAACGCAACTTGGTAAGCAGCAAACTTGTCATTCCATAATGACTCGTTAGCAACACCTTTATGTTTAGCATCCCAACCAGCATACACATCAGATGGGATTTCAAAAGGAGCGTGTGGCCAGTTTAAGAACTCACGAGCTGCTGCAATTTCAGCATCACCTAATGGTGCACCATGACAATCATGGCTACCCGACTTGTTAGGCGAACCAAAACCAATAATGGTTTTACAGCAAATCATCGATGGCTTATCTGTTACAGATTTAGCTTGTTCAATCGCGGCGCGGATAGCATCAGGATTATGACCATCTACATCGGCAATAACGTGCCAGCCATAGGCTTCAAAACGCTTAGGAGTGTCATCAGTGAACCAGCCTTCAACATGACCATCGATAGAAATACCGTTGTCATCCCAAAATGCGACTAACTTTCCAAGGCCTAATGTTCCGGCTAATGAACTGACTTCGTGAGAAATACCTTCCATTAAACAGCCATCACCTAAGAAACAGTAGGTGAAGTGATCGACGATATCGTGACCTGGACGGTTAAACTGAGCCGCCAAGGTTTTTTCTGCAATAGCCATACCAACAGCATTACTCAAACCAGCGCCTAAAGGACCGGTTGTAGTTTCAACACCAGGGGTATAACCATATTCAGGATGACCAGGCGTTTTTGAATGCAGCTGACGGAATTGCTTTAGCTCTTCAATAGGCAATTCATAGCCAGTTAAATGCAATAAAGAGTATATAAGCATAGAGCCATGACCGTTTGACAGAACAAAACGATCGCGATCGACCCAGTTAGGATTAGTTGGATTGTGCTTTAGAAAATCATTCCATAGCACTTCGGCGATATCTGCCATCCCCATTGGGGCACCTGGATGACCAGAGTTAGCTTTTTGAACCGCATCCATACTTAGGGCGCGAATAGCGTTAGCGAGTACTTTACGAGATGACATGCTCTCTCCTGCTTGTTTGTAAGGTCTAACGGGCAATTGTGAAGCCATATTTTCCCCTACAAGGCGATGTGACGCAAATTAAAATTTTTCGGGTTTCTTTTTAACCGTTAAATAAACGGTGATTTCATACAATGCCAATAAATAAACATCGTAAATACAGCACCAAATGGTCAGGATGACCATAACATGAGATAAATACAGAGTAATTATTTATTGCCACTTATAAATAAAAAGTATCGTGATTGGCAGAGCTATGGCTCTGATTAGGCAATATAATCTCTAATCTATCAAAAACATTGTCTATTTTTATGATAAATACACCGCGCAAGTCGATGAGCATTTAAATAAAGCAATATGAATCAAACACTTGATTTCTCACCAGTATAAACATATCTATGATTAACAAAAAAAATTATGCTCCATTGCACAATTCTCCAGTTAAATTCGTACAAAGGGGTGTTATCAAATTAGATTTCGACTAAAATAGACGTCTAGACGTATATTCAAATGCAACCAACGAGATTCTCCTATTATGGCAAAGCACTTGTTTACCTCTGAGTCTGTCTCAGAAGGTCATCCAGATAAAATCGCCGATCAGATTTCTGATGCGGTATTAGACGCAATACTTGAGCAAGATCCAAAGGCTCGTGTTGCGTGCGAAACGTATGTCAAAACCGGTATGGTATTAGTGGGCGGTGAAGTCACCACTTCTGCTTGGGTAGACATTGAAGAAATTACCCGTAAAACCGTACGCGAAATCGGTTACACCAATTCAGATATGGGTTTTGATGCTGATTCATGTGCGGTACTTAATGCCATAGGCAAACAGTCACCAGATATCAATCAAGGTGTTGATCGTTCAGACCCTGCAGAGCAAGGTGCTGGTGATCAGGGTTTAATGTTTGGTTATGCCAGCAATGAAACTGATGTATTAATGCCTGCACCGATTACTTACGCGCACAAATTAGTTAAGCGTCAGTCTGAAGTACGCAAAGACGGCACACTGCCTTGGTTACGCCCAGATGCTAAAAGCCAGGTAACGTTTGCTTATGATGATGGCAAAATCATCGGTATTGATGCGATTGTATTATCTACTCAACATCGTGAAGACGTGAGTCAAGCTGATTTAATTGAAGCGGTAATGGAAACTATCATCAAGCCGGTATTACCTGCTCAATGGTTAAACAAAGACACTAAATACTTTATCAACCCTACTGGTCGCTTTGTGATTGGTGGCCCTGTTGGTGATTGTGGTTTAACAGGTCGTAAAATTATTGTAGATACCTACGGCGGTATGGCTCGTCACGGTGGTGGTGCTTTCTCTGGTAAAGACCCATCAAAAGTAGACCGTAGCGCGGCTTATGCTGCACGTTATGTAGCTAAAAATATCGTTGCAGCTGGTCTAGCTGACCGTTGTGAGCTACAAGTGTCATATGCTATTGGTGTTGCAGAGCCAACGTCTATTAGTATTGAAACATTCGGTACTGGTAAAGTATCAGAAGAAGTATTGATTAAATTAATACGTCAACACTTCGAATTACGTCCATACGGCTTAACAGCAATGCTAGATTTGGCACGCCCAATCTATCAGCAAACTGCTGCTTATGGCCACTTTGGCCGAGATATCTTCCCTTGGGAAGCGACTGATAAAGCTGAAGCACTTCGTGCAGATGCAGGTTTATAATCAGCCAGCATAATTATCGTCTTAAGCTAGTGTCTGTATTAAGCAAACACGATAAAAAATAAAACCGCCAACTGGCGGTTTTATTTTATCTATCATTGGCAATACAATGATTTGATCTCAACATTTAATCTCAACATTTAATCTCAACAATGGCTCAGATTATGTATCAACCCACTTGGCTAAACACAAAGATAACAGCAAACCACCAGCCATCAACGGCAACTAACCCCTGTGCGATAAACAGCCCTGTTACTAACATTCCAGCCATTAACTTGCCAGCCATTAAACAGTGGTCTGCAATCAAGTTATTCTATCGTCAACATATGCCGTATGCTCGATTAGCTCAGAAAGAGTCTGTGGCTGTCATTCATCATCTAAGCCCACCAGCTACTGATGAAGTTGATATAAGCCAGCAAAAAATAATCGCTGCGGTAAGAGTTAAACCTATTGGCCAATATCAATTAATCAATGGATTATTGGTTCACCCTGACTACCGTGGACAACAGCTTTCAACTCAGTTATTGAAATTTATCGCGCCCAAATTAACCGCTAAAAATTGCTTCTTGTTTGCTCATCCGTGGTTAATTGGCTTATATCAACAGCAGCACTTTATCGTTATAGATCAAAATGTCGTGATAGGTCAAAATGATTTATCAGCGATACCAGCAGACATCACTCAGTTGTATCGTCGCTATCACAGTGAACAACGACCACTAGTGTTGATGCAGCTCAATGATCCCGATAAATAATCTAGATTAATAATCTAACTCAATAAGATCAATGAGCCAAACTCAGACAAAATCTAGATCGTATTAAAGCCTCTCAAGGCTATTGCACACCAATAAATTTAGCCCAAATAGACTTAAGCGTAATCAAACTAAGTCAGCATAAGTACAAGGTGATCGAACTCGTTAACAATGATCGAAATGTGAACTTTCAATACACATAAACGACACTTGTTGCATTGTCATTACGGGCACTACTTTGACACTGATAGACGCTAAGTTAATCCGCTCGACATCGGTAAATAGCGTAATCGCTGCTTGATAATTATTGGTTACGCCACAAAATAGCCACATGTCTTGCCAGCGCACAAAATACCCCGATTGCTGCAATTGCGGATCATCTGGATTTTGTAAATCGGCTTCAACACACTCATACAACTCTGTCGCATCAGTCAACACCGCGGCTATTAGCTTCATATTGTCAAATGCAGATAATCTTAAATCCAAATAGGGTGAAAAGAGTGCTTCAAAGTTAGTACTCATAATATTCCTCATAAATAACCACTTTATCAACACCCCTTAGTATAACGATCACGTAATATTAGCTGTGGCCAGTAAACAATAATCACGTTGTTCAAAACGAAATTGATCAATCTCTGTCATTGCGGCTTTTTGTTGATGTGCTGCCAACGAACGCGCATTGTCAGCGGCAACATACGTCACCATAAATGGAAAGGTATCTGCCACTTGTTTTTTTAATTCGGTAACCAGCGCCGAAAAAACTCCCTGGCCGCGTTTTGATTCTTGTATCCAAACGGGTCCATATTGGCACGTGTTAGTCGTCGATAAAGCTTGTCCATTTAAATCGGCAAACTTAAGTTTTTGAATAATATGTCGGTACAATGGTTGCGAGGAAAAAAATGACCATTTTGCCGCCATCACATATCCAATGATCACCCCTTGCTCTTCAGCTACGATAAACCAATGTTGATTTATCAACTGGCTCACCTCTGCTTTAGTAAATGAATGAGCATGAAGTTGGCTATTTGAACCTACCAACTCATCATCAACATGGGCTCGTTCTAACTGCACAATAGCAGCAACATCGGTTAATAACGCCTTACGGATAATAAATGACAATGATTATTCCTTTGACCCTGAATTGGGAGATTGTTTCTTAGCCCATTCTATCACTAGCGCAACGGGCAGCGGAGACATAATTAGTGTTCCCACGCCAATGAGTGAAGCAATGACCAACATCCCACTGACTTGTTGACCGATATCACTTTGCCAATATAAGCCGACACCCACCAACAACATGATTAAACCGACGAAATGTAACACTTTAACTAATTTGATCATTTGCGACTCTTTAATACGTTAAATAATGTTCATTAATCCAAAACATTACAATTATTTACGCTCTTATTCACACTCAAGTAGTAGAATAACGGCAATTTTTTGGTATATGGAAATCTCTTAACATGATAAAGCATATTCTCGGCGCCACTGTTATATTTTTAGGCCTTAGTGCTTGTCAAAGCCACACTCAAATTGTCTCAAATGAACAATTAATTGGTACTTGGCATGTAGAAGTCGTCCTCGACACTCCTACCATTAATAATAGCCCAGCAAATTTAGTTTTTGCTCCAAACGGTGAACTGACAGGTAATAATAGCTGTAATCAATTTTTTGGTCGTTACGCCCAACAAGGTCACTTGCTACAACTTGCACCATCAGGTTCGACTATGAAAGCCTGTATCGATAGTTTAATCACCCAAGAAGCTGAACTGATGCAAGCGATTTCATTGGTAGAACAAGTTGATTTCTCTAAAGGAAAACTCAATCTATTGTCTATAAATGGTGATACGCTATTGGTACTGACAAAACAATCGTTACCCTTATCCTAAAGCCTATGGTTTAAATGAGTCGCCGGATTAGTTATTAGTGTCAGTTTAAAGTTCCATTAGAAAATGAATTTTTATTCAATAAATCTGATTCTTTCTTGACTTAATAAGTCAATCTATTCAAAATGTGCTAGATTTTTGAATAACAACTATAAGATGAATTATCACTATGCCAGCGACAAGAAATCAGGATGAGCTCGTACGCACTTTTAAAGCGATTCTCAAAGAAGAACGTTTTGGAAGCCAAAGCGAGATTGTTAATGCGCTTCAAGCCGAAGGATTCGGTAATATTAATCAATCTAAAGTATCACGTATGCTCAGCAAATTTGGTGCTGTACGCACTCGCAACGCTAAGCAAGAGATGGTGTATTGCCTCCCTGCCGAGCTAGGCGTACCTACTGCTGGTAGCCCAGTTAAAAATTTGGTATTGGATGTCGATCATAACCAAGCCATGATCGTGGTAAGAACTAGCCCTGGTGCTGCGCAATTAATCGCCCGTTTGCTCGATTCAATAGGCAAACCAGAAGGGATATTAGGTACTATTGCCGGTGATGATACTATTTTCATCTGTCCAGCAAGTATTAAAACCATTGATGAGACATTAGAAACGGTTAGATCTTTATTCAACTATAGTGAATAAAAAACCATTTCAATAAAAAAGCAATGCCATGGCATTGCTTTTTTATTACCTAAAACTGGCGTTTACGCATCATCAAATTGAGTTAAAAAATCCAATGATGGCACAAAGAAAGACGATCCAGTCAGCGCTTTAGTAAACAACATCAAATGATCATGATTCCCGTGACCATCACCGTGCACCATACTGCGGAGCATTTGTTCGAAGTGATCCGGTGTACGACATACTGAAATAAACATCAATCCTTGTTGTCTAATCGAACCATATGGCATACTTTGACGTAAAATTTCTAATGCGTTACCGTGTGGATCTTTTAAGTTAACTCGTTTTGTGTGGCTGGTTAATGGCTTATCTTCTGATTCATACTCAATATCATCAACTTTGGTACGACCAAAAATATCTTCTTGTTTTTTAAGCGGTAAACGATGCCACTTACTTAAGTTATGCATGTATTTTTGGACATGAACATAACTACCAGAGACAAATTCTTGATCTTCATCACCGACAAGTGCAACTTGTTGACGATGGCGTCCTTTAGGGTTTTCAGTACCATCAACAAAACCAGTTAAGTCACGACTGTCCATAAAGCGAAAGCCACGTTCCTCATCGACTAACTCGACCAAATCTTCAAACATTTGGTTAATTTCATTGGCGACAAGATGCAAAATATCATAGCGATCACAACGGATATGAATAAACAGATCATATTCCATTGCAGGTGCATCACGGTTACCTTCACTCATGGCCGGAAAAGGTTTTAATAATGCAGGGCGAGATTCTGGATAAAAGGTATCCCAAAAATTAGCCCCAATACCCACAAAGCCATTAAAAGCACTGTCGGCATATTGATCCGTGAGTTCATAAATATACTGCGCTACATTAGCAATAGATGGGCGTAACTGATCTTCAACACCATCGTTGGCATTAAACATCAAGTACACACTGTGTAAATTCCCTTCTGCGCAAATTCCTAACTGTTCACGAGGCATAACTTGGTTACCCATATTAACTTCATCCATCTTAATACTAAATGTCGGCCTAAACTGTGATAATTTAACGTTTTGATGTTATTCGACGGCGATTAACATCTCTTACCAGTTAAGCTAATCATTAGATTAACTTAATCAAATTTAAATTACTTGAAGTGTACTCACATTTAGCCCGTTTGTAATACATATTGTATTCATATTCGTGCAGATAACAGCTTGATCATTCATTACAATTGTTAACGAACTCACTAGAGTTAAGGGCCAAAAAGTAAGCCCTAAATCAGATATTTAGCCTATGTCATCGTAAAATTAGCCATTATTTTGCAAGCATGAGGTAAGTATCTTATTGCTGGGGTGTTTAAAGCAGCGTTATTACAAGTTAATAACGTACTGTTAGCAACACTTTTAGCAAACAAAGGGTAATTTGATAACCACTTTCCCCGAACTAAGGTTCACTACAGGCTGGACAATTAAAATTACAGCATTGATAGTTAATTAAAAATCACCAGTGGATGCGCTGTAATATTTATGTCCACTCGTTGACCGGGCATTAACGTCGTTGATTGGCTACTGACGTCCAAAATATCATCGCCAATTTGGACCTGATAATGACATACCGTACCAAGGAAATGCCTTTCGACAATGCATCCTCGGCCATTGATACGAGGATGTAATTCAATTTGCTGTGGTCTCAATAATAATTGCCCTTGGCTGCCAACAGGTAAAGACAATGCTTCTGTGCTGCTAAGATCGCCCAAAGAATAGTGCACTTGATGGCTGGAGGTGACCGTAACAGGTAAATAATTACCTGCGCCTAAAAAGTCGGCAACGTAGCGATCAGTTGGTGCACTGTATAAGGTTTCGGCTTTACCATGCTGAATAATGGCGCCATCCTTAAATAAAGCCAGTTTATCTGCAAACACAAATGCTTCATCTTTACTGTGAGTCACAAACACGGCACTGACATTACGTTGTTTCAATATGGCGCGAATTTCTAACATCATATCGTTACGAACTTGCGCATCGATATTGGAAAAAGGTTCATCTAGCAATAATAATTCTGGTTGATATGCTAATGCACGTGCAATCGACACTCGTTGCTGTTGACCGCCTGATAATTCATGCGGGTAACGCGATGCCAACCCGGTTAATTTAACCAACTCGAGCATTTCTTCCAATCGAGCTAACCGCGCAGTACGATTGAGTTCGTTAACCCCAAATAAGATATTGTCTGCCACGGTTAAGTGCGGAAATAAGGCATAGTCTTGAAAAATCATTCCCACACCACGTTGCTCGCTCGCAACAAACACACCATCACCACTCAGCGTTTGCCCATTGATGCTGATGCAACCTTGGCTAATGGCTTGTAAGCCCGCAATCGCGCGCAGCAGTGTTGTCTTGCCGCAGCCACTGGGGCCTAATAATGCGACAATTTCACCTTGCGTCAAAGTAAGATCTAAATGGCGCAACACCACTTGACCGTGATAATCGCTGCAAACATTTTCAATGGTTAAGGTTGACATAATTAGCCTTGTTGCTCCAAAGAGCGATTAAGATAAATCAAGGGTACAAGCCCAACTAACACAATCACAATAGCGGCCAATGCGCCATGTTCTAGTTTTTCATCTGAGACAAATTGGAAAACATAAGTCGCCAAGTTTTCAAATCCTATAGGACGCAATAATAACGCTGCGGGTAATTCTTTCATGCTTTCAATAAACACTAACAAAGCACCGGCAAAAATCCCTTTGCGTAATAAAGGCAAATGTACTCGCCATAGTAGCTGAGTAGGCGTTCGTCCTAAGGTAATACACGCCATGTCTAAAGAAGGGGAAATACGCTTATAACTGTTTTCTAAACTGCCGATGGATATAGCAATAAAACGAACACAAAAAGCAAAAATCAGTGCAAACACGCTGCCAGTCAGTAATAAACCTGGGCCTTGGGCGCCAAACCAATCGTAAATATCGTTAATCGCAAAGTCGATAAACGTCAGAGGTACTAATACACCAATCGCCAACACCGTTCCCGGTAAAGCATAACCAGTACTGCTCAATCTCGCGGGTAGCTGATCACTTTGTCGCGGACTCACACGGCGTACAAACATTAATATCAATGATAGGACTACGCACACACCACTGACAATAGCGGCAATATATAAACTGTTTAGGCTATACTGCCAAAATCGAACATCCCAACTTTCATTGAAATAATCGATAGCATATCCACACAACACAATGAAAGGTAATAAAAAGGCTGTAAATAACAAAACAGCGCAATAGCCTAATGCGACCCAAGCCATTTTTGGTGACAACACATATCTGTCAGCTTCATTAAGGGAAGATTGTTTTTGAAATAATTGTTGTTTCCGACGGGCAAAACGCTCAACCCCAATCATAGAAAATACCACTAACAGCATAATAGCTGACAGCTTTGCTGCCGCGGTTAAACTGCCATAGCCGAGCCACGTGTCGTAAACTGCTGTGGTTAATGTCGGTACAGCAAAATAACTCACGGTGGCAAAGTCTGCTGCGGTTTCCATTGCCACAAGTGCAACGCCGACAGCCAAAGCGGGTCTTGCCATTGGCAGCGCAAGACGCCAAAAACTGCGCCACGGACTACATCCCATGACACGCGATGCATATAACAAACTGGAAGACTGCTCCATAAACGCAGTACGCGCTAATAAATAAATATAAGGAAACAATACTAACGATAATATTATCGCTGCTCCGCCAAGACTGCGTATCGCGGGAAAGTAATAGTCGTGGGGAGATTGCCAGTCAAACCAAGCCCTCAATACACGTTGCACCGGACCTGCATAATCAAGCATGTCGGTATAAACATAAGCCACAATGTAGGCTGGCATCGCTAACGGGAGAAGGAGTAGCCATTGAAAGTAACGGCGAAAGGGAAAGTCACAACGGGCAATTAACCAAGCAGCTGGAATCGCTAAAAGTAGGGTTCCGAGTCCAACCAACAACATAAGCAATAAACTATTGACTATGTATGTCGGTAGCACTGTATTGAATAAATGGCTAAATACAGCTTGATCAGGAAGAGTGGACTGCACAATTAAGGCAATCAGTGGCAAGATTAATATTGCCGTAATAAAATAACCAGCAAGCGACCAGCTTCTGGTTAAACCTAAAATCATAAATAATACCGAGTTAACTTAGCGCACCATCAATAAATCTATCAATCTATCAATCTATCAATCTATCAATCTATCAATCTATCAATCATATCGATAATGCGCTGATAATGTTTAAACAAGCTTCAATTAAAGATCAAATTTCACTTCATCAAGCAGTTTTACAGCGTCTTGATGGTATTCAGCCAACTTATAGATAGGCAAACTATCGGCTTTAAAATCACCCCATGACGCCACTAATTCAGACGGTTCGACATCAGCCTTTACCGGATATTCCATATTAACTTCAGCATACATTTTCTGTGCAACGTTTGAAGTAAGAAATTCCATTAGCTTAATCGCATTATCTTTATGCGGTGAATGTTTGGCTAATGCCATACCTGATACGTTTACATGAGCACCACGGTTCTGTTGATTAGGAAAGTTAATTTCAACCGCTTCAGCCCAGCTTTTCTGATTTTTATCCATCAGCATGTTGCCGTAGTAGTAGCTGTTACCGATAGCAATGTCACACATGCCTTCTTTAACTGCTAATACTTGATCACGATCATTGCCTTGAGGCTTACGAGCTAAATTAGCTTTTACCCCTTCTAACCAGGTTTTCGTTTTTGCTTCACCGTCATGGGCAATCATCGACGCCACTAATGCGACGTTATAAGGGTGTTTACCGCTGCGGGTACAAATTTTACCTTTGTATTCTGCTGAAGCTAAGTCTTCGTAATCGATGTCAATTTTACCGCTACGCTCTTTGGAAGAATACAGATTACGAACACGCATCGTCAGCGCATACCAATTGTTCTGTTGTGACCGATATTGAGGGGGAATATTGCTATTAATCACCGCACTGTCGACGGGAGAAACAAGATCTTTTTCCACTAATTCCATTAAGCGAGAGAAGTCAGATGTTAACACCACGTCAGCGGGAGATAGGCGACCTTCACGCACCATACGTTCTGCAATGCCATCTTTAGCAAAAACAACCTTTACGTCGACACCACTTTGCTCGGTAAACTTTTCTAGAATAGGTTCAATCAGGAAAGCTTGGCGATAAGAATAAACCGTTAATGCATCTGCAGCACTCACAGAAGAAGCAACACAAGCCAAGCCTAATAATGCGACACTTTTTAGCAATTTCATTAATCAACGCTCCTTAACTGAATCAATATTCCGCCGCCACCGGCGCAATTGATAATGGTTATCAATTGCAACAGGGTAAGTGATCATATCAAAAGGAGCAAGTGCTGTTTCACATTCAGCGGTTAAAACGCCAAGGCTAAAACATCAAATTGTTATGCTGTAAGCCAATATGGCAAGCTTAAGCCACTATCATGGAATTATGATTGACCAAAACACTACCAGTATTTTTCGACCGTAATTTGTCCAGGCGCTCGTCGAAGATTTTTTACTAAGCCTTTTTCAACTAAAGCGGTTTGCGCATCATTTATCATTCCTGGGTTACCACAAATCATCACTTGAGAATGTTCCGCATTAATCCCTAAGCCTGCTTTCTGTTCAATTAATCCGCTGCTAATGCCATCAGGAATACGACATGATAAGCCTTCGGGATAATCTTCACGGGTCACAATGGGAATAAACACAAACTGTTGAGGATATTGACTAATAAACTGTTTAATCGTTTCTAAATAAGCTAAATCTTCACCAAGTCTTACACCATAAACTAGCACGACTTTTTCAAAGCGTTGCCAAGGCTCATCGGTTGCAAGCATAGAGATAAAAGGCCCCACTGCAGTGCCTGTTGATAACAGCCATAGGTGTTTACCTTGCAATGCCCCTTTAGGCACCTCATCTAAGGTCATAAAACCGGTCGCTTTGGGCGTGATTTGAATGGTATCACCTGGGCTTAATGCTTTTAGATCTGGAGATAACTGACCATCCTCTACCGCAACAGCCAGCACCTCGACATAATCAGTCCCGGGGGGATTTACAAGCGAATACGCACGCGCTACACGTTTATCATCACGCATTTGGCTGAGCTTAATAAACTGACCTGCGATAAAAGGTTCGACATCGGCTTTGATACGCAACGAGAATAATTTATCATTCCAATCAATGCGTTTTAGCACGGTACCGGTAATCCACATGACTTTGTTCCTTTTAGACTGGCGTATGTATTTATTATAATACCAATCTATACAGATATTTGCTTAATTAAAAGCCTCCCCGATTTATATCTATAGTGAATAATCACACGCGATTAACTCACTTAAAAGAACAGAGCTAAGTTTACGTAGTTGATGAATCTTGCTTAGCTGAATGGGCATCTAGGCGGTCTTGTTGAAACTGAGCAAGTTTTTGCTGTATGAGCTCATAGGTTTGATCGACTCCTGCTGCAATATCGCCTTCTAATACCTTGAGCCCAGATAAGATATCGCTAGCCTCTTTAAAACCTTGATCAATAGCATCACCAATTTTCACCATAAAACTGCTAACTTGCTCATCAAACCCCATGGATTTATTTTGTTGTTGATGTACCGAGAAGAAATTTGTCGCAAAGCTGACAATACGATCGGCTGTCGCTTCAGGAGAGTAATCCACTCCACTTTCAATACTCTTTTGAACTGAGTTCTCCCCCAGTGTTGGCGCAAGCTCTTCATTAATGGCTTCAATCGCGGCACGGTAAAGTAATGCCATAGACTTATCACCCGCAGCAATACTGACTTCTTCTTGCGCCGCTAAAATCGAATTATTCATCATTTGTCGACTTAGCTGATTGCTGGTTAACTTAGGCTCAACCGGGGAATTTTTCTCAGCTTGGTGGCTTGATGAAGTTTGCGATGTATTAACTGTTTTATTGTCACGCAGTGGACTGGCATTACTGCTATTTGATTGTTTAATTTCCATGATATTAGCTCGCATACAATGACCGATAGCTTAATTATCGACCAAAAAACTCATTTCTAAAGTCATAAATTAAAACAATTAAGAGAAATTTATTTATATCAATTTGACTAAAGAATAGCCTGTTGATTAACATCATCAATTTAACTTGCCCAAATGAACATCTGCTAATATGGTAATCAGATTGATAGCCAAATAGGAATAACAACATGCCGCAACAACATTGGTTCATGTGGGGAATAGATATTTTTTCTGGTCTTTTCTTAGTGTTATTTTGGTTATTACTGATCGCTGTAATTTACATGTTTATCGCTGATAAATTGCAAACCAAACAAGCCATTCGACACAACTACCCTGTTATCGGTCGATTTCGATATATATTTGAAAAACAAGGTGAGTTTTTTAGACAATACTTTTTTTCTCAAGATCGCGAAGAACTGCCGTTTAATCGAGCCGAACGTAGTTGGGTATATCGCGCAGCTAAAAATGTTGACAGGACAATTGCGTTTGGGTCGACACAAGTTCTGGATAAACCGGGTGCGGTAATGTTCATGAACTCAGCATTCCCTGTCAGTGATCATGACACTCACCAAACCATCGCGGTAATCATTGGTCCTGAATGTAAACACCCTTACACAACCGATAAAATTTGCCATATCTCGGCCATGAGCTTTGGTGCCTTGTCTCGCCCAGCCATTACAGCACTATCCCATGGTGCAGCAAAAGCAGGCTGTTGGCTCAATACTGGCGAAGGTGGGTTAAGTCCTTATCATCTAAAAGGACATTGTGATTTAGTGTTTCAGATAGGTACCGCTAAATATGGTGTGCGTAACGAGCATGGTCATTTAGACCCACAAAAACTGACCGATATTGCCGCTCATCCTGAAGTAAAAATGTTTGAAATTAAATTAAGCCAAGGTGCTAAGCCTGGCAAAGGTGGTATTTTACCGGCGATAAAAGTCACCGAAGAAATCGCAGCTATTCGCGGTATCCCAGCAGGACAAGACTCCATAAGCCCCAATGGCCACATTGAATTACATAATGTTGCTGACATTGTCGATATGATCAATCAAGTAAGAGATATCAGCGGTAAACCAACCGGTATTAAAGCGGTATTAGGTGACATGTCATGGGTTACTGAATTTCTAGATGAAATTGAACGTCGTGGTATTGAATATGCGCCAGACTTTTTTACCTTAGACAGTTCCGATGGTGGTACGGGCGCGGCACCACAAGCCTTAATGGATAATGTCGGCTTACCATTGCGCCAAAGTTTACCGTTACTGGTTGATTTACTTAATGAACGCGGCTTTAAACAACGTATTAAAGTGATTGCGACCGGTAAAATGATCATGCCGTCATACGTGGCATGGGCATTAGCCACCGGCGCCGACTTTATTGCTTCAGCTCGCGGAAATATGTTTGCCTTGGGCTGCATTCAATCGTTACAGTGCAACCGAGACACCTGCCCAACCGGTATAACCACTCACAATATACGATTGCAAAAAGGCTTGGATCCAAAAGATAAATCTGCACGCGTCGCAAACTACAATCATTTCTTACATTACGATTTAACCATGATCGCACATTCATGTGGTGTAACCGACCCAAGATACTTAACCCGTCATCATGCCCGAATAGTGCAATCAACGGGTGTAGCGGTCACTCTCGATAAACATTACCGACATATGCAATAAATTAAACCTCAACCCCAGTGAATAACTGGGATGCGCTGAGCGGATTACTGGGGTGCACTCAGCGGATTACTTTGCCGAATTTAAGAATAGGTGTACAATATATTTTGATATCGATCACAGTAAGTAGTCTTAATGTGATTTTAAAGAGGCATCAATTCAGGGGATTTCGTGTTGAACATAAAAACGAATGCAGCAGATCTAAATGTCAAAAGCTTAAGTTTAAGCTGCAGAAACTGTAATCGGATGACAGAAATCGAAGGTGAATTTGTGTGTTTTGAACAAGGAAAAATCAAACGCTTAACTTTAGATCCTTCTCCAGCTGCACTCATAAAAATGGTCTGTATTGGTTGGCAGAAAAAGTAAGCTTTTGATCATTAGTAGCAGCACTCGTCACCATTGAATCAACTCACTATAATTCCTATCTTCTTCCAAGTATTTGATACCGTAAACCAGCCAAATACTAGCGACTAAAGTCATTTGAACATGTCAAAATACATCCGTTGATATCACTTTATCTGCATAATGTGCAAATCAATGAACCAACATAAGTTGATTAACGCGATGTAAACTAAGAAAGCATGTCCTGCGGATCATCACTTTGTTTAATAATGTTTTTATCAAGGTCTTTGTTCATTGCTTTAGCTAAAGTGAGTCCTCGAGTCGTTACTCTCAAACCGGCACATAAGTCGTTATAAACTATTTTAATAGCATCATCAGACATGTTACGCGTTTTAAGCATTGCCATAATAGCAAACCAATCGGTTGTCACTTGATGTCGGGTGCCTTCTAGCGCCGCAATTAACGCAATATTATGCACAAGTCACCTCCATACACGAATTCGCACCTTTGATAAAATCCAATTGATTGAAAAATAAAGTTATCTGGAATAAATAACCCACAAGTTAGGCTATAGATTAACTGCGTTGATCACTGTCGTCAAAAGATTCATTCGCGTTAAATATATCCAGACGATTTAAACACCACTCAGCGCTGTTAAAGTAGTCAGATACTGAGTGTTTACGCTATAGAGAGATTTTTATTTGTGGCAACGACAGTATTTTACCCGACAACATCATAGCGCGATATCCATTGACCAACCCTTAATCATTTGGCAGATCTTTTTGTTCATGTTGAATATGCCAAAGCCGAGCATAAAGCCCTTGTTGAGCTAACAAACTGGTATGAGTTCCATGTTCAACAATCTTACCTTTACTCAATACAACGATTTGGTCAGCATCAATAATGGTCGATAAACGATGGGCGACGACTAAACTTGTATGGCCTTTGGCTGCATCTCGCAAGGCGCTCAAAATGGCTTGCTCTGAGCGTGAGTCTAATGAAGATGTGGCTTCATCGAACACTAAAATAGGCGCTCCTTTCAACACCGCGCGTGCAATAGCAACGCGTTGCTTTTCGCCGCCGGAGAGCTTTAATCCTCGCTCACCGACCTTGGTATTACCTTTATCCGGCAATGATTCAATAAAGTCACTCAAATGAGCCAATTTAATCGCCGCGAGAATCTCATCATGGGTAGCATTTGAGCGGCCATACCTAATATTTTCATAAATAGAATCATTAAATAACACAGTATCTTGCGGTACCACTGCGATGGCTCTTCGTAAGGCCTGTTGGCTAAGTTGACGCACATCAATACCATCAATAGTGATAGACCCACGGTCAACATCATAAAAGCGGAATAACAGTTTAATGATAGTTGACTTACCTGCGCCACTGTCGCCCACTACGGCAATTTTTTTCCCTGCTGGCACATCAAAACTAACGCTGTTTAAAATAGCGCGTTGGTCGTAATGAAAGCTCACATCAGTAAACTTTATTGCCCCGACAGTTGGACTGGCTTCAATAGCATCGACGCGGTCTAACACTTGTGGTTGTTTGTCTAAAATATCAAACATACGCTCAATATTGGCTAATGCTCCACGGATCTCACGGTAAACAAAGCCTAAAAAATTTAATGGAATGAACAGCTGCATCATAAAAGCATTAATGAGAACAAAGTCACCAATTGTCATCGAGCCTTGGCTCACTTCATAAGCCGCCAGCGCCATCATAGCCGTCATCGCAACAGCAATAATTAATGCTTGTCCACCGTTAAGAGCAAACAATGATAAACGGTTTTTTCGCTTTGCAACTTCCCATTGTTCAAGTGCGGAATCATACCGTTGTGACTCAAATTCTTCATTGTTAAAATATTTTACAGTTTCATAATTTAACAAGCTATCGATTGAACGCGTATTAGCCAGCGAGTCAGCTCTCGCAGCATCGCGCACATAACCCGTGCGCCACTCTGTCGCCACAATTGAATAACCAATATAGGCCACCACAGAAAATAAAGTGATCAGTGCAAAACTGGCGCCATAGTTATAAAAGAAAATACCGATCACTAAGGCAATCTCAAGCAGGGTTGGCACAATATTAAATACCATAAAGCGCATTAAAAAACTGACGCCACTTGTGCCGCGTTCAATATCACGAGACAGGCCGCCAGTACGGCGATCTAAATGAAAATCAAGATCGAGCCGATGTAAATGTTCAAAAACGGCTCTTCCAAGGCGGCGAATAGCGCGTTCGGTAACACGGCCAAATAACGTATCTCGTATCTCGCCAATTATAACATTCAGCAAACGCACCATGCCGTAAGCTAGCACCAATCCAACAGGAACGGCGATGAGCTGGGCTGAAGATTGCTTATCAAGTGTATCGACTAATTCTTTCAGAATAAATGGCAGTGCAACACTCGCAATTTTAGCAACGATTAAGCAAATCATTGCTAACAACACTCGTGCTTTAAATTCTAATAAATATGGCCATAATAATCTTAAAACATGCCAATTTAACTTCCCTACCGGGCCTTCGAAATACGCAGAAGGTCTCATTTATGCTCCAATTAATTACCACTGCTATAGGCAGTTCGCCACGACCTAATATTGATTGTCTTATTATATGTCATTTTCTAATCAGACATCGGTCACATTACTATGGATTAAGTCCACACTCATGTTTATCATAAAAGGGCTATTTGAGCGCCAGGCAAATAGTACTTTAGAACTATCAATGAATAAAATTACACAGACTAAAATACTACTTTTTAAATTTTTTTAGTCATTTTATGCTTTTTTAAGCTAAATAGAGTTATTTCTGTTGGCAGAATTTGTTACTCTTCAAGCACAGATAAACGCCTGTTTGATAATAAACAAACAACGATTTACTAGTTTAAAGGATGCTTTATGTTGGATAGCTCGAAAATTCAATACCCACCATTACAACTAATACAAACATGGGTATGGATGATGATTGAATCAGGTAACCCTGAACTGCAAGATAAAGGGCGTGATAATCTTATTTCAGCGTTTGGCAGTTTAGCTAAGGCCAATGAATACTTAGTACAACATATAAAAAAATAAGGCGCATTGTGCGCCTTATTTTTTTAGGTGTAACTAATCAAATATCAAGCTTTACGACGGTCAAGTACACTCTTATTGAGTGTTGCTAAAAGTGACTCTGTATCATCCCAGCCGATACAAGCATCTGTTACGCTCTGTCCATAACACAATGCACTACCTTCAATAAGGTCTTGGCGTCCTTCAACTAAATGACTTTCAACCATCACACCAAAAATAGCATGATTACCTTGAGATATTTGCCCTGCAACATCATCGGCAACCATCATCTGCTTCTTGTAATCTTTACTACTATTAGCATGGCTAAAATCGATCATAATATTATCTGTCAAACCAGATTTAGCCAGCTGCTTGGCAATGTCGGACACGTGTTCGGCACTATAATTAGGCGCCCGACCTCCACGTAAAATAATATGACAATCTGGATTCCCTTTGGTTGACACTATGGCTGAATGACCAAACTTAGTGACCGACAAGAAATGATGTGGAGCACTCGCAGCTCCAATGGCATCAATAGCCACTTTAATGGTTCCATCGGTACCATTTTTAAATCCTACTGGACAAGATAGCCCCGATGATAGTTCACGGTGTACTTGAGATTCGGTAGTACGTGCACCAATAGCGCCCCAACACATCATGTCAGCAACATATTGAGGCGTGATCATATCTAAAAACTCACCTGCTGTTGGTATACCAGAGTCATTTAAATCAACGAGTAATTTACGAGCGGTCCGTAAACCATCATTTAATTGAAAACTGTTATCCATATACGGATCATTAATTAACCCTTTCCAACCTACTGTCGTTCTCGGCTTTTCAAAATACACTCGCATGACAATTTCAAGCTGATTTTTATACTGTTCCCGCAATTTAACTAAGCGTTGACCATACTCTAAGGCGGCAACAGGATCATGAATTGAACAAGGGCCAATCACCACTAATAAGCGATCATCTTTACGGGCTAGAATTTGATGAATACTGTTACGCGCATTGAAAACAGTTGATGATGCATGTTCGGTTGCCGGAAATCGTTCTAGAATCGCAATGGGTGGAAGCAATTCTTTTATTTCATCGATACGAATATCGTCATTTTGATAATGCATAGTGGTTACAACTCCGGCAAAACGTCTTATGAGTCTGATTCAATAAATAAATCAGCTGATACGATTCATTAAAAATGATAAAAAACCATCGAAAAAATGAACATGAATCATCAATTTAACCAGTATCTATCGACAAATCAATCAAGTATTATTCATCAGTGCCGATAGTAGTGACTATCAGTATGTGATTGGGAATACGTAATAGGAAGCAATAGCAACTGAGCTCACTTGGCTACCCCGTAAACCGAGTATGAAATACACTTATACATTGATTTTTTAGCACCAAATATCACTAACATAAACTGTCTCATAAAAAAGACACTCTGATGATATTAATATGCTTTACTTTAATGATTAACATCATTAATTCAACACAAGGAAGATGAGCAACTTAATACTTGGCAAGCTATCCAGAGGAGGATAACAGATTGAAATATTTTAATATTTTTTTATTAGGTTCATTGTTAACTCTTTGCATTCCTGCGATTGCCACGTCAGTAGATCCCATCGATGATACGCACGAATTAGTCGAACTCCACTCGCAAAATTACCATACAACGTTGATTCCGATCATTAATAGCATCAGTTTCTCTACCAGTAACAGTATTGCACCCTACTTCTTTACCGATGAAAACACTGGTGTGCAGTATGACCTTCTGAAGGCTGCTCTGGACAGTGAAAATATAGACATAAAAGAGATTGTGCATGCGCCTAATTTGCGTGCGCAGCGCCTAGTCAAAACCAATAAAATAGACTGCATGATCAATGCACCCGATAACGTGGCAGGACTGTTTTATACACAGAGCTTGCTTGAATATCAAAATAGCGTGTTTTACTTATCTAGAAATAACCTTAAGATTGAACAAATTAACGATCTTGGTGCATTGTCTATTTTAGGATTCCAAAATTCAAAACAATACTTAGGTGATAAGTTTAAAGACATCGCGAATGCCAACCCTAACTACAGTGAAATCACCAATCAGAAAAGCCAAGTGGTGATGTTATTTAATGGATATGTGGAGGTCATTGTTTTAGAAAGACGAATATTTGAATATTATCGTCATTTACTCAAATCAAAACTCGATACCAGCATACCAGTAACAGAAGTGGCACTCTTTGACCCTGCTCAACGTAAAATTGCCTGTTATGATCAAAAAACGACTAACCGAGTAGATAGTGCCATTACTACACTTAAACAGTCATATCGCTACCAAGAGATACTCGATCTAGCTGAACAAAACAATTATCAACCGCAGTATCAAATACCTTAAAGGTACTAATTTTGTTTCAACGCTTGCAGCTTAATTTGGTAACGTTGCTTATTATTGCTATCACTTAAGGCTAACGCACGTTTAAGGTTTTTCTCAGCCAGACGCTCTTCACCTGTTGCCCAATAAGCCCTAGACAACCCAAAATAAAATTCATGACGATAATCCGCTTTATCAACTGCTCGTTTATACCATATGAGTGCATCTTGATATTGCTTATCAAAATACGCTTGTTGAGCCATGTCAAAATAGTAAAACGGATTATTTATTCTCGCGAGTTCAAGCACTTTATGTATTTGCGCCCATTCATCTAAACGCCCTTGTTCACCTAAAATCAACGCCAAATTGTATAATGTGGTTAAATCTTGCGAGTCAATTTGTAACGCTAAACGATATGCATATTCAGCCTCAACTTCGTAGCCCTTATGTCGATAAATAACCGCTAGAGTATTGATGGCCGCCACATATTGCGGATCCAATTGAATGCTTTTTTTAATCAGTGCATAAGCCGCATCAAAATCAGTTTTAATTAACGCTTCTGCTGCAATATTATTATAAAACATCGCGGTTAGCTGGCGCTTATTAACTGTTTTTTTATGATAAGCACGCACAGAGCGTTCAGGCAAAAAGTCCACTAGAACATCAGTACCTCTAAATAACACAGTGTTATTAGCCCTTGGAGGTAACAAACGTAAATTAACGTGACCATTAACTAAATAAAAACCACCTCGCCTATCCCATACGGGTTCTACATCTATGTCATTAAACTCCACGGGCACATTTAACGCATCAGCCAACGCCGCCGATAACACAACCAAAGACATACAATTACCATGACGATTAAGCACCGTTTCACTGGCTGAGCGGGTAACATTATCACGGTACTCAAAACCACCATCTTGTGCGCCTATATATTGAGCCAACCATTCATTAGCCAGAATATTTTGACTGCGAAGAGTACTATCAGCTTGAAACTGTCGCCTAAATTGTGCGACAAACTTATCAGGTAAACGATAAATATCATCAATAGCCACAGTCTCAACAGGCATGAACATTTCATCATGAAATAGGTCAGTAATCTTGATTGCTTTGTTTTGGGGCTGAGTTGATTGACAAGCGCTCATGCTGAAAAGTAAAACAACAAGCAGTAGATGGGTCCATTGAAGTCGTAAGTGGTCATCCTTGGCAAAGGAATTAACCTCTGTCTTTTTTGGGTGATGAGTAAACATTATTCAGCCCTCAGATAGGAATACGCTATCTAAAAGCATAGTCAATAGATGCCCATTAGGCCAAAACAACCACTACAAGTTTGTAATGGCTTATTCGCTACTGAGGAGGATTTACACTAACAGGAGGATCTATTTGGATAAAAAGTTGTGTGTCTTGATATTCGTAGGGACGATAAAATTGATTGCCACAGCTAAAATAATGAAATGGTGACGTCACGGCTAAACAACCAATAGGCAGTGATTGCAAAATCATTATCTGCTGTTGCTGTCTTAACAACTCTTGCCATTCGTGCTGTTGTAATACACTGTCGCGAACAGCAAAAGCATCAAAAGGCGTTGATGACTGGCGCACCACAACGGTGCCAGCATAGCTTGCTGCGCTTAATAACAAAGATCCCATTAATAAATTTATCAGTATTGGTTTCATCATCACCTCATCACAGATTTCATCATCTAATAGTGTATACGTTAAGCTGGCACATGGCCCTTTATTTACCTCAATTGAGTCAGTAATAACGTTATTAATCTACAAAAAAAAACAGAACCCTAAGGTTCTGTTTTCTATGTTAGCTAATTAACTCATTAGCCAGCGGTTTTCACACTCACAAACTCAGGGTAAGCATCTACTCCACAGTCAGAAGCATCCATACCGTTGTACTCTTCTTCTTCTGTCACACGGATACCCATAGTCATTTTTAATACAAACCATACCAGTAACGATGTGGTAAATACCCAAATGAAGATAACCGCAGCACCGTATAGCTGACTGCCAAAACTAGCATCGGCATTTGATAATGGTACTAACATTAGTCCAAGGAATCCCGCAACACCGTGCACCGAAATGGCACCGACTGGATCATCAATTTTAATTCGGTCAAATGCAATCACTGAGAAGATAACAACTGCACCAGCAACCAAACCAATTACACCGGCCATTAACAACGAAGGTGATAAAGGATCAGCAGTAATTGCCACTAAACCCGCTAACGCACCGTTTAAAATCATGGTTAAATCAGCTTTACCCCAAACAACTTTACACACAATAAGCGCTGAGATTGCACCAAATGCGGCGGCAGAGTTAGTGTTTACAAAGATTTTAGCGACAGCACTGGCGTTTTCAGCATCAGAAACCAACAGCTGTGAACCACCGTTGAAACCAAACCAACCCATCCATAAAATGAACATACCTAAAGTAGCCATTGGTAAGTTAGAGCCTGGAATAGGATGAACTTGGCCATTTTCACCATATTTACCTTTACGAGCACCAAGAAGCAGCACACCAGATACTGCAGCTGCAGCACCAGCCATGTGCACAATGCCACTACCAGCAAAGTCAACAAAACCAGCTTCAGAGAGGAATCCACCACCCCATGTCCAGTAACCTTCAATAGGATAAATGACCGCGGTCATGACGACCGAAAAAGCTAAGAAAGACCATAACTTCATCCGTTCAGCCACAGCACCAGATACTATCGACATTGCCGTAGCAACAAACACGACTTGGAAGAAAAAGTCTGATTCCAAAGCATGGTCTGCACCATCGGCTTGCGAACCGATTAACGAACCAAAAGAAGGAATAAAACCACCTTCTACATTGTCGACATACATGATGTTGTATCCGACGAATAAAAACATCACACATGCAATTGAATATAAACACACGTTTTTAGTTAATATTTCAGTGGTGTTTTTTGAGCGAACTAAGCCGGCTTCTAACATGGCAAAACCCGCTGCCATCCACATAACTAACGCACCTGAAATGAGGAAATAGAACGTGTCTAATGCAAAACGTAGTTCAGTTACCGTCAGGCCTAATTGAGTTAATTCTTCCATAGCAGCCACCTTATAATGCTTCGTTATCAAGTTCACCCGTACGAATACGGATCGCTTGTTCTAAATCAGTCACAAAAATTTTTCCATCACCTATTTTGCCGGTATGTGCAGCACTGGTAATGGCTTCAATAAGCATGTCCAAATTTTCATCTTTGGTGGCAATTTCTAATTTTACTTTAGGAAGAAAGTCCACTTGATACTCTGCCCCACGATAAAGTTCAGTGTGACCTTTTTGGCGTCCAAAGCCTTTTACTTCAGTAACAGTCATACCTTCAATGCCCATGCCTGCAATGGCTTCACGGACATCATCCAATTTAAATGGCTTGATGATAGCGCTGACGAGTTTCATCTCGACCTCCAAAAGTGTGAAAAAATGTAATTGTTATTAATTTGTTGGATGAGTTAATTCAATCATTAGGCCACTTTTTCAATACGCTGTTATATATAGCTTTTATTTTATTTACTCTTTTATTTATTAACATTAAGGCACCAATCAAGTGCACAAGAAACATCGACGCATCGTTTTGGTGCAGCAAATCATCCACCTTTCATGCTACCTAGCAGCAAGAAGCCGGTGCACTATCTCTACATAACACAGATAAAAAAACAGCCCTCAAATGAGGGCTGTTTGTTAGATTTTTCAGGCTTGCACCTGAGGAGATTTTTTATGCTAAGTACAACTTATTTATAAGTCGCTTCGCGCTTTTTAGCTTCTTCTTTCCACTTAGGCACCAGTGTTTTCTTAAACTCAGCTTTTTCAGCATTCATGGTTTTCATGTCCATGCCTAATGCTGCTTGTGCTTTTGCTTTCGTTGAAGTGTCAGGGTAAGCAATTGGTTGCTTAACACCTTTTGCACCGAGTAACTGAGCAAGTTTAACGCGAGCATCAGCTGCTTTATCCAATGAAGTACCTAAAATACGTAATACTTCAGCAGGAGCATGAGATGATGCACCATGAGATGCAGTCGCATAATCCCAACGCCACTGTGAATGACGAATATCCATTAGGATTGGCTTCATTTCAACTTCAGTTGCACCAGCATCCCACGCAGCTTTAGCTTCAAAGTGAGCTTTAACTAATTGAGTTTCAACACGTGCTTTTAAGTCTTGTGCTTTCTGTTTGCTTTCATTAACTTGCTTAACCATAAACTCTTTGCTTTGACTGTGACAAGTTGCACATGTTTCTTCAAAGCGATCAAATGGGTTACCCACTTTATGGTCTGTAAATTTGCGGCCTTTGTCATTAGTCACTTTAGGCATATGACAATCAACACAACTCACGTTATTTTGACCGTGAACACCCATTTTCCAAGTTTCATAACCAGGGTGTTGTGCTTTTAGCATAGGAGTTTTAGACACAGCATGAGTCCAATCAGAGAACTCCATGTTGTCGTAATACACTTCCATTTGCTCAACAGTGGTACCCATATCCCAAGGGAATTTAACGAAACCAGGACGTTCAGCCGTTTTCTCGAAATAATATTCTACGTGACATTGAGCACACACCATTGACTGCTTGTCTTTACGAGAAGCTTTATCAAATGGAGTATTCAATGTTGTCATTGCGCGCTCTGCAAATGGACGAGACATACGTAACTTAGATGAGCCTTTTTCATGACAATCGCCACAACCAAGAACATTGACAATTTCTGGACCGCCTTTAGCCCACTTGCCACTGAAATAGCCATCTTCGCCCTGCTCTTCAATCACACGAGGCACATCAGGACTTTTACAGCTCCAACACGCCATTGGCATTGGACCATCTTCAGCATTTTTTGGCGCACCGGTACGCAATGAATTCGTTACGTCAGTAACCGCATACATATGACCTCGTGGTGCATTGTAATCTTTAGCAAAGCCGTAGCCTGCCCACAATACGACTAGACTAGGTACTTTTTCTAACATATCGACAACTTCTTTACTTTCATCAGTTGCATGCCAGCTGTCATATTGCTTAGAAAATTTATCTTTATAAACCTCATTTCGAGGCTCCGTTTTATCACTCGCCATTGCGCCAGCAGCTAAAAAACTGGCTGCCATCACTGCACTCAGTGCAATTGATTTCATATTCATCTTCATCACCCTTTATCTCCGTGTTACATTATATTTAATTTAATAATCACGACATCTCCAAAGTCAAAGTTAGCGATTTAACACCGCTTTAAATATACCCCTTATGGGGTATAGCGATGAAAGTTTGCGCCAGATCAACATGTAAACAGGATGTATTTCACAGTTTTGTAAACTTGTTAATGTTATCAACCCATACCTAATGTAGAACACACTATTGGACATCATATAAAACAGTACTTTTGACTTATTTTTAATCACTAATCGCTATCAACAGCAGGATTTTATGTTTACTCGTGGCAGCCTTACTTCCACCATTTTAAGTTTAATGCTCATTTTAATTTTGTTGTCATCAAGCTTAGCGGTGTTTTCTATCGTCAATTTAACCTTCAGCTTAGGCGATGCCAAAGGCATCAACGCCTCAGGCTCACTGCGAATGCAAAGTTATAGGCTGTTGTTGTATACCAATGCCGGCAGTAGTAATACCGATGAAAAAATTACTGCATTCGAAAATACACTTAGTTCAGAAGCACTTAAACGCTCTCTTCAGTGGTATAGCCCCAAAGAGCTGCGAGACCAATATTTATTGGTTATCGATAAGTGGCAAGTGATGAGAGTGTATATTGAAGAAGGGAATACGCGACTTTACTCAGCCTCATTAACCGACTTTGTCGACACCATTGATACCTTGGTATTAAAGATGGAATTGTTCGCGGCCTTTAAATTAAAGTTATTGGTTATTGGGCAGATTATCGGCTTATTTATTTTACTTGTTATCGCTTTTTTTGCCGTAGTATTCACACGTAAACGGGTTGTTAAACCATTGCAATTGTTGATGGATAGCGCAGCAACTATTTCGAAAGGTAACTTCAAAGTTGAGATGCCTAAAACGGGTTATATAGAACTGACGGCTCTAGGTAATGCACTGCAAAAGACGGCAGCGGAATTAGCCCATTTATATGAAGATTTAGAAAACCAAGTAAACGAAAAAACCTTGGCATTAACCCGAGCAAACAATGAGCTAAAGTTTTTATACGACAATCTACTCATGTTACATGCTGATAAACTCGACTATAAAGCATTACAATCTGCAATCAATCAGCTGAAATATTATGAAGACTTAACCTTTCTTCGCTTAGTCGTTGAGCATGATGATGGCTCTAAAGACGTTATTAAAGCTGAAGGCGGCTGGCCTGATGAGTTAGCCACTGAATCGGTACAGTTTCCGCTATTAATAGAAAAGACCCAAATGGGCTATTTAGATGTAATATCTAATAAGCCATTGAATAAATTATTGTTTGAAAACTTCGCCATGATGTTAACCCGTTCAATTACCATCCATAATGCTACTGAACAACGGCAGCAACTGGCGCTACTGGAAGAACGTGCGGTCATCGCTAGAGAATTACATGATTCAATTGGGCAATTATTATCTTTTCTAAAAATTCAAGTGAGTTTATTACGTAAAAGTCTTGCTCACAGTTGTCGTAGCCCTGAAGTAGAAGGTCAATTGACAGAGATTAATGAAGGTGTCAGTACTGCTTATGTACAATTACGTGAACTGTTATCAACCTTTAGATTAACCATTAAAGAGCCTAATTTAAGTCAAGCTATTGAAGTTATGTTGGATCAATTACGTCATCAAACGAATATCAATATCCAATTGAATTACAAGATATCAGCACATTTACTTGAAGCTAAACAACACATTCATATTTTACAATTAATTCGTGAAGCGACATTAAATGCAATTAAACACGCTAACCCTGCTCATATAGTGGTAGATTGTCAGTTAACAAATAATGGCATGATTACTATTACAATATGTGATGATGGCATTGGCGTGACACATTTAGCTGAACGAGATCAGCATTTTGGTATTGGCATCATGCATGAACGCGCCAACAAACTGAATGGTATCGTTTCGTTCAATAGTAACCAGCTCGGCGGTACGACTGTTACGCTGAGTTTTCCACCTCAACAGGAGCCTTTAAATGGGTAAGCCGTATTCCGTACTTGTTGTCGATGATCATCCATTATTACGCCGTGGTATTTGCCAATTAATCACCTCCGACGGTGACTTTTCGCTTTTTGGTGAAACGGGCACGGGACTAGAAGCTCTTACCGCTGTAGCCGAAGATGAACCCGATATTATTTTGCTCGATTTGAATATGAAAGGCATGTCTGGGCTTGATACTCTCAATGCTATGCGTCAAGAAGGTGTAACAGCAAGAATTGTGATTTTAACCGTCTCAGACGCTAAACAAGATGTCATTAGACTACTGCGAGCGGGTGCTGACGGCTATTTACTCAAAGACACTGAGCCTGATTTACTGTTAGAGCAACTCAAAAAAGCCATGCTGGGTCACCGAGTCATTAGTGATGAAGTAGAAGCTTATCTTTATGAGTTGAAAAATACCATTGACGACAACAGCTGGATAGAGAATTTAACCCCGCGTGAATTACAAATATTGCAGGAGCTGGCGGAAGGTAAAAGTAATCGAATGATCGCCGAAGACTTACACATCAGCGAAGGCACTGTTAAAGTTCATGTGAAGAATTTGCTGCGTAAAGCAAATGCAAAGTCTCGCACAGAAATGGCCGTACGCTACCTTAACAATTAGCCCACTATCAAAGTCATATTTAACAACAAGGCCACTTAAACGTGGTTTTGTTGTTATTTATCATCCACTAGAATTAAGAGATGGGTTATTTATCGTTAATAAATGCTAACCAACTTTGCAGCACTGACTCAAAGTCTTCCAGACCACAATAAGACTCAGATTCCGCATTATACAGGCTCATGGAGTCTTCTAATAAGTGCTCTTCCTCAAAATCAATCACACTGGCAAACACTCTCACTTGCTCAAAGTCGATGTCGATAGTTAACTCTCCACCGATATCCCGCAAATGGTTAAGCGCCCCAGATTTGATTAACACTATCTGGGTTAGAATATGATTAGCTTTGCTCTTGTCGTCACCAAGCTCTTCAGCAAACCATCTGCCTAACACTTCATGACCCATGCTAAATTCAGCAAAGACCGTGCCTTCTAGGCGATTTCGACGAAATTGATATTCCATACTAGTACTCTTTTATTAGCATTTTTTCTATTTTAACCGATGAACGGCCACTCTGCTGCTCGTTAGTTCAGCAAATATTGCGCTTGATGGTTAAATGCACGATAAATAAAGGATTTCATTTTATAAGGTTGTTTTAAACTTGGGCAAGATAAAAAAATAGCGTAAATTATTACAATAGTGATCACATGGAATCTCTAATAATGAATAATGGTTTTATATACAGTTTATTGCTTACCGGCCCCAATGCTGGCCAGTCACTTACCGCGGAACAAATAGCACAATGGCAGCCTGCTGATGGGCTGTTGTGGTTACATCTGCGATATCGTGAACCGAAAGCTCGTAAATGGATCCTCAACTCCGGCTTACAGAGGGTTGAGGTGGATACTCTGTTGGCCACTGATACTCGTCCACGAGTATTAAGTTCCGACAAAGGAATTTTACTGGCGTTACGAGGAGTTAATTTAAACCCAAACTCCGATCCAGAAGACATGGTCGCAGTGCGGATCTACGCTGAAGAGCACAAGATCATCTCAACCTGCGAGCGCCAGTTACAATCGGTGATTGATGTTGCCGATGCGATAACACAAGGCAAAGGTCCGGTTGATAGTGCAGCGTTTATCATGGCCATTTGTGAGCGTCTGACGCAACGTAAAGTGGAGTTTATTGGCAAACTGGAAGAGCAGCTTGATGAATTAGAAGAACGCGTTGTCACTCAAGTAAACAAAACCTTACGTACTGACATTGCCGAGCTGCGCAGACAAACCGTAGTATTGCGTCGCTACCTCGCGCCCCAACGAGAAGCATTTTCTCGTATGCTACAAGAAGCCAGCGAACTATTTGACGACAATGATAAAGTCCGCTTACGTGAAATACACGAAACCCTTATTCGAGTAATAGAAGATCTTGATGCAATACGCGATCGAGCCAGCGTTACGCAGGAAGAGCTTCAATCACAACAGTCAGAACAAGTGAATCAGAGACTGTATTTCTTATCATTGATCTCGGCGGTATTTTTACCATTAGGTTTTTTAACAGGCTTATTGGGCGTCAATATTGGCGGAATACCTGGCGCTGAATCAAATTGGGCTTTTGCCGCATTCTGTGGCGGATTGTTTGCGCTGATAGGTTTGCAAATGTACTTATTCTACCGTTTGAAATGGCTATAATCCGTCTCTAATATACATGATGGACATTGATCTGCTGAGGGTTAACTACTCGTCAAGAGCGGCTAATTTGCACGTAATGACAATAAAATGATTAGCGGAGTTAACTTGGTATTACCTAACGTTAAACGACTAACGAGATACGACTAACGTTGAGCAATATAAAGCGACGGAGTTAATCACTTATCCAAGGCCATTCTAAGCAAATTTAACTGTAAACAAAAAAGGACACCGAAGCGTCCTTTTTAATTTATATTTATCAGTCTTTTAACGACTGAAACAATATTGATATTACTTAGTTTCTACTGCAGCAGGTGTTTTCTCTACTGACATTAATTCAACTTCAAAAACCAATGTTGAGTTAGCAGGAATAGTGCCAGTATCACGTTCGCCATAAGCTAATTCTGATGGGATAACAAACTTATACTTAGCGCCTACAGGCATTAACTGTACGCCTTCAGTCCAACCAGGAATAACACGGTTTAGTGGGAACTTAGCCGTTTCACCACGAGCATATGAACTGTCAAATTCGGTGCCATCAATTAACGTGCCACGGTAATGAACTTCAACAGTATCTTCAGCAGCAGGCTTTTCACCACTACCGGCCTCTAATACTTCGTACTGCAAACCAGACTCAGTCGTGGTTACGCCTTCTTTGGCTTTATTGTCTTCTAAGAATTTTTTGCCATCTGCAATTGATTTAGCAGCTAACGTTTCAGCTTGCTCTAAGCGCTTGTCGTTTAGTTTTTTATCTAGGTTTTGTAATACAGTCTGCATTTCTTCTTCAGTTAACTGCATTTCTTCGCCTAAGCCATCGCTAAAGCCTTTAATCACCATAGCGCGGTCAACAGCAAAGCCTAATTCTTCTTGCTCTTTAATGTGACCAGACATGTACTTACCAATTGAACCACCAACACTATATGCTTCTTTTTGAACGTCAGTTGTCAATTCAACTTTCTTTTGAGCAACGTCTTGTTCCTGATTACACGCAGTAAGGCCAACAACGGCTAATGCAACTAACGATAATTTGTAAATAGATTTCATTAAAGCTTCCTCAGCATCCTATAGTGGTTACAATAACCTTAATACATTCAATCAATGAGATGTTTAATTGGTCATGTTCTCTTGCCACTTTATACTAGTTAAAACGGTTATACCATTGGGTAAACCTTATATGACAAGGTTTAGGACAATAATTCAAGGAGCAAGTTCATGATACGCGTTCCAATGCTGTTTTTTTGGCCAACTCTAGTCTTAGTAAGCCTATTATCTGCATGCCAGCCAACAGCGACGAAAGTTAAGGTCATCACTACCGATGCCAGTTATAGTGCAAGTTTGTCAAATGATGCAACCATCGCCTTGGTTAGCACGGCTCATAATGGCGTACAGGTATGGGATCTTACTGACTCAACGTTGTCTTACCAGTGGCTCCAAGGCCAACAACAAAATACCAGTAACGTCATTGATACTGCGATATCAGCAAATAGCCTTTATGCTGCAACAATTAGCAGCCACTCACTTGCAATATGGCGATTAACCGATGGTTCATCTGTCGGATGGTGGTCTTTGCCTTCTTATGCGCAAAGTGTCGCCATCGCTAATACAGGGCAAACCCTTGTGGGTTTAGTCGATGGCTCTGTGATGTCATTGTCACCTGAAAAATCACGCTTAATTCAATTTTTGGGCCATCAAGAAAAAGTGAATAGCGTGTCTATTAGTGCCGATGGCAATACAGCATTAAGCGGCGGGAATGATGGTAAAGTATTACTTTGGCAAGCCCAAACGGGTCAACCATTACAACAATGGCAGTTAACATCCCGCATCACTAAAGTGGCGATTAACGACTCAGCGACTCTCAGCTTTGCAAGCGATATCACTGGTAATGCCACCCTGTGGCAGTCGGATACCGGTAAACCAATAAGTCATCTCGATATTAATCGACGCCAAATGAATTTTTCAAGTGCTCGCTTTGTTAATAATGACCAGCAATTACTCACAGGTACGCCATCAAGAGAAATCTTTTTATGGCAAATAGACTCAGGTAAACGACTTTCTCGCTGGCAAGTTCAATTGAGTAAAAACACCCAAAACAAAGGCGCTGTAGTATACTCTGCCGCAATGATAGCACCTGGCTCGATAGTCAGTATTAGCAGCCAAGGTTTAGTTGAATATTGGCAGTAATAACTAATGTAATAATTCAGTAATAAGAGGTCGACATGGAAAGCGTTTTACAAAAGATTGATGATCTTGAAATGAAATTATCATTTCAAGATATCTCCATTGAAGAGTTAAACCAAGAAGTGATAAAACTCAATGCATTAGTTGCCAGACAGCAACAGCAAATGCTATTAATGGTTAATAAACTGCATTCTATTGAGCCTAGTAACATGGCGTCTTCTGCCGAAGAGACTCCACCACCCCATTACTAAAGCCTTGCGACCATACAAGATATTTTAGGATACTTTGACTGCTATCATAGTCAGCTGATATTCAGCAAATATGATATAGACTGTATTGAAATCGAGTGAATGGTCAGTACCATAGAATGAGACTATGCAAGTAATAACCTTGCTTACTCATAACAATTTAAACCATAAATAAGATTAACCTAGGTCGTCATCTAACGCGAATAACAAGGACAGCCGTCACCTATGCAGCTAAAGCCACTACTCAGCATTGCTACCACAGGCGAACAGATACTGACTCAAATTGCTGAGCCAGTGACGGTGTTTGACGACGCATTACATACCTTAGCTGATAACATGCTCAGCACTATGCTAAATGCAAATGGCGTCGGTATTGCGGCAACGCAAGTGTTCAGCAACGTAGCAATGTTTATCATGGCGTCAAATCCTAACGAACGTTATCCCCATGCGCCATCAATGCCTCCAACGGTAGTCATAAACCCACAGATTCTATCGGCATCTGCCGTGACAGAAACAGATGTAGAAGGTTGCTTATCCATTCCAGGTCAGCGGCTATCTATTGCGCGACACAGCGAAATAGAAGTTCAGTATCAGTCGCTTGATGGCCAGTTACATCAACAAACATTAACGGGATTTGTTGCGCGTATTTTTCAACATGAATATGACCACCTGCAGGGTATTACTTTACTTGAACGGGTCAACCTCATGACACCTCAGATACTGGTGCCACAATGTTAAGAACATTCTGTATTGGGTTGAGTCTCATTATTGGCCTATCCGGTTGTGCCTTTAATAGTGTATTTGTTAACTATCCATCGCAAATAGCGCCATACAAGCAACAACTCAATAGCGATTCACCAACAGCAAAAATCACTGATTTGGCCGACAATATTAGCGGCAATGATGGCTTACTTTACGCCCAAGAGTCTGGGCGTATTATGCAAATTGCGGGTGACTTTAGCGGCAGTAAAACCTATTACCAACAAGCCATTGACGATTATCAAGTTTTTGATGATAAAGCCATCGTGAGTGCCAGTAAATTAGGTGCAGGGGCGAGCAGTCTTTTACTCAACGATAATGCCATTCCTTATCGAGGTCCGGGTTATGAGCGTATTATGTTGCATCAATATCAGGCACTTAATTATTTATTTAGTGGCGACGCTCAAGGGGCATTAGTAGAAGTTCGCCGCAGTAATGAATTGCAAAGTATGGAACAAGCACGCTATCAGAAATCACAAAAATCAGTGCAAGACATGGCCAATGGCACCATTGACGCGCAAGTAGCCCAATTAAGCAAAGAAGCCGGCAATGTCACCAGTTCATTTCTAAACGCTTACAGCTATTACACTACTGGCTTGTTGCACGAGCTCGCCAACGAGCCTAATGATGCGTTTATTGATTATCGCAAAGCAGCACAAATTACCCCAGACAATGTGTATTTACAGCAAGATTTAGTTCGTTTAGCTAAACAACTGGGGATGCCTCAATACGACGAATTTAAACGTCGCTGGGGAGAAGCGGTAATGCCTACACCCGACCAAGGCCAAGTTGTGTTTATTATTGAACGTGATTTTGTACCAGAAAAACAGAGTATTACGGTACCTTTTCCACTTAACGGTAATATCCAATCCGCGTCATTAGCGACCTATCAGCCACAACGTCTGTTAATGAATAACAGCCAAATCCAAGGGTTAGACGCGCCACTCACAGCACAATCTATTGCTAACATTGATGCGTTAGCCATTAATGCCTTAAAAGAAGATTTACCCGCTGCGTTGTTTCGACAAGCCGCAAGAGTTTATGCTAAATACCAAATGAATCGCAGTGTACAAAACAGTAGTCAACGAGCCAATAATCAAGTTGATGCTGCTGCGATGGTAATGCAAATATTTAATGTTATCACCGAGCAAGCCGACCGTAGAAGTTGGTTAACCCTGCCACGTCAGGCTCAAATTGCTCGACAATTTATCGATGCCGGCAGCTATAATGTTCGCTTAAATAGCAGCCAAAATGTAAATATTGACGTAAAACCAAACCGTACAACATTAATTTGGGCAATAGAGACTGGAAATCGTACCCGTTTTTATTCGATAATCATCTGATAGACGATAATTGCTTATCAACTGTCACTCATCACCAATGGAATTTACTATGAAAAATTTGAAACTGATATTTGTATTAGCTGCAGTAATGGGGCTGAGCGCCTGTCAATCTAAAGTAGAGTATGGTGACGCGACGGAAGTCGAAACCGTTAACGAAAACTTCGGTTCAACTGATCTGCAAGTCATCGCAGCAAAAATGGTCGACAGCATGATGGCATTCCCACCTGTTGTAGTAATGACACAGAGCAACCGCCCGATTGTATTTGTGGATAAAATTAAAAATAAAACTTCTGAACATATCGATACAGAATCAGTGACCGACACCATTAGCAATAAACTATTACGCTCTGGTAAGTTCCGTTTTATTGATATGACTAAGGTTGATACTGTACGCAAACAACTTGATTATCAAAACAATGCCGGCATGGTAGACCCATCTACGGCAATTAAATTTGGCCGTCAAATTGGCGCGCAATATATGCTTTATGGCAACTTATCAAGCATCGTTAAACAAGATGGCAGCACCAAAGATGTTTACTACAAAATGACCATGCGGTTAATGGATCTTGAAACTGGCTTAATTGAATGGTCAGATGAAAAAGAAATCCGTAAAATGAAATCAAAGTCTTTTTTAGGCTTATAAATCACTACTCATAGCACTAAAGCCGACATTGTTGTCGGCTTTTTCATACATCAAATAAAAAGTTAGGAACACTAACGTGAAATTGTTATCCACTGAATTGTTTAGTCCTCGGGTCATCAAAACCAGTCTCATCGCATTATGTTGTGCTAGCCTTGTCAGCTGCAGCAGCTCACTTTCAACATCATCCTTGCAACGGGATGGCTCTGCCTACATAAGCCAAGTACAAGCACAAGCAAGATCCAACGTGGTATCAAATGCACAATATGAGCTAACTTTCTTTTTAAGTGAGCACAGCCAATTCAGTGCAAAATCGATTGTTCACTTTGACTTAAGCAGCGTGCCAAAATCACTGACGCTTGATCTTAACAAAGCCAATATTAAGCAATTTATTGTTAACGGAACCAAGGTATATCCTAATTACAATGGCGCTTATATTGTGTTAAATCAAAGTCTATTAGTTGATGGTCACAACACTGTAGAGGTTGAATTTACTCGAGAACACAGTACCAATGGCGAAGGCTTACATCGTTTTGTCGACCCAGTAGACAGTAAAGTTTATTTGTATTCACATTTTGAACCTGCAGCCGCCCAGCAAATGTTTGCAGTATTTGATCAACCGGATCTTAAAGCCAGTTATCAGATTAACGTCCATGCACCCAAAGATTGGCAAGTGATCAGTGCCATGCGTGAAACCAATGTGGTTGACCAAGGCGATACTAACTTATGGACCTTCCCTGCTACCCCAAAATTAAGCCCATATAACTTTTCTATGCACGCAGGTCCGTACCATGTTTGGGAAGATAATTCAGGCCGTTATCCGATGCGTTTATTTTCGCGTCAGTCTGTGGCCAACCAAGTTACCCCTCAAGATTGGTTCACTTATACCAAGCAAGGTTTAGACTTTTTTGATAGCTACTTTGGTATTGCTTATCCGTTTAAAAAATACGACCAAGTATTAGTGCCTGACTTTCTTTATGGCGCAATGGAAAACGCAGGAGCGATCACTTTTTCTGAAGACCGTTTCTTATTTAATGCCAAGATGACTGCCGAACAAAAAGAACGTTTAGCAGGCGTTATCATGCACGAAATGGCGCACCAATGGTTTGGCGACTTAGTCACCATGAAGTGGTGGAATGGCTTATGGTTAAATGAAAGCTTTGCCTCATTTATGGGCACCCTTGCTACCAGTGAAGCCACTGAATTTAGTCATGCATGGCGCACTTTTTATGCCTCTGGTAAACAAGCTGCTTACCATCAAGACAGTTTAGTCACGACTCACCCAATTGAAGTGCCCGTGGCCACCAGCCAAAATGCCTTTGATAATATCGACGCCATTACTTATCAAAAAGGCGCATCGACCATCAAGCAATTACGTCATTTACTCGGTGAAGAAACCTTCCGCCGTGGAGTGAGCCAATATTTACAACAATACAGTTATCAAAATGCTGAGCTTAATGACTTTATCAACAGTCTAGCTAAGGCCAGTGGTCGTGATTTGTCTTTGTGGACCAAAGAATGGTTGTACGCGGCGGGTGTAAATACCATCAAAGCTCAGTACACTTGTCAGCGAGGTCAAATTGACTCGTTTGGGTTAGTGCAAACATCTGATGATGAACAACATCCAACGCTACGTGAACAACGAGTACAACTAGGGTTGTTCAACAAAACTCGATATGGCATAGAAAAACAACAAGTGGTTGCGGTGACATACAAAGGCGCTTATACCGAAGTTGATCAGTTAATTGACGAGGTTTGTCCTGATTTAGTGTATCCAAACTATGATGACTGGGGATTTGTGAAAGTAACGCTAGACTCTAGCTCATTTAACACCGCCAAACAGTCTCTAGGTCAAGTAACCGATCCGCTATTACGCTCTATGCTGTGGCAAAGCATGTGGGACAGTGTGATTGATGGTAAGACATCATTGGATCAGTTTTTAAATATCGCGTTAATTAATGCGCCACTCGAAAAAGACTACACCATTCTAGGTCAAGTACTTGGTAATCTGCAGCGTGCTAAGAACTATCTTGATTTAATGGCGCCTGCTAATGCGGCTTACAACAGTAAAATATCTAAGGCACTTAGCCAAATGAGCCTGCGGATGAGTATGGAAAGCTACCGTAATAGTGATTTTCAACGCCGTTGGTTCGATGCTTATATTAGTTTATCTAGCTATGGCGATGCGTTAAAACATATCCAATCATTACTGCAAAGTAAGAGCCATATAAAAGGGTTAAGCATAGATCAAGATTTACGCTGGGCGATGATCCGCCAATTAAACCGTTATGATTACGGTGATGCTCAGGCGCTACTCGCCCAAGAAAAACACCTTGATCAATCTGACTCTGGTGAAAAAGCCGCGATTGCAGCCGAGGTTATCCGCCCACAGTCATCGCTTAAGCGTCAGTGGTTAAATACTATTGAAAACAATGACAGCATGGCGTTCTCAAAAATTCGCGTCGCAATGTACAATATCTATCCGGCTGAACAAAAACTGTTAAGTGCCGCAACGGCAGAACAACGCTTTGCCAACTTGCCGCTAATGGACGATAAAGGTCCGGTATTTATGCGCAGTTTTGCGGCGCAATTAATTCCGACCGATTGTAGTGCAACAAACATAGATGCGATTAGCCACGTTTTAGATACACAAACGGGTTTATCACCATTGGTGAGACGCGCGCTACTCGAAACCCGTCAACAAGAACAACGCTGCGTAAAAATCAAACAAACATTACAGTAAGCTTACCCATTACAACGGTAAATCAATTACGTTAAATCTAAAAAAGCGCTGATATTTATCAGCGCTTTTTATTATCTTGACCAAATGGAGCCGACACTTAGCAAGTTATGTGGCGATCACTTTCAATAGTCCATCTATAAACATCATCATTGCCACTCACTAAGTGCGCACGCAAAAGCTCATCATCACTGGTGCATGATCGGTACTATCGCTGTCGCGTTCATAGTCAGGCCGAACTAGATGACGATCAAACGTTTTATAATCAATTATATGAGCGAGGTTTTGCTGCTGAGTCGGATTAAACTCACTTGAGACTAATATGTAATCAAGTACTGAGCCACTGTTGCCATAGTAATGTGTCGGCTGCCTAGCAGGATGCGGTTGCTCATCCACTAGTGAGCTTGACTCAAATTCATCTAGGGCCAATGTTGCGTTACACTTAGTCGCGGCGATAAACAGCTCATAGCTGTCAAACAAACTGCTTTGCTGTAACTCTGCCATTAATGAGGTTTCACCTAGTTTAGCCAGCCCAGGGTCTTCAATATCACTGCGATACACGCGTAATTGATTATTAAATGCCGCTAAGAGTTCACTGCCCATGGTGTCATTAAAGTCACCCATCAACATAAAGGGCTGCTGAGTTTGCTGTCGTCTCATCAGCATTTGATGGCACAATAGAGCTGATTCACTGCCGCGCTGTAAACTGGATGCCCAACGCCCAAGCACTTGCCGTGCAACAAAATCAGCACCGCCATGTAAGCCACTTTCACTGATATCGTCACGACTCACGCCACTGCGTTTAGACTTAAGGTGAATGACATAACAATCACATGGACCAAATACTGGTAACTGTATCGTAGCCCGTAACGGTTTACGGCTAAAACTAAATGACTCCGCTAAACCTAACTGGCTGACCCATTGCGGATCTGGGCTGACATTAGCTGAATCAATAATAGGATACTTTGATGCTATCGCGACCACAGGGCTGCGGTACACATAATCACTTACTACCTCGGGTAAATCTAGCGCCACAAAATATTCATAACCCAACGACTCAGTCAACTTAGCTAAGGCATCAGGACTAAACACTTCCTGAAAAGCAATAATGTCAGGTTGATTGTGGCTAATAAACTCACCTAACCATGCACATTTTTTTTGCCATTGCTTATCACTATAGATGTTTTCAAAGTCGTAGTAGGCGTGAGGCGGTTCAATAAAGTTAAATAAATTAATGCTTACGACACTAAATGTAAGCTCGGATGATGGAGCGGTTGATACATCGTTTACGTCCAAAATATTTTGCTCTCTGTAAAACTTATATTAAGGGTACTGACAACATTGTTATTTGTCGAATTTAACTCCCCTCAACCAGGAATAATGCAACATAAACAAAATAACCTAAAAAAACTGAACCTACATTCACAAATACGCGTAATGCATAATAGTTAGACGTTAAGTGATATCTGATTGACTATCCCCCGATACAGCTGATCCGATAAAGTAACACCCGATGTTCTAAGACAATCATCCTCCGTAAGACCCTTTATGGCTTATCCCTCACCCTGATAAGCCATTTTTTTACGGCATTGTTTCTATAGCACATGTGCTTATCGAACTAAAATGAATAGGAGTATATGATGGGATCACTCAATGCAAATAATCGGCATGTCTGCCAAACAATACAAATAGGCATTGCTACTGCCGTTGGGGTTTTATTATTAATTGGCCAACCCGTCTGGAGTGCCAGTGAGGACAATATGCTATTTCACTTTACTGACCCAAGCCACTTCACAGCGTGGAACATCAATAATGACACTGTGATGGGCGGTATTTCGCAAAGCCAAATTAAGCTTAATGAGCAACAAGCGTTATTATTCTCTGGACAGGTTTCCTTGGCAAATAATGGCGGATTTGCATCGACAGAATCCAGCTTTATCCATCAAATTGCCGATGCATCATTACTCACTATCACGGCCAAAGGTGACGGAAAAATATATCAAATCCGCCTAAAAACACCGAATTTATCTTATGGTGAAGCCTATGTGGCTAACGTTAATACTCAAGCTGATACACTCACTCAACATACTTTTACCCCGGCAGATTTTACTGTCAGCTTTAGAGGGCGAGCGGTCACGAATGCCCCTACATTAAACTTTGAAGATATTGATCGTGTTGGTTTTCTCGTGGCACAAAAACAACAAGGTCCATTTATAATTGAGTTACACTCAATACAGTTTGACCGATAAATATGTTAATACATAAGGGTATTCATTGAATTTACCAATACACATAAAAGGCATTATTTTTGATTTAGACGGCACCTTAGTTGAGTCCAGTTTAGATTTTGACTTAATTCGCCAACAAATTGGTTGCCCTAATGGCGTAGACCTTCTTAAATACGTCGACGAGTTAAGTTGCAAAGCCACTCAAGCCAACGCAAACAAAATTATTCTTGAGCATGAATATCAAGATGCTATGAGTGCCAAACCAATCAAAGGCATGACCGAACTGATTAACGCTATTGAAGCGGCCAAATTACCCACAGCCATAGTGACTCGTAATAGCCTTGCAGCCAGTGCCATGAAGGTAACACAAAATAATATCGCCATAGACCATGTGTTAACCCGAGAGCACTTCCCTGCAAAGCCGGCACCCGATGCGTTACTGGCCATTGCAACACAATGGCAAATACATCCACAGCATATTATCTATGTTGGTGATTACTTATACGATATTCAAGCAGCTAATAACGCGGGAATGATAGCCTGTTTAATTAATCATGGCATCGAACGTGATTATCAACATTTAGCCGATATTGTTATCGAAGAGTTGAGTCAACTCCAGCAATTAATAATCAATAACTCACCGAGCGATTAACGCCAGTACTAACGTTAATAATAAATAAGAACTACCACATGAATATGAATCAAATTCACCCAAAAAAATTACTGAATAGTAAATGGACCAAAGTTAACGTGGTTCAAAAGTTGAAGCATTTTACAGTGACTAAAGTTGAGTATGACGAGCAACAAAACGTGGTTGAATGTCTTATCCGTGCAGAAATGAATGCAGAAGAATGCTCTATTAATTGGCGCGATCTTAAGGATCCGCAACAGTGGAAAATTGGTTGGCAATAATCTACTGCAAAACACATTTATTATGCCGTTTAATAATAAAAAAAGTGACTCTTGTTTAAATACAATGAGTCACTTTTTTATACTAGCATTAGCATAACCTTAGCTAACGAGTTTCAAGATAATAAACGGTTATCAAACTGCTTGTTGATCTGTTTACTATTGCATTGACTACAACAACTGACTATAACTTCGTTATTAGCCTTGCAACAAAAATAACCAGTTTGTCATTGAAACCCATTATTCTATTTAACTCGGCTATTATTTTATGATAAATATTGAACCTTCGAGCCTAAATTGAAGGGTTTCTAAACCCCAATCAGATAACATGACGTCCTGGATTCGTTGGCCATCACCTTCACTACTACATCCCCACATTTTTGCACATGTTTGTCCCGCTATATTGGATCCAGTGCCTTTTGAAGTGTCAGGGATCATGTGGTTCAATTGGGTAATATGCGAGCCAAACATGTCTTCAAATGTATCCATTTGTACGTCAATGGTTTCCATTTCACCTTGAGGAAAATTGATCGCTGCAGTTTGCTGATTTGAAACAGTTTTCTCAGGGATTAACGTGACAACATCTTTTGAAATTAAAGCGTAAAGTTTGCTCAGCGGTAAATCTTTAGTTGATTCATGTAAGTAAAGTATTTGCCCATAATTTCTAGCTGCAAAATTATTTTCTTCATAAGCTATAGCAAGGTATTGATCTGCAAGTGCCAAATCTTGTTCTACCATGCCACCACCTAAATACATTTTACCCAATAAATACGATGACTGAGAGTGGCCCATCTTTGATGCGAACTGTAAAAACTCAACACCTTCGTCGACATCTTTCAGAGGAGTATCTTGTAAATACAAGACACCCGCTTTATATTTTGCATCCAGTACACCATATTTACCTGCACGTCGGTACCATTTTAACGCCATGTCTAAATCTTTATCGGTGCCATAACCGGTGTAATAGAATTCAGCTAACATGGCCATTGCTGAGGAGTGGCCTCGTTTTGTTAAAATGCGATAGGCTTTAAAGTATTCAATACATTCAGACGTGTTGCACTCAGGCAATTGGTTTGCTTGGCTTTTAAATGGAGCGAAAGCGAGAAAGCTTAATATTAAGCTCAAAATAATAGCATTATGTTTCATCATGTTAAGTCCTTTTATATACAATTCATTACTATTAGCATTTATATGCAAAATGTCTATAGTAATTATGTCTATAAAACTAACCGTACGTTATATCTAATATTATCAATCGATTACCTAATTATTCTTCAATAAGTAATCTAATACTCTAACAATAGCCACTTCCCTACTGCCATTAAAATCAATCCACAATTGACGAATATCAGTAAGCTCATATGCTCCAATGAGATTTATTTACCGCACACACCAATGTTCAACCAAATCGAGTAGCTTCAAATCGATTCAATATCCGATGCACCACATAACACAGTAATAATGTTGCCACGATAGCGACTAATATGCTGCTTATTCGGTACAAAGCACTAAAAACTAAGTCATTATCTGGGGTTAAGTATTGACCGAATAATATCCCTAAGGTGGTCATAGCACCGAATCCCACTCCAGAGCCACTCGCTTCTCTCACGTGTACTTGGCTAAACAACATTAAGCCTATCCACAATAGTGGTATCACAAAAATCAATAATCCAGACCAATCATAGAGTAACCCTTGTCCCACCAAGCCGAAAGTCACGCCAAACAAGGTACCGATAGCTCGTTTGCGGGCATAACCGAGCGCACCATTCCAATGCATTGGGAATAACAATAACAAGGTGGTGGCTTGAGCAGACATAGAATCACGTAAGTTAAATACCTGAAAAACCACAAATGATGCAGTTGCAATAGATGCACCGAGTAACGCTTCGTGTCGCATGCGGTTAGGCACTTTAACCACGGCAGCAACTGGCGCTCTTGGTTCAACATCGGGCCATAAAGCCGTCATAGCATAAGCGATTACAACAGAGGCCGCTGTCGCCCAAAAATTACTGAAAATGAGATTATTAATATCGACACTCGGATAACTGGCAAAGTGCAACATAATGCTTAAGCTGATAACCCCGTTAGCGCCAAATAAAAACAAACTACCGCGTGACATTGCCGCAAAACGATACAAAAATAGCACAAACACGATGGGTAATATCACCCCAGCGTGAGAGCCAAATAAGCCACCTAAAATACCCACTTCAATCCCAGACATTACAGATGATGCCAATAATTGCCTCATCGCATGTGCATTCATCACAGGGACTAAACCCAGTAACAACATTGGAGTGACGGTAAAAAATACACCATAACTGAGGTCGAAAAATTTACAGATCGCAAATCCTAGTGTGGCGCCTGTTGCTATGCGTAAACATTGGCGTAAATCGTTTGTAGTCAAAGGACTATGGCGTAATAACATATGAACAACCTACGACATTGATACAAGATACTGCACGCAAATAAATTAACCTGCAGCATTGCCTTGAGTGTGAATTGGTGTAATGAGTATTAACAATCAATATTGGGCTTAACTGCGGCGTTAATATATATAATGCAGCGTGCTGATAACCTTAATTTGAACCTTGGCTAGAAAGCCAAGTAAACCGCTATTAGGTACTAATTGCACCGTTGCACGTGCTCCAGCGGGTAATGCATTAACGCCTTGGTGGTCAAGTTCAAGGTGTAATCGTAAGCGTTGAGCATCACGTACCCAACGTACCGATTCTTGCGGATCAGCTAAACGGCCATTGGCATCAAATTGCCCGGCACTCACACCGGCATCTACGGTACTCACTTTGGCATGATATAAACGTCCAGGTTGACCATCAAATGCAACAAGCGCAGTTGATTGTGGCTCAATACCGCGTAAACTTTTTTCTCTAAAATCAGCAATAATATCGACGTTTTCTGACACTACAGCTAATAGCGGCTGTCCAACAGTGGCAAAGCTGCCGACTTCTAACTGTAAGTTAGTCACCACGCCATTTTGGTCTGCGCGAATTTGAGTGTATGACAGGTTTAATTCTGCTTGAGCTAAACGATTTTGAGCTTGACGGACTTTTAAATTATCTTCGCCATTGCGTCCACGACTTACCACTAGCTTAGTTAAGCGAGCTTTAGCGGCAAGTAAATTGGCCTGCGCCGTGACGGCCTCACTTTGAGCTTGATCAGTTAACTGCTGCGATACACCTCGGGAGGCATACAGAGCATCAAGGCGTTTTGCTTCACTATTTCTCTGCTGTGCACTACTTTGATTTGCCTGAACATCTGCTTTGGCTGCTAGTATCGATGCATCAAGTTCAGCGTTATCTTGTTTTGCTTGCTCTAACGCCAATGTAGCTTGCTCAGCCGCTAACTCGTAAGGGGCTGAGTCGATGCTAAATAACACATCACCTTTAGCCACAAGTTGGTTATTTTCGACGGCAATAGATGCAATTTTACCACTGACTTGTGGCGTCACTTTAGTGACCATTCGTGTGGCCATGGCTTGTGGCGTCATAGGCATTACTGCATCGGCAAACATAAAGTAACCAAACACCATTACAAACATAAAAATAGCGATTTTAACGAGTCGAGCAAATTGTTGATCTGGGGTCATGTTATTTCTCATTCAGGAATTTTGTTGTCTTGTTCAGTGTTCTTATGCAGCGCAGCAAGAGCATTATCACTAATAAGACTAATGACACGTTCAAATTCACTTAATTCTTGGCTGCTAATACCTGCAAGTAAATCTCGACGAACCAACATAATGCGGCTTTCCATCTGCTTAAGCATGTCGATGCCTTCAGGAGTTAAGCTGACTATTCGTGCTCGCTTATCGTTCTCGCAGCAGCGGCGCTGTATATATCCTTGCTGTTCTAACTGGCTCAAAGTGCGCATTAAAGAGGGCAATTCTATCTCTAAAGCATCGGCAAGCACCTTTTGGCTCACGTTATCGCCCAAGCGCAGTAACTTCCACAGCGCAGTCCAGCGAGGGTGAGTTAACCCTAATGGTACGAGCTCCGCGTCTGCAGCGGTGCGCCATAAACGATGTAATCGCCCTAAGTGCTCAGCAAGTGAAAGTTCTTTTAATCGCTCTAATTCTTTATACATAATAAATTGCCATTTAGTTAGCGTGCTAAGCATTATAACAACTTAGCATGCTAAGTAAATGACTGATGTTAATTAATCCATAAAACTTCTATAGCGTTGAAACTAATTTATTGATAACTGTGACTAAAAATGACTAGCGTTGATTACACGAACAATAAAGATTAGGCCTTTAGTCACATGACATTACGCGGAAAAGATAATATGAGTGTTATTTAGACAAAGATGATCAGTATCACCAAAACAAAGTGTCACTTTGACATTAACAGTCTTTTTAACACCAATAAAAAGATGTCATTTTAACAGTAACCTAACGACAGGTAAAAATAAAAAACATTAATAACAGTAGCTTAATAACAATAAAAAGTTGGCACGACTTGTGTAATGCTCTGGTCATCTGTATCAAAATGACTTTGCGCTAAGAGGACTTATGAGCAAAAATAAACTCACCGGCATTGCACTGCTAATCGTGCTAGTGGCTTCCTTCACGGTATTACTCAGTTTAGGCAGCGGCATATATCGAGAAAAACCGCCGATTCCAACGGCTTTCACTGACACCAGTGGCCAACCCATATTTACCAAAAATGATATTGAGCAAGGTCAACTTGTATGGCGTTCAATGGGCGGGCATCAGTTAGGATCAATTTGGGGCCATGGTTCTTATGTGGCACCAGATTGGACTGCAGATTGGTTACATCGTGAAGCCCAAGCTTGGTTGTCTATCACCGCAAACGAGCGCTATAACCGCGATTTCACTGAACTCGATTCAGAACAGCAAGCCGGTTTAGAAAAAGGCTTAAGAGATGATATTCGCCATAACACAGTGATCAAAGGTACTGGGGATGAAACTCACGTCGCGCTGTCAAATACGCGAATTGCGGCAATTAATGAAGTGACTAAGCACTATTTATCGTTATTTGGTGATGATCCTGCATTAAGTTCATTACGTGAACAATATGCCATGAAAGAAGGCACTATCACTGATGCTGAACATCGTGAATTGTTAAATGCCTTCCTCTTTTGGGGAGCGTGGGCTGCGGTAACTGAGCGCCCTGGTTATGATTATACTTACACCAATAACTGGCCATACGATCCACAAATTGGCAACGTCCCCACTTCAGACAACATTGTTTGGTCAGTACTAAGCTTAGTGACATTGCTTCTTGGTATTGGCATGCTGGCTTGGCATCACGCCACCTGCAAAGAGGAACCATTGCCAGAACCAGCCAAAGGTGATCCATTATTTTTTACTAAACCTACGCCATCTCAAAAAGCTGTCGGAAAGTATTTTGTTACTGCAATTGGACTGTTTTTACTGCAAATATTAGTTGGCGGAATTACTGCGCATTACGCAGTTGAAGGCCAAGAGTTTTATGGTTTCCCAATAGCTGAAATTCTGCCTTATTCTGTTACCCGTACTTGGCATACTCAACTCGCAGTATTTTGGATTGCCACAGCATGGTTAGGCACAGGGCTATATATTGCCCCTGCACTATCAGGATACGAACCTAAGTATCAACGCTTAGGGGTAAACGTACTTTGGGTCGCGTTAGTCGTTATCGTATTGGGCTCTATGGCTGGTGAATGGATTGGCGTACAACAATACTTTGACCTAGACATGAACTATTTATTCGGACATCAAGGATATGAGTACATTGATTTAGGACGCGTATGGCAAATATTATTGTTTGTGGGCTTATTAATTTGGACCGTGTTAATCACTGCAGCTATGCGTCCTGCATTAAAAGTTAACAGCGACATACTGCCGGCAATTTGGATTCTATACGCCTCTTGTGTCGCCATCGGCTTGTTTTATGGTGCAGGCCTGTTTATGGGCAAACACTCAAACCTTGCCATCGCAGAATATTGGCGCTGGTGGGTGGTGCACTTATGGGTAGAAGGCTTCTTTGAAACATTTGCAACAGCCGTTATCGCATTAATGCTCGTTCGCTTAGGCCTTATCCGTGCACGCAGTGCCAACGGTGCGGTATTATTCACAACAGTGGTGTTTTTAACTGGCGGCTTAATCGGCACTTTACATCATTTATACTTTACCGGTACTCAAACTTCAGTCATTGCTTGGGGAGCCATATTCTCGGCACTTGAAGTGGTGCCGTTAGCATTAATTGGTTTTGAAGCAGTGGGAACCTATCGTTTACGTAAAGCGAGCCCTTGGATGGAACGTTATCACTGGGTCATTATGTTCTTTGTGGCAACCTCATTTTGGAACTTAATTGGTGCAGGTGTATTAGGTTTCTTAATTAACCCACCAATATCGCTTTATTTTATCCAAGGTTTAAATACTACTGCGACACATTCTCATGGTGCATTTATGGGCGTGTACGGTATGTTAGGCATAGGGCTAATGCTATTCTGTTTACGCGGATTAACAGGCGATATGCAATGGAACCAAAAATACCTTAAAGGGGCATTCTGGACATTAAATATCGGCTTAGCAGCAATGCTGTTTATGTCATTATTGCCTGTCGGAATTGTGCAGTTCTTTGCGGTCATTGACCACGGCTATTGGTATGCTCGTTCACCTGCGGTGATCCACAGCGATTTAGTGGAAAGCCTTGTATGGACACGAATGTTCGGTGACATTATCTTCAGTATTGGTGGATTATTGATGGCGGCGTTCTTATTTGACATCATCAAGAAAGCCATTGCTAGCAAAGGCGTTAAAGCGAAACAAGCTAGTCCATTAACGATTAACTAAGTATGCATTAATAAACACGCTTTGATAACCATCATCAGGGGCCTTTGTGGCCCCTTTAGTTTCAACAATTTGGGCTTTACCCTTGTTGTTATATTCACACTTGTCATAATGACACTTATTATGTTCCTTTCTGGAGTTTAGCATGGCATTGAGACAAGCTGACTTAACCCGTATCGCACTTGATATCACGTCCAATTTATCTAAACGTGATCGATTCTCTCGTTTATTAACCACAGTAAGAGAAACCCTCGATTGTGATGCTGCTGCACTGTTATCGTTCCAAGGGCATCAATTCAAGCCATTAGCGATTGATGGACTGAGTGCGGATGTATTAGGACGGCGCTTTATTTTAAGTGAGCATCCGCGACTTGAAACCATTGCCCGAGCGGGTGATATTGTCCGTTTCCCTTCCAATAGCGAATTACCCGACCCTTACGATGGCTTAATCCCCAATGTAGATGGTGACTTAAAAGTGCATGCCTGCATCGGTTTACCATTATTCGCTAACGAGCAACTCATTGGCGCATTAACTATTGATGCATTAGATCCCAATAAGTTTGATCAATTCAGTAATAATGAACTGCGCAGCTTTAGCGCAATTGCAGCGGCTTCATTAAACAACGCATTGCTGATTGATAAACTTGAAAAACAAGCGTCAACGTTTACCATCCCCCATACCCAACCCTCTAGGCTATTAGACACAGAAACAGAAACCGAAATAATTGGTCAGGCCGATAATCTATTATCGCTGCTTAATGAAGTGAATGTGGTGGCAGAAACTGAACTCAACGTGTTGATTTTAGGAGAAACGGGTACCGGTAAAGAATTGATAGCCAAGCAGATCCATCAACAATCTGCACGAGCCAATAAACCACTGGAGTATTTAAACTGTGCTGCACTTGCTGAATCCGTTGCCGAAAGCGAACTCTTTGGTCATGTAAAAGGCGCGTTTACTGGCGCTATTAGCCATCGTAGCGGCAAATTTCAAGTAGCCGATAAAGGCACATTATTTTTAGATGAAATTGGTGAACTACCTCTTAACTTACAAGCAAAACTTCTGCGAGTACTGCAATTTGGCGACGTACAAAAGGTCGGTGATGATCGTAGCTTAAAAGTCGATGTTCGTATTATTGCCGCAACCAATAAAGACCTAAAAAGCGAAGTATTGGCCGGACGATTTAGAGCAGATTTATACCATCGTTTAAGCGTGTTCCCGGTTATGGTTCCACCACTAAGAGAACGTCAACAAGATATCCATTTATTAGCGGGCTACTTTATCGAGCGCTATAGACAGCAATTACACTTGGCCCATTTAAGATTAGAGCCTTCATCATTGCAATTACTGGAGCAATATGACTGGCCTGGCAACATACGTGAACTTGAGCATTCCATTCATCGAGCCGCTGTTTTAGCTAAATCACAAAGCCAAAAAGATGGTTTATGCATCATTAACAACAGCCATTTTGAATTTGCACAGTCATCGCCTGTTGCTATCCATTCAAACAAAAACCTGACGCTTAAACAGTCGGCAACATCTTTACCACAAACAAGCTTACGAGATGCAACAGATCAGTTTCAAAATCAATTTATCCACCAAATATATACTCAGCAAGGGAGTAATTGGGCTGCAACCGCACGCCAATTGCAAATAGATTCAGGTAACTTACACAGGCTGGCTAAACGCTTAGGATTAAAATAAAAAAAGTAAAAAATTTCAGTTGAAATATTAGCCGTAATAAGTAACGATGCGCCCTAACCATCTGTACAAATGACCTGTACTAATTATTTGTACTAAATAGTCAAACTTGGCAAAATATTGTAGTCTGACTAATATAACGTCTGTTTTGGAATGATATAACCCTTATGATAAATTCGTTACGTTCTACTTTAATTGCAGCGACTGCCATTGTATTAAGTTTTTCGAGTGCTGCTGTTGAATATCGTCTACCGGCTGAAGGCAGTAATTTAGTAGGTGAAAATCAATATTATGTTGTTCCTGAGGGGAAACTAACCTTAGAGCAAATTGCTTCACAATTTCAGCTAGGGTTGACTAATTTATTAGAAGCTAATCCAGGTGTTGACCCATTTTTACCTAAACCGGGTAGCACATTACTGATCCCGCATCAGCTAATTCTACCTAACGCTAAAAGAGAAGGTGTGGTCATTAACTCTGCCGAGATGCGTTTGTATTATTATCCGAAGGGTAAAAATACCGTCGAAGTATTGCCTATTGGTATTGGTCAAATTGGTAAAGATACCCCTGAAAATTGGGTAACAACAGTACAACGTAAACGCGCTAATCCAACTTGGACACCTACGGTTAATATTCGTAAATCATACGCGGCTAAAGGGATAACATTACCGGCTGTATGGCCAGCAGGCGCTGACAACCCAATGGGTTTATTCGCCCTTTATGTCGGTAACTTGTATGCGGTTCACGGTACTAACGCCACGTTTGGTATTGGTTTACGGGTAAGTTCTGGCTGTGTTCGTTTACGCGATGAAGACATTGAACATTTATATAATAGCGTACCAGTTGGCACACGTGTTGAGTTTATTAACCAACCGATTAAAGCCACTGAAGAACCTGATGGTAACCGCTATTTAGAAGTTCATGAGCCACTGTCACGAACTCAAGCTGAATTTGATTCGTTAGAACCAGTAGCACTATCATTCGATAAAGCCATGACTCGCTTTGTTGCTCACCCAGACACTGACTCATTTACATTAAAACGATTACTTGAGCAACGTACTGGAATGCCAACTCGGATTAATCCTTAAGCATTAACCGATAAGCATAAAATGTTTGGATTTCTGCAAACATAACAAAATGGCTTTGTTAATTCAGTAAACACTGTGATTAACAAAGCCATTTTTTATATCAGCTTGATAGTTACTCCCAACTCAGGATAAGAAATGAAGTTACTTATCAGGTGTGCTTATCGTCGACCCATTCTGATCAACATTATCACTGTCACTCACATTCTGACTATCACCCAGCGCTTCACTGGTTTGTGCTAATGCATGTAAATCTTCCATCGCCACATTAATGTCACTTTGACCGGCATTAATTAACTCTTCGGTTTGCTCGGCAAATGAAGTCTGTTGATCCATTTCTTGTAGAAGCGCGGCAGCATTTTCTTCTGTTATATTTAATGCTGATTGTGGGTATTGCTGAGCATTTGCTTGATTACTATCAGCTGACGGTGCTTGACCGCGATTTAGCATGGAGCTAATTGTCGGTTGCATAACCATAGCGGTAATAATCACGATTGCGGCGACAGCAACCAAACTAAGCTTACCCATAGAAATTGGCGTTTTCTTATCCGGCATTGAAGGAGTTTGATTGAGTTCGGAAAAACGTTCGTTATCAACCTGGGGTAACCCAGACGATTCAGGCCCTTTAGTGCGCATGCCGATAAATTGACCGCCATCATAAATTTCCATTTGATGGCTGGATACTTCACCCTCGACAATACCCGAACTGACAATTATGAGTTTATTACAATGTAACGTGCCTTTGAATAAGCCAGACACTCGCAGCTCTTGACAAAAAACCTCACCTTCAACCACACCACTAGGTTCTATTTTTATTTGATCGGTTGAACTGATTTTACCCTTAGTTTGGCCCGCGATTATTGCTGGACCTTGAATATGCATATCACCTTCCAACGCCATATCGACACCAATATAGGTCATGCCCTTATTTTTATTATTCATTTTGGGTCCTTGTTAGGATTATTACTCTTGGTTATTATTCTTGGTTATTACTCTGGGTTAATCGTCTTTGTTGATAGATTGTTATTTTTATCACAAGAGCTTAAAGGAAATACACTTCATAATAAAGTAAGTCGTTAATGATATAATACCAAGATCAACAATTTACCCTAAGTGCTATGTCGCCATTACAAGCTTACCAACAACGTCTTCAGCAAAATATTGTTGATGATCCTGCACAGCAGCAAGCAATACTCGCGCTTGATTTGCTTTATCAACAATGCCTCTCTGTTAATACAAACAGCCGAGGCTTATATTTATGGGGCGATGTGGGCCGAGGAAAAACCTTTTTGATGGACATGTTCTATCAAAGCTTGTGTGATCAAATTCAGTGCGACCAGATTCAGTGCGATCAGAGCATGTATAGCTCACAACATAAAACGGATAAAACCGTATTACGCCTGCACTTTCACCGTTTTATGGCCATGGTCCACCAGCAATTAAATCAAACTTCGGGGATACGTGATCCATTAACTCACATAGGCAAGCAGATTGCGGAGAAATATTCTGTTATTTGTTTTGATGAGTTTTTTGTCGCTGATATCGGTGATGCCATTTTACTCGGTCGATTATTTGAAACATTATTTCAGTCAGGCGTCATCTTAGTTGCAACCTCAAATGTACCAATAATCGACTTGTATAAAAATGGTTTACAACGCGATCGTTTTTTACCCACAATCGATCTGCTCCTACAATATACCCAATCGATCCACTTAGACGGTCAAATCGATCATCGCTTACATTCTAGCGCCGTAACGCCTAAAACATCAGCCCGCTGGTTAACATTGCCGTCGGCAATAACGCCTCAAGCGGTGTTTACACTTTTGTGTCAACAATACCCACAAGCTAATGTCAGCATAATAAATACACCTGACTCAATCGATATTTGTCAGCGCACTATTGCCATTGAGGCTCAATATGGACAACTTGCTTGGTTTGAATTTTCAGCTTTGTGCCAAGGCCCACGTTCGGCATTGGATTACATTGAATTAGCTAGCCGATTTAGCCATATATTGCTCAGTAATGTGCCTACATTAGGCGGTGAAGTACGTAGTTGGATTAAAGCTCGCGGCACCGAAGATGGCGCATTAGCTACCACCACAGGCGAACGACAACTGGCGTATGCCAGTGAAGACGATCCGACTCGACGCTTTATTAGTTTAGTGGACGAATTGTATGATCAAAAAGTGATGTTAATCCTCAATAGCGACTGCAACTTAGAAGATTTATATATCGACGGGGCATTACAATTTGAATTTAGACGCACTTATAGCCGCCTGATTGAAATGCAACAATGGGTGTAAATAAGCCTGCAGCACTGAAATGAACCGCTTAACAGGCGAGTCTATGCAGTAGATTATGAAGCTTGATAGTTTTCAACATCATTAAAACGAAGTAAAAAGTTGTCAAGAGCATCATTGGTCGGGTAATCGAACTGATATTTATTGTGAAAAAATACTGTCAAGCTAACCTGAGCATCGGCTAAAGTAATGGTATAACCATCATGATCCGTTTGCGCACTGATTCCACACAACCAATAATCATGACCATTATGACCGTCTTCAAGCGCCCGCTTCTCACCATATTGCGTGACTTTGTTAAACACTTTCAACGCGCGGTGAATATCAATTTCATTTTTCATATCATGCTCTGCTATTAATGTTTTGCATTATCATTCAAGCATACTATACGCCATTTGCACTTAATAGATCAGCGAAGAAAAACATGATAGATCAACAAAGAACAACATGATAAACCCGCAAAGTACAACACGACTGATCAGCCTTAAATGGATAAGTTTACTATAGCAGTATTTTTTCGCTGAAAAGATTTCCCTTTCTTAACACAACAAGGCAGAATCGCGATACTTTATAACAGACAGAACCTATACCATGCCTGATATTGTGATTGCCTTTTTTGCCCTCGGTTTGCTTGCCGGGTTGATAAAGTCTGATTTAAAAGTCCCTAAAGCAACCTACGAAACCCTATCTATCTTACTTATGCTTACACTAGGACTAAAAGGTGGCATGGCACTGCATGGAGAAACTGCCAATTTAGCGATCACCGAATTACTGTCTGTTATTGCACTTGGATTCATTATCCCACTTAGCCTTTATCCTCTACTGCGAAAATTAATTCAATTACCGCAAAAAGAAGCCATAAGTATCGCTGCTCATTACGGCTCTGTGAGTGCGGGAACATTTGCCGTGGTGATGACCATGGTCGATCAATCTCAGTGGCCTTTACGACCTGAAACAACGTTGTATCTAGTGCTACTCGAATTGCCTGCAATTATTATCATGCTTTGGCTACACCGCTACTTACAAGCAAAAGTAGCAGGCGATAGCCAACACTCTTCGGCAGGCAGCGTATTACATGAAGCGCTGACAAGCCGCGGAGTCGTATTACTCTGTGGAGGGGTGATCATAGGCTGGATATATGGCACTAGTGGCATGGCACCACTTACACCAATGTTATTGGGTGGTTTTAAAACGTTATTAGCACTGTTCTTATTAGAAATGGGGATTAGTACCGCCAAAGTATGCTTCCCTATTCCTTACAAACAATGGCGTTTATTGGTATTTGCTGCGGTAATTCCATTTATTTTAGCTTGGGCGGGTATCGGCTTAGGCGTGTTACTTGATTTACCTTCTGGCAGCATATTAGTACTTGCAGGCTTAAGTGCAAGTGCGTCTTATATTGCTGCGCCGGCCGCAATTAAGGCAGCAATACCAGACGCTAATATTGGTTTAGCGATGTTGGCATCACTCGGAATAACGTTCCCAATAAACGTATTAATTGGTTTACCTATCTATAAAATGTGGATAGAACAGATACTAAGCTGAGCATTGATACACTCATAACCGTGCCGATAAATCGATGTTAGCAGTTGCTGTTAACGAACGTTATTAACGATTGTTAATAACGTTGATTTATTTCGCTGCGAATATGCAAATGAATAATAGTTGCGCCAAGTGTATTATTTGCAGCGGCTCAACGAGTTTAACGTTTGTAGCTTATCAAATCAGTTACATGCGCAGATAAAAACACCAATATCATCAACTTAATAAGCGCTATTTAATATCCGTTGGTGTTCTCTGGTGATGTATTGCTTTATCGACAAACATGGCTTTATCGACCTTAACCAAATAATCATTTAACGATAATGACTGCCTAGCTTGTCGATGCGCCACGCCCTTACTGTACTTTAATTGGTATGGTTTACCACTGTGCAGATTATGTTGATTAACGCACTGTTGAAAACGTTGTAATACATTATTAACACTAATTTCATCGCTTTGGCTCAGCATTACCACAAATTCATCACCAGCAAAGCGGGCAATAATATCCGATTCGCGGAAGCTGTCGATCAATAAGCCAGCAAAAGTCCTCAAGGCAGTATCACCTTCTTCATGGCCAAAATTGTCGTTAATTGCTTTAAAGTAATCTAAATCAAAGAAAATTAAGCACGTTGCAAAATCAAGCCTATCACCATAAGCAAGCGTCTTATTAGCGAGTAATTCAAAACCACGACGATTAGAAATACCGGTTAGCGCATCTAAGGTATTTTGCTGAATCGACAGCAGTTCTTCTGCGACAATTTTGCCAAGGTCTTCCAAGGCATCTTCATCATCTTTAGAGAAAGATCTCGGCTTGTCATCGATAATACACAAGGTACCTACCCTCACACCATTAGGCATAGTCAACGGATAGCCGGCATAAAATCGAATCTTAGGTGCCGCCAATACAAGCGGATTGTCGGCAAAACGTTCATCTTTTAGTGTGTCTGGCACAACTAAAACATGTTGTTGATTAATAGTATGACCACAAAATGAAATATCACGCCGGGTTTCGCATACATCCAACCCCTGCACAGACTTGAACCATTGGCGATCGGAGTCGATTAAACTCACCACACTAATTGACACTGAAAACAATCGCTTAGCCAACCGAGTGATACGATCAAAACGTTCTTCAGCGATCGTATCGAGCACGTTCAGCCCTCGAAGCGTTTCGAGTCGAGTGTATTCATTGTCAGGTATCGGTGCCAGCAGCATTAAACAACCTATTCAATCAAAATAATAGTTCTATAATCAAAGCAGTTAAGTGACTAAATATCAACCTAATCTACTTTGATTAATGTTTAAACCGATAGAATTTCATTATAAATTTCAATTACACTGTCGATTTTTTGTTGCACACTTTGTATGGGTAATTTACCGGGCAACTGTTGTAATGTCAGTTCATGATTCTCGTCACGCAGCCAGCAATAGGTTTGGGTTAAATGTTGGGCTTGCATGATGGGTAATAACTCCAACTCCGCCAACACTTCAAAGATACGCACATTATCAGACCAAATGGTTAATTCCTGATATTGATGAGCATTCGCTAACACTAAGTACTGAGCGATAAACTCTATGTCTGCAATACCACCAGCACTCTGTTTTAGATCAAATTGCCCTGGTTCAACTTGCAACAAATGCTCACGCATTTTTATGCGCATGTCTTTGACCGCTTTGGCTAATACCTCTTTATCACGCTCTATTTTCAATATTTTCGCACGTAAATCACTAAAACGACCGGCAAGCGAATAATCACCAAATACAAAACGAGATCGCACTAATGCTTGATGCTCCCAAGTCCACGCTTCTTGTTGTAAATAGGTACCAAAATGCTCAATCTCACTCACCAACAAACCAGAAGCACCTGACGGACGTAAGCGCATATCCACTTCATATAACTCACCAGACGTTGTCCGGGTAGCAAATAAATGCACAATACGTTGGGCAAGCTTGAGGTAGAAATGGCCGATATCAATAGGACGCTTACCATCAGTTGTGCCAGCACCTGTGTGGCCGTGTAGAAACACCAAATCTAAATCAGAACCATAACCCAGCTCAATTCCACCTAACTTACCGTAACCAATGACGGCAAAACCCATGTTACTTGGGCTCGTTCCTGCAGGTATGCCATGGCGAGATGCCACCTGATGCCAAGCTTGTAGTACAACTTGTTCGATAATGGCTTCAGCTAAAAAGGTTAAATGATCGCTAACCTGCATGACAGGTAATACCCCAGTAACATCTGCGGCCGCAATCTTAAGCTGCTGAGACAATTTAAACTGCCGCAACGCTTCCATTTGCTGTTCCATGTCATCTTCAGGTACACGTAATAAATACTGGCGTAATTCACTAGGATAATCATCAATCGAAGTAATGTCATACAGCTGCGACGGATCAATTAACTCATCGAGCAGCATTGGGAAATTCGCCAGCTCGCGGGCAATCCAAGGGCTTGCACAACACAAACTCACTAATTGCTGTCTAGCGCCTGGGTTTTCACATAAAAGTTCTAGATAGGTAGTACGGGTTAAAATTTTATCCAGCACTTTAGCTACTGGTTTAAACGCTTGGCTCGGTTTAGTTTGAGTCACTAACTCTTCAAGCAACTTAGGCATTAATTTGTCTAGCGTTTCACGTCCTCGAGGTCCGATAGAACGTTTCGACACCGTTTGATGCCACTCATTTAATAGTGGCCATAATTCGGCATCATCGATTTGTTGCTCTTGCAACAAGGCGTTAGCGTGTTCATCTTGCTGCACATTCCAAAATAAAGCAGTCCAATGATCATTGTGTTCATGGCTGTCAGTACCACCCACAGTGGCATTAAAATGGCCATGAATGGTGACCATTGCTTGATTAATTTTTTGACGAAGTTCGGCTTCATCGGCCATGTCTAGCGGATAACATAAACGTTGCCAATCGAGCTCATTATTAGGCAGGGTTTGCGTTTGCTTATCGTCAATGGCTTGCAACAAGTTTTCCACTCGACGCAATATAATATAACTGTGTTTAAGCTCATCAACCGCTAAGTATTCCAATTGCCCTAAGCTGTACAAGGTATCAATGGCGCCAAATAAACTTTGCTGACGCAATGCAGGCTCGCGGCCACCACGGATCAACTGAAAACTTTGCACCACGAATTCAACTTCGCGGATCCCGCCGGCGCCAAGCTTAATATTATCGGTTAACTGACGACGCCTAACTTCTTGGGCGATTAATTGCTTCATTTTACGCAGTGATTCAATCGCAGAAAAATCAATATAGCGGCGATAAACAAATGGTCGTAGTAGGTCATGCAACTCATCGCAATAGCCAGACCAAGGTCCAAGTACGCGCGCTTTGACCATGGCATAACGCTCCCAATCACGACCTTGCTCTTGGTAATAGTCTTCTAAACCGCTAAAACTGACCACCAAAGGACCACTTTCACCATAAGGTCGTAGACGCATGTCGACACGGAAAACGAATCCATCCACGGTGACTTGGTCGAGTAAATTCACCAAGCGTTGTCCCATGCGGATAAAAAATTGCTGATTTGCCTGAGTCCGTCGACCGCCAACGGTTTCACCATGTTCTGGAAAGGTAAAAATTAAGTCGATGTCTGATGAAAAGTTAAGTTCACGACCACCCAGTTTACCCATGCCTAAAATCAATAAGGGTTGTGGCTTACCTTCAGCACTTGTTGGTGTGCCGTATTGTTGACACATCTCTTGATATAACCAATCACGTCCAGCAATTACCAATGCCTCTGCTAATGCAGATAAATCGAGTAATGACTCTTCAACTGGGGTGTAATTTAAAAAATCACGCCACGCTAAGCGCACCATTTGCAGATTACGATAACGACGTAAGGCAGACTTAACTTGCTCTTCTTGAGTTAACTCAGCTAATAGCGAATGTAACTGCGCATCAAACTCACTGCGCACAACATCACTTAATAAGCCATCAAATAACTGCACAATCCATTCTGGATGACGACAAAGTTGCTCACCCATATAGTCACTTAAGCCAAATACGGCCTTTAACTCTTGCTGTTGCATGGCTGTCAGTGCTGTTTTAGCTTCTGGCCAAACGTCGCAGAGTCTTAACCAGTAACGATCTGCGCTGTCTAGCATCGCTGCAGATAATACCTTGTTACTTTGGTTTTGCATGGCAATAATGATCCCTAAAGAAAATGAACGTTGGACATATTATGTCGTGAATGGTATATCTATCAGCCAGTCAAATGATCAGATTAATATCATTGACACTAAGATTACTATAACCTGTGTCATATTGAATTAGCACATGAAAAATCTACATTTTGGAGAAAACATGGTAGGTCACCTCCCACGTGTACTCACATTGATAACGGTATTGTTTGTTGCCTTAACCCTTGGCGGTTGCGGTGACGATAGACCGGAACAAATTGCTAAGTACCAGCAACTGACCCAACAACGACTTGATCTGTTGGCCAGTTCGCTCGATAACAATCAGTTACGCAATGCGACGTTACTCAAACAATACACTCGAGTTCTCGCTCAGCGTCAATCCGACTTAACCCCATTACTAGAAGAATTGGCTAAAGATGCCAGCACTGAAGGGCCAATGTTTAAGTCATTAACGCGTCGTTACAAAGACTTAAACGACAGCGCTAATTTTATTGATTTAGACCAACAGTTAGCTGAAGCACAGAATATTTATCAAGCCGCTGACACCAGTTTGTATAACGATATGCTGTCTGATCCAGTCAATGTTGTTGCCGATATGTCTAAAGGGCAACTCGCTCGAGTTAATGCTATTAGCCGTGAGGCTGAAGCCCTAGCAAATGGCACCGAAGGCAGTGGTGCAGGCAGCCAACTTGTGGGTAATCCTGCATATGGTAGCTGGCAAAATAATTCAAGCGGCACCTCCATTTGGGCTTGGTATGGCATGTATGCGATGTTTTCTAACTTCTCCCGCCCAATAGGCTACGGTAGTTGGTCGGGTAACCGTGGTTACAGCTATTATAATGATGTGGGACGTTATCGTTACACTTCACCAAAACAAGCAACTTCGCAAACCAAAACCTTTGAACAAACCAAGAAACGTTTTAACAGCCAAGGGAAACGATTCGACAGCCCTTATGCAAAAGCTCGAACAGGCTCTACTAGCTTGTCACGTCAAAGTACCAGTGCACCCAAAGCTAATAGCACCACTCAGAGCGCGAGTAGAAAATTTCGTTCGAGCTACTCAAAAGACAGCAGTTTCCGTAACTCAAGCAGCCGCACTAGTCGCGGTGTTAGCCGTGGAAAATAGGTAAGGACTCACCATGACATTTTTTCAAGAATATGGCTTAACTCAACATTTGGCGATTATTTTAGCCATTGATTTAACCATCGCTATCATTTTGCTGACGCTAATGCGTTATTTGCAGGGGTGGAGCGTTAAAGTCAACAGCAGTGCAGAGTTAGCCGAGCGCGACAACTTTGCCTTTGGGATCAGTACCGCTGGTGCTGTGGCGGCTTTAGGTATTGTGCTAACTGGCGCTATCACAGGCGAAGCGGCTCCGTCTTATTTAACTGAAGCGATTGGCATGTCGGCTTACGGCTTATTTGGTTTAGTGTTAATCAAATTAGGCCGATTTTTGCATGATAAAATCGCTTTAAATGAATTTGCTAAAAACGCTGAAATCCTTAAAGGTAATGTGTCTGTTGCCGTAGTAGATGCCGCAGCAGCTATAGCCACAGCCATTATTATCCGCGCTGTATTAATGTGGGCCGAAGATATTACCCTAGATACCTTCATTGCCATTTTTAGTGCCTTTCTAATCTCACAACTCATGCTAGTGATACTCACTCGATTACGAGAAAAACGTTATGCTCAACGTAATCAAGGTGCCTCAATGCAACAAGCATTAACCCAAGGTCAAACGGCATTAGCATTACGTCACAGTGGTTACATGATTGCCATGGCACTAAGCTTTAATGCGGCGAGTCATTTTATTGCTTATGACCCAACAGCCCATGTAAGCAACATTATTGGTTGGTGCGCATTCTCATTGATCATGCTGGTGGTATTATCGTTATTAATAACCATAGTGAAAAAAATGGTGTTAGCCGGTATCAATCTTGCTGAAGAAGTTGAGAAACAACAAAACATCGGTATTGCAGCCGTTGAAATGGCGATTAGTATTGCCGTTGCCCTTATTCTCACGGCGTTAATGGCTTAATCTATGACAACACCTTTGCTCGATGATCTTCCCGCTAACACTACACAGGGGGACTCGCAGCAAAGTTCCCCTCCATCCCGTCAAGTATCATGGTTTGATGATGCCTTGTTACTCGGCATTATGGCCTCGTTGGCGGGATGCGGTCTTATTTATGAATACTTATTATCACACTATGCTGGTCGCATTCTCGGCGCATTAGAAGCCGCCATTTACACCATGATTGGTCTAATGATTGTGTCTATGGGTGTGGGCGCTTTTGCCGCACGTAAAATAAAATGCGCTTTTACTGGCTTTGCCATGCTTGAATTAACCGTAGCACTGTGTGGCTCTTTTGCCATTATCATTACCGCAGCGGTCATCGGATTCGGTCAACAACTGCCGTTAACCATCGCCAATACACTCGGCCTACCGCCAGATCATTTACCCAATGGTGGCTTTATTGCCAGTTTGCAAACTCTCAGTGCATATTTACCGTATGTTTGGGGTGTATTACTCGGGTTAATGATTGGCATGGAAATTCCACTTATTGCCCGCGTTCGACAATCATTGTCTGAAGCGCACTTACTGCATAATGCCGGCACCATATATGGTGCCGATTACATTGGCGCTGGAATAGGCGCCGCAATCTGGGTCGGTTTTATGCTGGCCATTGATATTCAATTAGCTGCTGCGCTTACAGCGAGCGTTAACCTACTCGCTGGACTGGTGTTTATTTGGCGTTTTTGGTCAAAAATAAATCATGTAAAATTGCTGCTTATCGGCCATATTATTGCCAGTGTGGTGATTGGCATATTAGCCGTTAAAGGCCCGAGCTGGGAACAGCATTTTAATAATCTTTTGTATAAAGATCATGTGGTTTATGCCAAAGCGACCCGCTTTCAGCAGCTCAATTTTACTGAGCGTTTGCGCGGTGGTGGTTTACCTCCCGTTTATAATTTATACATCAATGGTCGGTTACAATTTTCAAGCAGCGACGAGCACATCTATCATAGCTTTTTGGTTCATCCAACATTGGCTGCCAGCGCACGGCACGATAACGTGCTCATTATTGGTGGTGGTGATGGCTTAGGACTAAAGCAAGTACTCAAATGGCAACCTAAAGCGGTTACCTTAATGGATTTAGATAAAGACTTACTGGCACTGTTTAAATCGCCACCAGCAGATATGCCACAACGCTTACAGGATGCATTACTGGCGTTAAACGGCGATGCGTTAAACGATCCACGCTTAACATTAATGGTCGACGATGCATTTAACGGGGTTGATAAGCTAATTCAAAATGGCAAAATGTTTGATGCCATTATTGTTGACTTACCCGACCCAAGTCATCCTGATTTAAACAAACTGTATTCAGACTTATTTTATCGTAAGCTTAATGAATTACTTAGCGCCGATGGCGTAATAACGGTGCAATCAACCTCACCTTATCATGCGCCAAAAGCGTTTATATCGGTTGGTAAAACACTGACTACTGCAGGGTTTAATGTAAAACAGTATCACCATAATGTCCCTAGCTTTGGTGAATGGGGTTGGAGCATTGGCAGTAAAATGGGTAAAAACCCACAACAACGTCTTGCTGCACTAACAGATATACCGGTACCAGAAGAATGGCTAACCCCAGGACTTATTCACGCTTCATTTGAATTCCCAAAGAATTTCTATGCCGATATAGACAACATCAAAGTAAACGAAATTGGTTCATTACAGCTGTATTACTACCACTTAGCGGCTTGGTCAGAAAATGAAGTAATTAATCTTTTTTAATTGGATCAGATAGCGCTTGACATATTATGTCTAGATGCTATCTTTACTCACAGACATAATATGTCAATTAAGGACGAATATGAACATCCATACCATTGCAGGTCACCTAAACGGACTATGCGATCACAGCAAAACCGGTTTTCAGTTTGATTGTTATCCGATTGACGGTGATGTTGAAGTGTTACAAGTCAATATTGTCGGCCGAGAAGAAATTCCGGTGTTTGTATCAGTAACTGACAACCAAATATTGTGTATCAGTTACTTGTGGGGCGAAAACGAAGTAAACCAAGCTCGCCGCGCTGAAATGTTCGAGACCATGTTAGAGCTCAACATTCCAATGCCATTATCATCGTTTGCTAAAATTGATGATAAATATGTGGTTTACGGGGCATTATCTGTGCAATCAAGCATGGAAGAAATTGAACAAGAATTAGCAGTACTGTCAGACAACTGTCTGGAAGTCATCGACGAACTCGTCGAATTTTTAATCTAAGGAGCCAATTATGGGCATTCTAAACAAGATTCTTACAGCGTTTCGTGGTGGTGCAACTGAAGTTGGCCAAAATATCGTTGACTCAAACTCAACCCGAATTTTTGAACAAGAGATTCGTGATGCAGAAAAGCATTTAACCCGAGCTAAACGTGAATTAACTGATGTTATGGCTAAAGAAATGCAAGCCAGTCGTGAAATTGATCGCCTAAAGCGTAGTGTTGTTGAGCACGAAGGTTATGTCACCCAAGCGCTAGACAAAGGCAATGAAGCTTTAGCAATTGAAATAGCTGAAAAGATTGCTCAGCTAGACGAAGAATTAGCTGAACAACAAACAGCCAATGATAGCTTTAGCTCACATGCAGTGCGTTTAAAAGATTTAGTGAAGAAGACTGAGCGTCAGTTAAATGATTACCAACGTCAACTTACTATGGTTAAAACCACTGAAAGCGTGCAAAAAGCCACTGCAACTATCACTGACTCATTTGCGTCAAGTAATTCAAAACTGCTTAACGCTAAAGATTCACTAGAGCGCATCAAAGCACGTCAACAACAGTTTGATGACCGCTTAAAAGCGTCAGAAACATTAGCTGAAGAGAATAGCGATAAGTCATTACATGCCAAGCTAGCTGAAGCAGGTATTGGTGAGCAAAAGTCGAATGCTAATGCTGTGCTAGATCGCATTAAAGCACGTAAAGGTTAAGCTATTATGGGATTTCTTAGTGGCCTATTCGGCAAAAAAGAAGCCCCGAAGCGTAAGCTTGACCATCCAAATAAACTGCTCAAGGGTGATATGATCACCTTTGATGACAGTTTTGCTTTGCCTACGCAATTGCGCGGGCAACAGCTTAAGGTTGAAGCTATTCATACTTATGAATACCAACGCTCGCAGCTTTGTGAATTCTTATTACGTGGCCATAGCGGCACCGCAATCTATTTATCCTACGTGCAAGAAGACGAATCTTACTTAAGTATTTCAATCAAAATCAACCGCGCTGTGGTTGAACAATTGTTTGAACTTGACGCATTTGCTGAAATATTTGAAGAACCAGGCAAAGCAACGCTGACATTGCAGGCGCTTCCTGCCGAGTTAGCCGCTGAGTTCGATAAATGGCTCAGTGATGAATATCATCAAGTTGAATTTGCCGGTTTTGGTTACTTCCATCGTCAAGATTATCGCGACCTAAAGCCTCCTCAAAATGACGATGATGCTCGCGGTGAAGGTTTTGAAGGTTACAGTTTGGCTAATGCTGATGACTCTCACGCGGTTGATATTGAAGTTTACGAAAGTGGAGACACTGAAGTGATGTTGACTTTATATCGCCCACTGACCGATATTAGAGAGTATTGGCCAGCAAGCTGATACAGGTAGGAGACGATTTTCTAATGAGTTCAGGCAAACCGTTACCAGAGAAATGGCTTAAAAACCAACAAGCTGCAAAAGCAACCCAAGTGGCTTTTGATCTGGATGAGAAGTTTCAATACTCAATCCGAAAAGAAGCCTTAGATAAAGGCGTCAGTCCTTCAGACCAAATCAGGACCATACTTGGACTCTCTGTATCCAAACGTCCAAAGCGTCCTCGTTTAACTGTGTCATTAAATGCTGAAGATTATGTGATTTTAGCGCAGAAATACGGCTTAGAATCTGAGTCGCAGCTGGAAATCAAAAAGCGCGTATTAGATGATTTGGTCCACTTCGTTGATACTAAATCGTCAAAATAAACACCGTTATCAGCACAGTACATTAACTAAAAACAACGCACCAGACACTTGTCTTGTGCGTTTTTTGTTATGATAAACTCAACATCTTAACAAAGCCTCACGGCGAACGAATGCAAACGGACTTATTATATGCTCGAATCTAAACGTTGGTCGGTCAAAAATGTCGATGGCCCAAGTCCATTCGAACTCGCAATGATGGTGTTATCACTGATCTCTGTGGTGATAGTACTCACGATTACCTTTGGTAAGTTAAACGCTGAAACCAACAAAGTACTGCTGTATATAGACACTACAATCTGCATGATTTTTATGACCAAGTTTTTCCATGGTTTGTTCAAAGCACGTAATAAAGCCTTTTACTTTAGGCACCATTGGATAGACTTTGTTGCCAGCATTCCAGCCATTGAAGCACTGCGTATCGCACGTATATTCCAAATATTAAGGGTTATTCGTTTAATCCGCATGAGCCGGTCATTATTAATCCCATTATTGCGTCAGCGAAAACAATCTACATTGGCCAGTTTACTGGTGGCGATGGTATTAATTTTGGCCACTGCATCTGTACTTATTTTATTAGTAGAAAGCACTGAGCCTAACGCCAATATCCAAACAGCAGAGCAAGCTATTTGGTGGGCATTAGTGACCATATCAACCGTCGGTTACGGTGACTTCTATCCCGTCAGTACGGTAGGCCATATCATCGGTGGATTAGTGATCATTAGTGGTGTCAGCTTTTTCGGAGTGATATCTGGTTATATGGCATCTGTTTTCGTCGCACCAGATGAGCAAGAACGTAACGAAGCGCAAGAGGCTCAAGCAGCGCATAAAGCAGAAATCAATACCAAGCTAGAACAAGCGCTAGAGCGCATGGAGCACAATCAGCAGCAAATGATCGAAGAAATTGCCACCTTACGTAATCAACTCGGACAAGGTAAATAGCTTCTGCTCTGCAATATCGTCAGCAGGAAAAAAGATTGCTTAAAAATGTTGATTATCCTGCGCGAGACCAAAAAATAAGCCCAAAGTAATCACTTACTTTGGGCTTATTGTTGGCAACGACATAATGGCTAAGCTAACGCGTTACTCTCCCACCAACTTCTGCCACCAAGATAATGACTCGCCACAATTGGCAACCGGATGATAGCTTGCGTCTAATGCCGGTAGACCGATAATATTGTCACAATTACCTTTCTTAGCCACACCCGTTGTACGATCAAAATAACCATTAATAACCCCATTAACGGGCATCATTCGTAAACTAAGCGGTGGACGTTGATGTAAAAAGGCCTGATACACGGCCATTGCGCCACTACTACCATACAAGCCCGTTTTACTGTTATCGTCTTGGCCAACCCAAATAGCCGCTACGTTACGTTCATCAAATCCAGCAAACCACGAGTCACGACTATCATTACTGGTACCGGTTTTACCCGCTAAACGAACCCCAGGAAATGCAGCGCCTAAACGCTTAGCCGTACCATTTCGCACTACCTGGTTCATTGCATATTGAACTAAGTAATCGGTTGCCGGATCAATCGCCATCGACGATGGAACACGAGTGACTTCCAACGCTTGGTTTTGACTGTCTAATACCGCTGTAATCGATGATAACTTACGATAGCGACCTTCATCAGCAATGGTTTGATAAACTTGAGCCACCATTAATGGTGAGCCATTCACCGCACCCAACAACATCGATGGATAAGGGGATATATCATCCTCCCAACCCGATTTTTTCAATGTAGCAGCAACCTTTTCAACACCAACAGCCAAACCAACGTTAACCGTTGGAACGTTCATTGAATCTTTAAATGCGTTTAATAAAGGCACTTGACCACTGAACTTTTTATCGACGTTTTTAGGTGACCACGTTTTACCTTGCTCATTTTTAAGGGTGATGGGTTTGTCTTCTACGGGAGTGGCTAAAGTAAATTTATCTGCTTGGCGTAATGCACTTGCATACACGAATGGTTTTATTAACGACCCAATTGGACGTCTAATTTCAACCGCGCGGTTAAATCCTTCATAACTCGGTTGTTTATCACCCACCATCGCTGCTATGCCGCCAGTATATTTGTCGGTGACAACCATGCCGACTTGAACGTTTTTAGCCCGTTTATCCAGTGATGCCATGGTAGACAACACGGCTTTTTCTGCGGCTTCTTGGGCCATAGGATCGAGCGTGGTATACACTTTTACGCCCGACTGCTTCAGTAACGAATCACCATAACGGTCGCGTAACTCTTGTTTAACCACAGCAAAAAACGCTGGTAACTTCTGATGTACCGATTTTTTAGCACTGCGTAGACCGATTGGCGACTCTGCTGCAGCTTTATATTGGGCAACGGTTAATTTATCGTTTTCCATAAGCAAACGTAACACTAAATCACGGCGCTCTTGGGCTCGTTCGGGATAACGCCACGGGTTGTAATAAGAAGGTCCTTTAATGACCGCAACTAAAAAGGCTTGCTGCGACACGGTTAATTCACCAATGGGGCGACCAAAATAGAATTGTGAGGCTAATCCCATACCATGCACACCACGGGCCTTGTCTTGGCCCATGTACACTTCATTGAGATAAGCTTCTAAAATTTCATCTTTGCTATAACGAAAATCGATAATCAATGCCATTATGGCTTCACGCACTTTACGCACAATTGAGCGTTCGCTGCTTAAAAAGAAGTTTTTGGCTAACTGCTGAGTTAAGGTTGAACCACCTTGCACCGTACGACCGGCAGTAATATTGACCACCGCAGCGCGTGCAATCGCCAATGGGTTTACCCCAAAGTGATCATAAAAACTGCGGTCCTCAACCAAAATAAGCGCATCGATAATCATTGAAGGCATCTCTGGCGTTCGCACAAATAAACGGTCTTCGCCATCGCCGGCAATAATACGGTCAAGTAATACCGGTTCTAAATGAAATACCGCTAATTCACGTTTGTCAGACATCCGCTTAACTGAGCTAACGCCTTCAGAGTCAAAGCTTATCATCACTCGCTGCTCGGCTTGGTTGCCTTCGGGATGCAAAAACGGCCGACGCCATAATTCGATACGAGTACTTGAAGCAGAAAACTCGCCAACTTGCCGCGGATTGGACACTTTACGGTAACCCAACAAATTAAGCTCAGCCATTAACTGCGGATGGTTTATCGCAGCACCTGGGTACAATGCCATTGAACGACTAAAAACTTGGGCCGGTAAATGCCACTTTTGGCCTTCAAATTTCTGCGCAATAATTTGGTCTAAATAAATAGCGTAAAAGCTCACAACAGCAATACCAACGATTGATAATTTCCATGTGAGCGACCACAGTTTTTGCCACCAAGATGAGCCACTTTTTTTTGTGTTGGCTGAAGACTTTTTGGGTTTTTTACTCATAAATAATGGTTTCGTTTTCCATATAACGCTGAAATAATTGCATGTTATTAATAAGCTAGATGACTTATTTACACGCCTGGAGTTTTCTTTTTAGTAAATTTTGTTGCCACTGTATTCACTGGGTCATCAGGCCATAAATGCCTAGGATAACGACCACGCATTTCTTTTTTTACATCAATATATGGGCCTTGCCAGAAGCTGGCTAAATCTGCCGTGGCGGCTAATGGTCGTTGTGCTGGCGACAACAACTCCATAGTAACCGTCATTTTGCCGTGCAATATTGTCGGGCTTTGCGCCATCCCTAATGCTTCTTGTAAACGTACACTAAGCAACGCACGGCCTTGTTGGTCATTGTTATGATAAAAATGTCCGTCAGTATCAAGTGGCATCTGGTAACGGATGGGGGCACGAGTGCCAGTTGCCATCGGCCAATGTGTTGGCACCAGTTGCTCTAATAGCTGCTGCTGTTGCCAATTGAGTAAATTTTTCACCAATCCATACGCGGCTACTTTAGCCAATGCGGCCAATGAACGAATGTTATCCAAATGTGGCCCAAGCCAATCTTCTAACGTCGCCAGTAAGTACTCATCGCTTAAACAAGGCCAATCATGCTCTGGCGCAAAGTATCGAGCTAATTCAACCCGATATTGTAACTGGATTAACAGCTCGTCACGATTAAGGATTGTTAACCCTTTTATACGGATCTGTTCTAATAATGCTGCGGTAATTTGTGCTCGTTCAGGTGTAATACCGGTGTCGATTTTAATGATAACCTCACCGATTTTGGTATGTTTTTCAGCAAAAAAACGCCCTTTTGCTTCATCCCAACCACCGTGAACATGAATAGTTACTAACGAGGCAAGTTCGGCAGTAAACAAGCGTTCATCTAACCTTGCAGCAAGGTAAATTTGGCCAGCATTACGACCTTGAGTCTCTTGAAAGTCAGCAACCACTAACCAAGGTTCATGAGCCAAACTGTCTTCGGCATTGATCACCACACCCGTACCATTACTTAATAAAAAGCCTTCATGGCCTCGAGCTTTGGCAATACGATCAGGGTAAGCAAGTGCTAACAAATAGCTTATATCACGAGTCGATGCATTACGTATTGCCTCATTGACCTGACCCGATATCGCCAAAGATTGTTGCCATTGCCTAACTTGCTGTTTAATTTGCCCCTGCAAAGCCTCGGTCAAATAATGATGAATATCAGCGCCTTTTTTCGGTAGTCCACGGGCTTCAATAATGCCTGCTAATACGCAAGCCAGCAGGCAAAGTTGCGGCTGATTGTCGTGCAAGGCAAGTTGCTTAGCTTTGAGCAGCATATGCGCTAAGCGCGGATGACAACCTAATGCATAAGCCTCTCGGCCAAGTGACGTTAATTTACGTTGTGGATCAATTAATTCAAGTTGAATAAGTAATCGCCATGCGACTTGTTCATGGATCGGCGGCGGTGGTGTGAGCAATGATAATTCAGCAAATGATTTAGCGCCCCAACTGGCACAATCAAGTGCCATAGAAGTCAGTTCCGCTTGCGTGATTTCTGGCTCATCGACTTTGCGCATGCGCCCTTGTTCTTCTTGGCTCCATAACCGCACGCAATAACCCGCAGCTAAGCGCCCTGCTCGGCCACTACGTTGAATAGCCGATGCCTGGCTAATGCGCTTAAGCCCTAAGCGTGTCACGCCGGTTTTAGGGTTAAAACTCGCTTCACGTCGATAACCGCTGTCTATAACAAGGGTGATGCCTTCAATCGTTAAACTCGATTCAGCCACGTTAGTCGCGAGGACGATTTTACGTTTACCCGGTTCTGCTGCACGAATGGCTTGATCTTGCTCCGCTGACGACAAGTCGCCATACATAGGACAAATAAGCCATGATGCATCTAAACGCTCACGCAATAATCCAGCTAATTTACGAATTTCACCTTTACCGGGTAAAAACGCCAAAACGCTGCCCTGTTGATATTGCGCTAGATTGGGATCGGAAATGGTATCGATAACCACGCGGGACATGTGTGTTAGCCACAACTGTTGCCCAGGGCAAGGCTGATAAGCAATCTCAACCTCAAAACTGCGACCATCACTGTGTATTTGCGCAGCATCGGGCATTAACGTGTCTAGCGGTAAGCCAGACAAGGTGGCAGACATAGCAATAATGTGTAAATCGTCACGTAATGATTGCTGCACTTCCAGTGCTAAAGCCAAGCCTAAATCAGTCGTAAGATGACGCTCATGTATTTCATCGAAAATAATCACATCAATCCCACTAAGCTCTGGGTCTTGTTGGATCATGCGGGTCAGAATACCTTCGGTGACAATTTCTAATCGAGTATCTGCGCTGACTTTTGATTCGCCACGGACACGATAACCCACTTGCTGGCCAACATTTTGGCCCAATTGTTGGGCAATAAACTTAGCGACATTGCGGGCCGCGACTCGACGGGGTTCTAACATCAGAATTTTGCCATGAATTTCAGGCCAGGCTAACATCGCTAATGGTAATGCTGTGGATTTACCTGCACCGGTTGGCGCTTCGATAATAATGTGTGAATGGGCCGAAAACTGCACACGCAACGAGTCGAGTACCGCGTGAATCGGCAATGTCGTGGGCATCAATGATGGGTGCTGCTGCAATACTTGTTTTGAGGTCAACGCGATTAACTTTTACGGCTATTTTCTGCGGTTCATTTTACCCACATTGTATCAAGGTGTCATTAATTGCCTATTTCAAAGCCTATTTGGCTACCTTTTTAACAAAGCAATTAACCGCTCTCAGTTATTGAGTCATTTTACTCATTTAGATTAACCAGGGAGTCCGTAAACCGTGTTGTAGTTCAGCTAATCGTGTCGGTTTATTAATAGCATAGCCTTGCGCATAATCGACACCAATATTTTTCAGATATACGCCAATATCAGTGTTTTCAACAAACTCTGCGATAACTTCAAACCCCATGTCTTTTCCGAGCTGACAAATAGCCGAAACAATGGCTTTATCACTGCGGTTTTCGCATAAATTCACTACAAATTGGCCGTCAATTTTAACGTAATCGACATCAAGACATTTCAAATATGCAAAGCTAGAAAAACCAGAACCAAAATCATCTAATGCAATCTTACAACCAAATGGTCGTAACAACTCAATTAATCCGGTAGCTTGGTCTAATTGGCTTACCGCTGCAGTTTCGGTTATTTCAAAACATAATTTACTCACCAGCTCAGGTTCAACCATTAAGCGCATTTCAAGCCAAGTCATGAACTTTTGGTCAGCAAGTGACATCGCAGACAAATTCACCGACACCATGGAAAGCTGTTCCCATGTAGCTAAATTATTGCCGCCCCACGTCAATAAATTATCGATAACCCAACGGTCTACTCGAGGCGCTAAGTTATAACGCTCAGCAGCAGGTAAAAACACCCCCGGCGATACATATTGGCCATCACTCTGCACCATGCGAAGTAGAATTTCCATGTGGATGCCAGTGTCGGGTTTATCGAGCGGCTCAATTAATTGATAGAATAGCTCAAACTGATTTAATGCCAGTGCGCCTGTAATATCCACAGATGCCAGCATTTGGTTATACATCATGTGCATTTGTGGGTCGTCAGGATTATAAAAATGCCAACGGTTACGGCCTTCTTCTTTGGCCAAGCGGCAAGCGGCATCAGCTTTGCTCATCACACCGTAAATATCGGAGTCAACATAATCGACTTTGGCAATGCCAATGCTGGCACTAATGTTGTGTTTGATACCTTTCCAAGTAAATTCATGATCAAACAACTGTTGGCAAATTCGTTTTGCCACTTGTTGCGCCGATGCGGTATCAGAATAATGCATCAATAAGCCAAACTCATCGCCGCCTAAACGCGCAACCACATCGTCTTTACGTAATAATTGTTTTAAGCGAGTCGCCACTTGTTGCAGCAACACATCACCCGCTTGATGACCACTAAGGTCATTTACCACTTGAAATTGATCGAGATCGAGAAAGGCAATACAAGCCGGAGCGTGTTCGTCGTCTTTTAATAACTCTTCAAGCATGTTTTCGAACTGTAATCGATTTGGTAATCCGGTTAGCACATCATAATTGGAATGAAACGATAACTCATCGGCAAGTCGATAACGTTCGGTGACATCTTCAATCATTAATAATAACTGTTGCTGTTTATTAAGTGCATGGCAAAAGCTAAACTTATACCAGTATATTTGAACCCCATTTCGTAACGGCACTTCACACCAGGCTTGGCGTAAAATACCTTCTCGAACGATATGCAAGGTATCGAGTAATAGTGGGTGATCATCTTCTCGTAGCAACATAAATAAACTCTGCCCGACTGTAATGGGTAAATTTTGTTTACTCGCATCATTTTGCAATACAACATTATTGTGTAAATCAATCAACGCACATGGCATCGGCAGTAACTGAAATAGCTCTTGATACTGTTTATCTTTACTGTCTAAAAGCACGGATAAACGACGAAGTTCAAGTGAAGAGGCTAATTGATATGCAATATCATCGAGTAACTTTTGCACAAACGCACAAGGATCATCTTGCTGACTCACTACTGTGTTTGCATCGGATGCACACATAGTGCCTAAAACAACTTTAACATTGCCAACATGCAAAACAGGACTCAGAGCAAGATGCTTACAATCAATATCGAGTTGATTAAAGATGCCTAAAAGCGGTGTAAGGAGTCGATTTTCGTCAGCGGTAAATGATTGCTCTGGGGAATGAGGATAAATGATTGCTTGATAACTGTTAAATAATGATTCGCACAGTGACAAATTATCTTGTAAATGCTGGTTAAACAGCGCTTCTGATGCTGGTGAAGCACCAAAATGACTGACACATTGTTGCTCTGAAGTGTCGATAATATCAGTATCGACGGCAAATAATTTATCATATTGACTCGTCAACACAAATGCAGCGCTGCATTCTAGCCTTTGACAGACTAATTGTAATGCTTGATTAAGCAGTGATAACACCGAAGTATTACTACCCTCAATAGGTCCATTTGTAAAAACACTTTTCAATAGTTGCTGGGTGCTATCGGCCATTCATCAACTCATTCAAGGTTAGCAATTCAATTTGCTTGGGAATAAAATCAGTTATCTTGTGGATGCCATATCGCTAACTATAAGCGCTAACTATAAGCACTATATTGATTAGGTAGTTAACTGAAACCACGATATGTTTTTAAAATCAGTAGTATTGTTAATCTATCAACGTTTATGTTTCAGCTCAATAAATAATAGGGCCAACCGGATGCGAACACCTTCGTCAGCAAGATTATTTGTCGGCTTTAGCGTAGACAAACCACAAATAGATAAAATATTACATCTACAACAAACACTTATAACTAAAATAAATACAAATTCAGTAGCCACTTTAGCACACAACTTACACATAACATTAGGCTTTTTCGGTCAAATAGATCCGACCACTTGTTCAAAAATCTATGAAGCAATAAATCAGATGCCTAAAACAACTTTCAGTCAAGTTATCGACACCTTCGCTTGGTGGCAAACAGCACAATTAATCTGTTTAAAAGGACAAGCGAGTACATCATTAAACACTATGGCGAATGACATTAAGAACATTGCAAAAACTCACCATCTAGCCATCAGTCAATACGATTATGTTCCGCACATTAGTCTATTTCGTGGGGTGACAACAGCTTCTTTACCAGCCGTGGTAAAGGACACTCAGCTCATCATCGCGCCAAGCCATTTGCACTTATATCAATCGACTGGCCACCACCATAACGTTAACTACACGATATTAGAAAGTTGGCCGTTACGGCAAAAATAAAAACCGTCACCACAGAATGTGAGCGACGGTTTAATGTTAATTACAATTGATGACTAGTCTTTTAATAACTCAGCAATGGTCAATACGCCATGTGTTGTCGCACCAGCGGCCCATAGCGCCGACGCTGATGATTCAAAAGCACCTGCGAGATCAACGTGTAACCAATTCGCATTTGGTGATACAAAACGCCATAAGAAACCGGCCGCGTTTGATGCGCCACCTGCACCGCCACCTTTAACTGGGCGACTGTTTGCAGTATCAGCATAAGCTGATGGACACATATCTTTATGCCAAGCATCTAACGGCAATGGCCATACGTTTTCAGAAACGGCTTCAGCACATTGCTGTGCAAGCTGTAATGTCGCCTTTTGTGGTGAAAAAATGGCGTTATAATTTGAGCCCACAGCCATCACAGCAGCGCCGGTTAACGTTGCAGCATCAATAATTAAGCCTGCGCCCGTTTCTGATGCAGCTTGTAAACCATCGGCTAGCACTAAACGTCCTTCAGCATCAGTATTAACAATTTCAACCGTGGTGCCGTTTTTGTAGGTTAGAACATCACCCAGCTTGAAAGCATTACCGCTAACTAAGTTTTCTGCACAACACAAAAATAGCTTAACGCGTTTGTTCAAACCAGCCTTCATGGCTAATCCCAATGCAGCAGTAACAGTGGCAGCACCGCCCATGTCACACTTCATCGCTAACATACCTTCTGACGACTTCAAGCTATAGCCGCCTGAGTCAAACGTAATACCTTTACCCACTAAGGCAACAGAGACTGGAGCATCTGCGCCTAACGGATTAAAATCAAGCTCTAACAATGCAGGAGGACGTTCACTACCACGACCCACAGCATGAATACCGACCCATTTTTTTTCTAATAATTCATGGCCTTCAATAATGTTAAAACTGACATGGTCACCACCAATATTTTTTAGCCAAGACGCCGCTTGATTAGCTAACGATAAAGGCGATAAATCTTCTGGAGTATCATTGATCAATTTGCGCGCAAACTGGGCCGCTACGGCACGTTGATTCAACGTTTCTTTATCGGCGTCACTACCACACCAGTCCACTTGGTATCCTGCTTTAGCCGTGGCAAAACCTTGTGCAAATGCCCACTGTGAATTCAGGGTCCATAAGCCACCGTCTAGCTGCACATAATTAATGCCTTGATTGCGGATTTTTCTTGCGGCCATCTGCACTTGACGCAGTTCATCGCTACCCGATAGATGGATTGTTGCCTTAGTACCTTGGTAAGTCACATCAGCTTTACCCCAATGTTCTGCAGGGGCTTCGGTGGTGAGCGTAACGGTCATAATATTCATAATAATCCCTTGTAGTAAGCCAAATAACACCAATGCTCGAGCTTAATCACGAGCTAATGGCAGTAGTGTAGACAAAACATAATCGATAAACCAAGCTAAAGTTTGTTAGCATTGTTGTAAATCAACTCATTAGATGAGTCATCGATGAAATTTACTCCCGAATTAGAATCCGGTGTATTAATTAAACGATACAAACGCTTTCTTGCCGATATCATGCTACCTAACGGGCAAGAAATCACGATTCATTGCCCAAATACTGGTTCAATGAAAAATTGCTTATTCCCTGGTGAAAAGGTGTGGTTTTCCAGCTCCGACAATCCAAAACGAAAATATGCCCACACATGGGAATTAATGCAGACAGATCAGCAGCATTATATCGGGATTAATACCGGGCGAGCCAATGCTCTTGCAGAAGAAGCGATTAATCGGCAAGTGATTACCGAACTATTAGGTTACGAGCATTTAAAACGCGAAGTAAAGTATGGCAGTGAAAATAGCCGCATCGATATCTTGCTCACTAGCCAAAACCGGCCAGAGTGCTATATTGAAGTGAAGAGTTGTACTTTACTAGAAGATAAAATGGGTTACTTCCCCGATGCCGTAACCACTCGTGGACAAAAGCATCTGCGAGAACTCATCCACATGGTGGAATTAGGCCATCGTGCTGTTTTATTATTTGTGGTGCAGCACAGTGGCATCACGAGTGTTAAACCCGCGCGACATATAGATCCACAATATGCAGACTTACTTGAACAAGCCGTAGCAAATGGCGTTGAAGTGCTAGCTTATAAAACAGCGCTTTCGCCACAGGGAAGCCTGATCACTTCAGCTTGTAAAGTCATGCTGTAGATCAAAATAAAAATTAAATAACAAGTAAAAAATTTGCCACGCTATAGAGTTTCTGGTATAGATAGCGGCCATAAATTTAAGACGTCCTTAAAACGCAAATGATTACAGGAGATGCGTTATGCCTCAAGGCACGAAAAAACTTGGCGTACTCGCTATCGCTGGAGTAGATCCTTACCAGGAATCGGCTGGTGAAGAGTATATGAATACCAAGCAACGTGGTCACTTTACATTGATCCTCGAAGCATGGCGTAACCAATTGCGTGAAGAAGTCGACCGTACGTTAACTCACATGCAAGATGAAGCTGCAAACTTTCCTGATCCTGTCGACCGTGCAGCACAAGAAGAAGAATTCAGCTTAGAATTACGCGCTCGTGACAGAGAACGTAAATTGATCAAAAAGATTGAAAAGACTTTACAGTTGATCAAAGAAGACGATTTTGGTTTCTGCTTCTCATGTGGCGTAGAAATTGGTATCCGTCGACTTGAAGCTCGCCCTACAGCCGATCAATGTATCGATTGTAAAACGCTAGCTGAAATAAAAGAAAAACAAATGGCGGGTTAACCCGTTATTGATTAGGGCGAGATTATCTCGCCCTTTTTATTGACTTTATTTACCCACTAACAAATTAACAAATTAACAAGGCTATTGTGTTGTCGCATTAACTGACGATAATAACAATACGATGTTAACGAAAAACAACGCTATAACATGATTCCCCCATCCTATATCGGACGTTTTGCGCCCTCACCATCAGGTTCACTGCATTTTGGCTCACTCATTGCTGCATTAGGCAGTTATCTTCGCGCGCACAGTCAACAAGGCCAATGGCTTGTCCGCATAGAAGATATCGACCCGCCACGCGAAGTCCCCGGTGCAAGCGATAACATCCTTAGAACACTCGATGCCTACGGCTTACATTGGCATGGAACCGTACTATTTCAACAGCAACGATATCAGGCTTATCAAGATCAAATTGAAGCGTTTATCGCCAGTGATCTTGCTTATTATTGCCAATGCACACGTAAAATAATTCAAACCAGCGGCGGAGTGTATGACGGCCGTTGTGGCCGACTTCAGCCTAGACTGACACACGGCGCAATTCGAATTCGTAATCACGTTAAAATTGATCATTTTGTTGATAAACTTCAAGGCTCGGTGATGGTTGATAAAGCTTTCGCCGAAGAAGACTTTATTATTAAACGCAGTGATGGTTTGTATGCTTACCAACTCGCCGTTGTACTCGACGATGCGTATCAAGGCATAACTGAAGTGGTCAGAGGTTGTGATTTACTTGAAGCCAGTTGCCGACAAATAAGTTTGTTTACCCAATTGGAATTTACGCCACCTGATTGGCTACATTTGCCGTTAGTTTGTGCCGAGAAAGGCTTTAAATTATCCAAGCAGAATTATGCTCCAGCCATAGATGTCATTCACCCTCAAGCCAGTATTAATGCGGCACTGACCTTTTTAGGCCAAAAAGCTGTCGATGTAGATTCGGTAGAAGTGATGCTTAAACAGGCTGTTGAACAATTTGACCTAAGCACGATTCCTGCACAAAAAGAAATTGTCTTATCGACAATAAACAACTAGGTATCGTCATTAACTGACATAAGTTATTGCATTAAGCCCTTTTTAGCGCAACTGTACGTATACTCATTCGGTCACATTTAATGTATTATACCCGCCAGATTTTTAATCAAATTATTATAGCATTTCGAGGTGTATTATTTTTCGCCGTATTAGCCAATTCTGTAAACAGCTATTTGAAAACAACAAAGTAGCTCCAGTCCTTGAAGAACCCATTCAAGAAGATGGCTTACGTCTGGATATTATCTCCAGAGATGGTCACTCAATTTCACGTCGTCAAATTAGTGAAAATGCACTAAAAGTACTTTATCGTCTTAATAAATCTGGCTACAAAGCTTATTTAGTGGGCGGTGGAGTACGTGACATTCTATTAGGTCTTGAACCGAAAGATTTTGACGTCGTCACTAATGCCACCCCAGATGACATTAAAAAGTTATTCCGCAATTGTCGCTTAGTCGGCCGTCGCTTTAGACTGGCGCATATCGTTTTTGGTCGTGATGTCATTGAGGTTGCCACTTTCCGCGGTCACCACAGTGAAAGCAATGATAAAGTATCAAAATCCAACGCTGAAGGCCGTTTGTTACGCGATAACGTCTACGGTGAGATCGATGAAGATGCTGAGCGCCGTGACTTCACCATTAACGCGCTCTACTATGATATTAGTGATTATTCTATTCGCAGCTATGGTGGTGGAATAAACGATCTCAATGCTAGAACGATTAAGCTTATTGGCGACCCAGACACGCGATACCGCGAAGACCCGGTGCGTATGCTTCGTGCTGTTCGTTTTGCGACGAAACTTGATATGCAAATCGATGCCGTGACAGCGGATCCCATCAAAGCCCTTGCTCCATTGCTAGCAGATATTCCTGCTGCGCGCATGTATGAAGAAGTATTGAAACTGTTTTTTGCCGGTAAAGCAGAAGCTAATTACCACATGATGCAACGTTTTGGTTTATTCGCGCCCTTGTTCCCACAAGTCGGTGCATTAATTGAAGAGTCGCCTAAAGGGTATGCCGCTAAAATGCTCCAAGTCGTTATGCGTAATACCGATATCCGTGTTAGCGAAGATAAAACCGTGACTCCGGCATTTTTCTTTGCGGCAATCTTGTGGTATCCCGTTAAGCAACGAGCTGATGATATTGCCATTGAAAGCGGCTTAACTCATTACGATGCATATGTTGCTGCAATGGGTGATGTGCTTGAAAAACAGTGTCTAACAATTAGCTTACCACGCCGATTTAGCACTCCAGCACGCGACATTTGGCAATTGCAGTTACGATTAGAACGCGGTCAAGGCACTCGAGCATTTAAACTACTAGAGCACCCTAAATTCAGAGCAGCTTATGATTTACTGCTACTGCGCGGTGAAGTTGAAATGGGTAATATTGCCAAGATAGCTGAGTGGTGGAAAGCGTTTGTAGAAGCTGATGAAACTGACCGTAGCGACATAGCTAAAAGCATCAAAGGCAGCAATAATCGTAACAGAAATGCACCACAGCGTAAGCGTCGCCGTAAACCAGCAGCCAAGCCAGCAGAAGAATAACAATGGCGGTTCAAGTTTATGTTGCCATAGGCGCTAATTTAGCTGAGCCAATACAACAACTCGATGTTGCAGTATTGGCGCTAAAGGCATTGGCAATAAACAACACTTTTACGGTGTCAGCATATTATGGTTCCAAGCCCATGGGTGATGTTATTCAGCCAGATTATGTCAATGCTGTCGCGGGGTTTGAAACCTCGCTATTGCCCATTGAGTTACTCGATACCTTACAAGAAATCGAGCAACAACAAGGGCGTGTACGACTTGAACACTGGGGACCTCGTACCTTAGATTTAGATTTGTTACTCTATGGTCAACAACACATCAACGAACCTCGACTTTGTGTGCCTCATTACGGCATGAAGCAACGCAGTTTTGTGTTAGTTCCATTAGCAGACATTGCACCAGCGCTAACATTGCCTTGTAATACAAGCCTTGAAAGCCTTATTAGTGTGGCAATGCGTGATGAATTACAAAAGCTTATCGATTAAAGTTGATCTTAACAGACAGAAGATTAAGCTCAGCTTTTAGTATTTCAATATTGTTTTAAGAGTCTACTATGTCAAAAGTCACCAGTTCGACCCTAATCAAGTTCAAACAAGAAGGTAAAAAGTTCACCGCATTAACGGCTTATGACGCTAGCTTTGCCGGCGCATTTGACAGTGAAGGTGTTGATGTACTTCTAGTGGGTGATTCACTCGGTATGGTGCTTCAAGGCCATAACGATACCTTACCAGTAACCATTGCCGATATTGCTTACCATACCGCTTGTGTCAAACGTGGTGTTTCGCACGCATTACTCATCGCAGACATGCCGTTTATGAGCTATAGCACCCCAGAACAGACCATGACTAACGCTGCAATATTAATGCAGGCAGGTGCCAGCATGGTTAAATTAGAAGGCGGACATTGGTTACTTGAAAGCGTAAAAATGTTAACCGAACGTGGTATTCCAGTTTGTGCTCACCTAGGATTAACGCCACAGTCGGTGAACGTTTTTGGCGGATTTAAAGTGCAAGGTCGCGACGCTGATAACGCGCAACGCATTCTAGATGAAGCTAAAGCATTGCAAGCTGCTGGTGCGCAATTATTAGTGGTTGAGTGTATTCCAGCCTCCCTGGCTAAAGCCATTACTGAAGCACTAACCATTCCAGTTATCGGTATCGGCGCTGGAGCTGACACCGATGGCCAAATTCTTGTTATGCACGATGTTTTAGGCATTTCGAGTGGCTACATTCCCCGTTTTTCAAAAAACTATCTCAAACAAACCGGCGAAATCCGTTCGGCTATCAGAGCTTATATTGATGAAGTTGCTAACGGCACATTCCCAGCGGAAGAACATACCTTTAATTAATATAACATCTTGATAATATAAATTTATTATCATTTTTGCTCTGCTATCTACGTTGCATTGACTTACAATAGATCGACAGTTGATGAGTCAATGCACCTTCGTTAGCAACACAAACGGCAAGTTTGATTTGCAGATGCGAAATAAACCCGTTGTTATCGATTACCCTAGCTCTTATTCGGCTTGAGGCTAATCATTAAATCTACATCAATGACTACATTGTTTTTATTAAGGTTCGAACAGAAAATGATAACCACTTCCGCTATCTCAACCATTCGCGAACATGTTAAGACTTGGCGCAGCAAAGGCGAAACGGTTGCTTTTGTGCCTACTATGGGTAACTTACACCAAGGTCACATTACCTTAGTGAATGAAGCTAAAAAGCGCGCAGACCATGTGGTGGTATCTATTTTTGTTAATCCGATGCAATTTAGTGCCAATGAAGACTTAGAGGGTTACCCACGCACACTCGCACAAGATAGCGAAAAGCTAATGTTTGCCGGAACAGAACTACTCTTCACTCCAACACCTGAGATTATTTATCCCAAAGGATTGGCACAGCAAACATTTATTGAAGTACCAGAAATTGGTGATGAATTATGCGGTGCAAGCCGCCCAGGTCATTTTCGTGGTGTGGCCACTATAGTTTCCAAATTGTTTAATATTGTTCAACCTGATATCGCCTTATTCGGCCGTAAAGATTTTCAACAATTGATGATTATCAAAACCATGGTTGAAGATTTATCGATGCCAATCGATGTAATTGGAGTGGAAACTATCCGAGAAGCGTCGGGTCTTGCGATGAGCTCTCGTAATGGCTATTTAACCACTGAAGAAAAACACTCAGCAGCAACATTAAAACAAGCATTAGACAGTATTGTTAACGCAATTCAACGCGGTGAAGCAATACAACAAGCTATCTCAATTGCCAAAAAACGACTTATAACAGTTGGTTTTACTCCTGATTATCTCGAAGTGAGAAATGCCAATACATTACGCCAAGTAACGGCAGCTGACAGTGAGCTAGTGGTTATTGGGGCGGCGTATCTCGGCAAAGCGCGCTTGATAGACAACGTGTCATTTTCTCGTCATTCAAGTTAGGCACATAGCACGCTTCGCTAAAAAAACATTATTTTTTGGCTTAACTCAATAAAATAAAAAACAAAGATTTTTTATTTTATTGAGATTTCCATTGTCAAAAAACTGGTTTTATCGATAAAATTGAACCATATTTAAGCGTTAGAATAGTATTATCGACGTGATTATAGTTATATAGTTAGCAAAGTATGATTGCCGAGTATTCAATATCCGGTAACGAGTATGGGTAATGTCTTACTTGCGTAGCGTTAAAAAATGCTAATCGGTTTAAGTACATAAGCTCATCAAAACACTAGTTAAATAAGTGAGTTGGCGAGATACAGTAAAAAACAATACCTTTAGCCAAAATACGTAACCGGTGATTGCTTACCATTAGCAGCTAGACATGGTTGTCAACTGTGAGGCTGAATGCATCATCGACAAGGCCTAGTGTCGAAAACGTAAACATGTGATATCAAAATCGTAATAGTGATGACAAAAGGATGTGTGGCCGCATGGCAAAAAGACTGTTATTCATCGTACTCGCCATGAGCACTTTTACTGCTCAAGCCAATACTATTTACAAATGCATGATGGATGAAAAAGTCGTTTTCAGCCAAACAGCTTGCCCTCAGGAATATAGCCAACATAAAATTGAATACCAATTGGGTATAACCACTGAGGTTGACTCGGACAAGCGCGAGCTCAAACAAGATCCCTTAGAAGCAATACTCAATAAACAAACCATTTCTAAAGAGAAATTACTGCAGCTACTTGATGGTGAAATTTATCGCTTAAATCAAGAAAACAGCTATTTTGAAATTTTACGGGCTAGCGAAATACAAAAATTGGATCGTAAGCGTTACTGGCAAACTAAACCTAGAGACGACCCAAGTTACGGCCTAGAATTACAAGAAATTACTACACGCTTCAACGGCCTAATTAAAAATAATACTAATGTTATCCAGATATTAACTAAACATAAAATGAAGATATCTGCTGAAACACAACCAGATGAATATATGAGTAACTAACTCAACTCTTCATCTGCGTTGAGATGCCACGCCACGTTAATCAGGTTTGAATACCCCGATCATGCTACCACTGGTTTTTTGAGGCACTTTAATATCCGTTTGTTGCTCACGATAATCACAGTCAGTACATTCAACCGTTTCAATTCCATTTTCTTTAAACAATAAAATACTGTCTTTAGCACTGCATTTAGGGCATTTAGCCCCTGCAACAAAACGCTTTTTAATTTTGGTCATGATTTACTCAACTTAGTGTTTACTGAATGAGCGGTTAACTCAATAAGGTCTTTACCTGATTTATACGCCTATTTTGCCATGATTAGCCCACATGAGTCCCGTGATTGTGGGAAATAAATCGTAGATGCGATATTATCTGCACCATTATTCTATTCTTAAGTATCAAGTTGTAATTAATGATCAACATAAGCCAAGCTCAGTTAATTCGCGGCAGTAAAACCTTACTCGATGAAACCTCACTGACGATTTATCCCGGACACAAGGTTGGCCTTGTCGGCGCCAACGGTACAGGTAAATCATCATTGCTTGCCTTGATTTTGGGTCATTTACATCTAGATAAGGGTGAATTTAGTTTCCCCTCAGGCTGGCAAGTTGCCTCTGTTGCGCAGGAAACACCGGCATTAGATGTGTCGGCTCTAGAGTATGTCCTCGACGGTGACACTGAATACCGTGATTTAGAAGCCCAACTAGAGAAAGCCCAAACCGACAATAACGGTAATGCCATTGCGCTTATTCACGGCAAAATTGATGCTATTGGCGGCTATGCCATTAAAGCGCGAGCAGGCGCGCTATTAGCGGGCTTAGGGTTTAAAGATGCAGACCAAAGTAACCCAGTAAAAAGCTTCTCTGGTGGTTGGCGTATGCGCCTCAACTTAGCCCAAGCACTATTATGTCGTTCAGACTTATTGTTACTCGATGAGCCAACCAACCACTTAGACTTAGATACCATGTATTGGTTAGAAGGTTGGATAAAATCTTATCAAGGGACACTCATTTTGATCAGTCACGATCGTGACTTTATCGATGGCATTGTTGGTGAAATTGTTCATGTTGAAAATCACAAACTAAATTACTACAAAGGTAATTACTCTTCTTTTGAACGAGTACGCGCCGAACGAATGGCCCAGCAACAAGTCGCCTTTGAGCGTCAACAAAAAGAACGCTCACATATGCAGTCATTTGTTGATCGTTTCCGCTATAAAGCCAGTAAAGCTAAACAAGCACAAAGCCGCTTAAAAGCCCTCGAACGCATGGCCGATTTGTTGCCCTCACAAGTAGACAATCCATTTCAAATGGCCTTTAGAGAACCAGAAGCGCTACCTAACCCATTAGTGGTAATGGAAAATGTCTCTATTGGTTATGAAGATAACACCATCCTGAAACAGGTTGAGTTAAACCTAGTCCCTGGTGCGCGTATTGGTTTGTTAGGTAGAAATGGTGCCGGTAAATCGACACTGATCAAACTGTTATCAGGGCAATTACAAGCTAAAACGGGTAAATACCAACCTAACCCAGGATTGAATATTGGTTATTTTGCTCAGCATCAAGTTGAATTTTTAACGCTTGATGACTCTCCAATGCAACACTTAGTAAGACTTGCACCAGCAAGTGTTCGCGAACAAGAATTACGCAACTTTTTAGGCGGGTTTGGCTTTAATGGTGATATGGCCTTATCGCCAGTACGGCCGTTTTCTGGCGGCGAAAAAGCCCGCCTAGTATTAGCATTAGTGGTTTGGCAGCGTCCAAATTTACTATTACTAGATGAACCGACCAACCATTTAGATTTAGAGATGCGTCACGCACTCACCATGGCATTGCAAACCTTTGAGGGTGCAATGGTCATCGTGTCACACGATCGTCACCTATTACGCTTAAGTTGTAGTGATTATTACTTAGTTGACCAAGGTGTTGTAACACCTTTTGACGGTGACTTAGATGACTATCATCAATGGTTGCTCGATGCCGCTAAACTAGCACAAGCCAACAACAAAACAGATGTTGGCACTGGCGGTGATGCAGTTGATAAAAAACAGCAAAAAAGAATGGAAGCTGAATTACGTCAGAAAGTATCGCCGCTGAAAAAACAACAAGTAAAGTTAGAAACTCAACAGCAAAAAATTAATGCCAGATTAGCCGAATTAGAAATTGAGTTAGCCGATGGCAGCTTATACGAAGCCGAGAACAAAGCTAAAATGACCAATGTTCTCAACGAACGGACTACGCTGACTCAAGCTATGGATGAAAGTGAAATGCATTGGTTAGACATTCAAGAGCAGATAGAGCTTTTCGAGCAAGATTTTCAATAAACAGTTAGTTTTATTTTATTCAAGCCTTAAGTGGTGTTAACTCACACCACTTAAGGCTGTAAGGGATACTGTATGTCGCGGCCTTCTCACCAGCAAACATTTAGCTATTTAATTTGGCATGATTGCGAACAAAATTACTCAACTAATCCCAATTTTTACATAAACTTACAAGACACTTACCAAGTAAATGTGAATATTTTATTATTGGCTCAATACCTTGATCAACAGCATTATGTGTTGACGCCACAACTGTGGGAATTATTGACGGGTATTGTAGATCAATGGGAAGCAAATGTGTTGCAACCTTATCGACGATTACGGCGGATTGCTAAAGCATACTTAGACGGTGAAGAATATCAAAAAATGCTCGATGTTGAGCTCATTATGGAACGTAAATCTCAGTACATGTTATTGCACAAATTGAACTTACTGCAGGGAAAAACGTTAGATACTGAACCTGATAATACTGAGCCGAGCAATATACAACACTACCTTCGCTTATTTGGCTTAGATGAAAGCATTATGACTGAGTTGACCACCCAAACAGGCCTTACTCACTCATAACCCATCATCTGGTTTAGCGACTTGCCGTACGTTGATATACCGCCATGCTACGGCATACCAAGCCGTTCAGCTAGCTAGTTTGAGTCAATTTTTGTGCTAATGCTGTCGCATTTCGGGCGACAAGGCCATAAATAGACAATTGAGGATTAGCCCCCAAACTGGTTGGAAATACCGAACCATCCATCACAGATAAGTTTTCCAGGTAATGTGAATTACCAAAGGTATCAACCATTGACAGCGTTTTATCTTCACCCATAGCACAGCCGCCCATAACATGAGCCGACGCAACGATGGTTTTTAGTAAGCCTAAATCGACATCATTGATAGCCTGCTTTGCTTCACTCCATGAGTTTAAAAATGACAAGCCATCGTGCATTGGTAATACTTTTTTAGCACCAGCAGCAAATTGTAACTCAGCCATCGACAAAAATGCTCGACGAGCACCATCCCAGAAACCTTGGCCTAAAGGATAATCTAATGCAAAGCCGTTATCAGTTAACCGAACCTGACCACCAGGACATTGCTGATTGAAACCATCACGTATAAGCGCAATGGTCACCTGCATTTGGTTAAAGTTAGCCATTAACTGGGCGTGACTAACGCCATAACCAATGGTTTTTGACGCGATTAATACCGGATGAACAGGGGCAACTTCAAGTTTATAACCTAGCTCTCCAGCAGCGCCATCATGCCAGACAAATTCATCGGAATAGATAGATTGTGGCGCTCCACTGTGGCCATTAATTTGCTCATCAAATATCCCGCCTGACAACAATGAAGGGTGTAAGAAGGTTTTGCCTAATTGTTTGTGCGGATCGGGGGTATTAGAACGCATTAAAATAGTCGGGGTATGAATCGCACCGGCACTTAAAATATAATGCCTGGCACTGAAAGTGATGTTCACCGACGTGGGCTTTAAGCCTTGCGTTAAAGCCTGCGCGGTTAAGCCGACAACTTTATCACCTTTATGCTCAAGCTTAATCACTCTGGCGCGTGAAATTAGCGTAGCGCCTTTATCAAGCGCTGCGGGTATGGTGGTAACCAACATTGATTGCTTAGCATTAACAGGACAACCCATACCGCAATAACCAGTATTCCAACAGCCTTTAACATTACGTTTGATGACGGTGTAATCCCAACCTAATTTTTCGCAACCTTCGCGTAATGCACCGTTATTACGGTTAGGTTCATATTGCCATTGTTCAATATTGAGGCGTTTTTCCATTAACTCAAACCACGGCAGTAACACTTGCGAAGATAACCCTTTGACCGACTTTTCTTGTTCCCAAAAAGCCAATGTTTGTTCCGGCGTTCTAATAGCTGTAGTCCAATTGACTGTGGTTGAACCACCTACTGCACGACCTTGGAATATACCAATGCCTTTATCTGCCGTTTTCATCGCAGCAGCCTGCTGGTATAGATTAGGATAAGCGTGGCGCTCTTCCATATCAAAGTCTGTCGATGATTTGAGCGCCCCGCCTTCAATCATAATCACTTTTAAGCCAGCTTCTGTGAGTATTTCTGCTGCAGTACCGCCACCCGCACCGGTTCCCACAATAACCACATCCGCGTCAAAGTGACGATCGATCTCTAAGGTGCTCGCATCGATATGATGCCAACCCGCGCTTAAACCAGTAATAATAGGATCAATAATGGCCAAGGTAATACTCCCTATACAGTAGGATTAATGCGCGTTAGGCACCAAGAAAGTGGGTTTTACATAACGTAAATTTCCCCAATGCTCTGGACAGGCGTAATAGCTTGCCATAATCAATTCACGTAATCCGCCATAAGCGGTGGTTAACATGTCTAAATAGTTATGACGCCAAAACTCTAGCATGTCGATCAATTGCTGAGGTTCTCGCATTAACAGCGGCGTCATACTGCCACTGAGTAGCAACAATCCTAAACGACCTTCGAGTAAATTTAATAACTCCATCAACTCTTGCTGCTGTTCAACAGGCAGGTGGGTAATTGATTGTGAGATAGCATCCAGAGTGCGATTAATAGCAAGCTCTCTCTGACTAGGAACCTCAGGCAATGCGCCATCTAGGAATACCGGGATCAACACACCAAATAATACGCGGTGATGAATATCCTCCGAAGAAGTTGTGATGTTTGGCAAATATAAATTAACGCCTAATGCTAATGCAGCCGTTCCAGCAAAAGCACCAGTGAGAAAGGTACGCCGCTTCATTTACTTCCCCTTGAGTTTATTGTTGTCTATATTTTTTATGTGGTAGAGTGGCATGAGTAACATTTAAACATACGTTTAAATTTTCACAAACAATTACAGAAATATTCCGTCTATGAAAACCTTGTTCACTCCGCCCTGGTGGGCTGCTAGCCCGCATGTGCAAACGATTCTACCATTCCTATTTAAAGTGGCCAAACCAATAACATTTCGGCAAAGGCAAGAGCTACCTGACGGCGATTTTGTCGACTTAGATTGGTTAGGACAGGCCCAGAATGGCCAGCCTATCTTAGTAATTATTCATGGTCTTGAAGGTAACACAGAATCTCACTATGTACGCAGAATGCTGATTGAAGCCAAAAAAGCCAAGCTGGCAGCTGTTGTCCATCATCATCGCGGCTGTTCAGGTGAGCCTAATCGCTTAGCTCGCAGTTATCATAGCGGCGATGTTAACGACTTAGCCTATACCCTAGGGCAACTCAAACACTATTATCCGGACTCACCGCTTTATGCTGTAGGTTACAGCTTGGGCGGTAATGTATTGGCAAAATATCAAGGTAGTACTCAGCAAAATAGCTTACTCGAACGTGCTGTAGTGGTATCAGCACCGTTAACGTTAGGAGCTTGTGCCAAACGCTTGGAGAGTGGCTTTTCAACTCTCTATCAACGTTTTTTGATTAAACGTTTACAGCAAAAAATGCTCGATAAAATTAATACTACAGATTTAACCGAACAAATGCCGATCACAAAAGAGCAGCTCAAAATGCTCAACACCTTTTATTTATTTGACGATAAAGTGACAGCACCATTACACGGTTTTACTGACGTTAATGACTACTATCAGCAAGCTAGCGGCCTAGGTTATTTACAGTATATAACTAAGCCCACACTGGTTATCCACGCTCAAGACGACCCTTTTATGACCGCTGAAGTGATCCCGACCCAAGATCAATTATCGCCAATGGTTGAATATGAGTTACATGAGTTTGGTGGTCATGTGGGATTTATTGCTGGCGGCTGGCCTTGGAAGCCACATTTTTATCTTGAGCAACGTGTCATCGAGTTTATTTTCTCTGAAGAAAATACGCTAACCGAGCCAGACGGATTATCTTCTTCACTAAGTCATTAATAGGAATACACCATGCTTGTGCCTTATGAAGCGTTACTCTCATTACCTCAAGAAGTACTTCAACGTATGATAAAAGAGTATCTATTATCACAACTTGAAGATGGCAGTTTTAGTGACGCCAACGAGCAACAATTAACCAGAGCAATAGAACAATGTAAGCTTGCGCTCAAAAAAGGCGAGTTAGTGGTTGAATTCAGTGAAGATGATGAGTCTATTGCCATTCGGCAACGGGAACACATTTCACGTCCGTCTTTCGACTAGATACAATACAAAAACACTGATTTTGCGACAAAATGATCACATTGTTACCCTTGAATAATTGACCCACGGGTAAAGATTACCGTATAACTAGTGACTGGTTTTTTCGCGTCCACACATTACCTAGGCAAATAACATGTCAGCAAAACATCCTATTATTGCTGTAACCGGCTCTTCCGGTGCTGGCACAACCACAACTACAACTGCCTTCATTCATATTTTTAGACAGCTGGGTATTAATGCCGCATTTGTTGAAGGTGATAGTTTTCACAATTTCACTCGCGCTGAGATGGAAGTGTTAATTAGAAAATCACAGGCTGAAAATCGTAATCTGAGTTATTTTGGACCCGAAGCGAATAATTTCAAAAAACTCGAAGAGTGTTTTACCAGCTACGGCAACACAGGTAATGGTCAAACTCGCAGTTACTTGCATACGTTTGACGAAGCCGTGCCATTTAATCAAATGCCGGGCACATTTACTCAATGGCGTGATTTACCTGCCAATACCGATATGCTCTATTACGAAGGTCTTCACGGTGGTGTGGTAACTGAAGATGCTGATGTGGCTAAACATGTCGATCTGCTGATTGGCATGGTACCAATTGTTAATTTAGAGTGGATCCAGAAGATCATTCGCGATACAAACGATAGAGGCCATAGCCGTGAAAAAGTCATGGGGTCGATTGTGCGCAGTATGGATGATTATATTAAGCACATGACGCCACAATTTTCACGGACTCATATTAATTTTCAACGCGTGCCGACCGTGGACACCTCAAACCCCTTTAGCGCAAAAGACATACCCAGCCTAGATGAAAGCTTTTTAGTCATCCGCTTTCGCGGTATTAATAATGTTGATTTTCCTTATTATCTCAACATGATCCAAGGATCATTTATGTCACGCGTCAACACACTGGTTGTCCCCGGTGGAAAAATGTCATTGGCAATGGAATTAATTTTGACGCCATTAGTGAAAGACTTAATGGATCAACGCTTAGAGCTGCAAAATCTTAATGATATCAAACTCGATTAAGTTTGATTTAAGTCAAAACCACTAATATAGGGGCATCGTGATTTCAAGCGAAAGAACGGCAGTTGATGTGCTTGAAGTGCTAATTCCCCCTTTTTGATCTGTTAGTGCATTAAGCACATCAACGAAACCCAAAAAAGTCGATGTTCCAGCACCCACATCAACTTTTATCTCTTCTGATAAACAAGTGAATACACTGACTGATTGATAATAGTAAATGACTCACATTGCTCACTCAGAGCATTACATCAGTGGGATAACTTCTCGATAAGCTTGATTATTCTGATACTGCTTCAAACGTAAAATAAATTCATCGCTGCGCACAATCTCAGGGTTATCTTTCAACGCATCAATCGCTTTTTTCTGGGTATCTATCGCCGCAGTAAAATCACCCTGTTCGGCATACGCGGCCGCAAGATTATCTAATACCGTCGGATCATTCTGATTATGCTCAAGTAACTTTAACGACATCGATACTGCACGTGAACCATCGCGATATTCCGCTTCAGGGCATGTAGCTAATATCCACGCAATATTGCCCATTGAAACAGCATCTCCCGCAGCACTAAACTGCTCCATTGCTTTACCACAATTACGCACTACGCCATCACCACCAGCGGAATAAATAAACCCTAAACGAAAATGAGCCCACTTATCCCCCTGTGCAACCATTTGCAAATACCATTTCTCGGCAAGTGCTAAATCCCGCGGAATTAATTTGCCGTCAAAAGCTAGGTCAGCTAATGTTTGTTGCGCCTTAATATTTTGCTGTTGCGCAGCAAGATTAACCCAGCTTAATCCTTGCTTGGTATCTTGAGTAACAAATCGTCCGGAAAGGTTCATTAAGCCCAATAGAAATTGTGCGTCTGCATTACCTTGTTTAGCTTTAATCTGAATATGAACCAGTTTACTCGCCGCTTGAGACTCAATAGAGGGCGGGATAACAAATGCTTTTACAGATGAACTAAGTCCACTTAATAAAACAACACAGACAATAACCCCAATTTGACTCAGTTTTTTCACGCATACCTCGACAACTATTTATGAAGCTGATTAAATAACATTAGCTAACTCATGGATCCAACACAATAGACAAATAACATTGGCAACAATTCAATCGTAGTGATGATTAAGACAAATTCACAAAAAAAGTCGACCGCCATCACAAACGAGATAAATTTAATCTAAAATTTAACAAGTTAATATACACTACGCACACTTCTAAATACGATCTCTATCAAAGTTTTCACCGTTTCAATAGCGTAGAATGCTTAATTAGACATTACTTACTTTCATTTTTAATCAATCGAGGAATATCATATGGCTCTGATTGGTAAGCCAAAACCTGACCCAACATTAGAATGGTTTCTTTCACATTGTCACATTCATAAGTACCCAGCAAAGAGTACTTTAATTCACGCAGGTGAAGAGTCTGACACTTTATATTACATCGTCAAAGGTTCCGTCGCTGTATTGATCAAAGATGAAGAAGGTAAAGAAATGATCCTTTCTTATCTAAATCAAGGCGATTTTATCGGTGAACTAGGGCTGTTTGAAGAGCAATCTGAACGTACTGCATGGGTTCGTGCTAAACAAGCATGTGAAATTGCAGAAATTTCTTATAAGAAATTTAAGCAATTGATTCAGGTTAATCCTGAAATCTTGATGAAACTTTCGGCGCAAATGGCCTATCGTTTACAAAGTACTAGTCAAAAAGTAGGCGACTTAGCCTTCCTTGACGTTGCTGGTCGTATTGCACAAACGCTATTACATCTTGCAAAACAACCCGATGCTATGACACATCCTGACGGCATGCAGATTAAGATAACCCGTCAAGAGATTGGTCAAATTGTTGGTTGTTCACGTGAAACTGTTGGTCGTATTTTAAAAATGCTTGAAGAACAAAACTTGATCCAAGCACACGGTAAAACGATCGTAGTTTACGGTACACGCTAAATGACAAAAGGCTAACGACGAATCAAGCAAAATGTTTATGTTTAATCATATAAGCTTCAGCTTGATTTAAGCCAAGATACTTAAAGTGGTGTTCATACTCTGAACGCCACTTTTTTATTTTGGAGCGCCCATGAATAGCTTGTTCTTTACAGCAATAAGCAGCTTAATGGCCATCACCATTAATCAACAAGATATTCCCGCAAAAGAACTCCCTCTGGATCATGACTACGTCCAAAAATTGGTATCTTCTGGTAATATACGTTCATTAGATGATTACTTAACTTGGCTATCGCAGTATTGTGATGGTCACTTAATCGACGCCCAGCTTTATCAACATCAAGATAAGTGGCGCTATGATTTACAATTTAAGCTAAAACAAGGGCATGTTGTTAATCTGCAATTAGATGCAGCTAACGGTATGCAGGACTCATTGACTCAATTACCGAGCGAATGTACTAAACATGAAACTGTTACTCGTTGAAGATAGCCCATTACTGGTTGCTGAACTTGAAAAACAACTCAAGCAAGCTGGTTATATTACGGATGTTACAGACAAAGCTATTGAAGCCGATTATTTGATGAAAGAAACAGATTATGACTGTGTCATTTTAGATATCGGCTTACCCGATGGCAATGGCTTGTCATTAGTGACTCAATGGCGTGAACGTGGTATCAGTACCCCTGTCATTATGCTAACGGCCCGCAGTCAGTGGCACGAAAAAGTTGAAGGTTTTAATGCGGGTGCTGATGATTACTTAGGCAAACCTTTTCATACTCAAGAGCTCCTCGCCCGTATTCAGGCACTTATCCATCGTGCCCATGGGCGGGTTAATTCGTCGTCGAAGCAACTATGTTATGCCGGGGTTAATTTAGACGAAAATGAGCAAAAAGTGACGGTAGGCGGACACGTATACGAACTGACGTCGATGGAATTTAGGTTATTGAAAATTTTCTTAATGTCACCAAAGAAGCTTCTTTCGAAACAGCAGCTTACAGACAAGCTTTATCAATTTGATGATGAAAAAGAAAGTAATGTCGTGGAAGTTTACGTAACACACTTACGTAAAAAACTCGGTAAAACCGCTATTGAAACCCGCCGTGGTCAGGGTTATATCTTCCATGGCATTATTGAATGATTTCAATTCGGTTTAAATTAAGCTTATGGCTCAGTGGCTTAATCATTATTGCCACGCTAATAGGTTTATTTTTATTTGAGTCGATGTTGCGAGATGTCTTTCATGACTCCATTATTAATCGTCTTGAAGAAGATTTAGAACACATCATTATCGCCACCAGACTCGATGATGGTGAGATAGTTATCGACCAAAGCCAACTATCCAGTTTTTATAAACCTGCCTATTCAGGGCGTTATTTCCAATTAAATTTGCCCGACCGTACAATTCGCTCCCGTTCACTGTGGGATGCGGAATTACAGATTGAACAGTTACAAGCGCAGCAGAAAAGAGTTTGGCAGGCTAAAGGGCCAAAAAACAATGATATGCAGCTGTTATCTATCGGCATCGGCGCGCCAAACAGCCACAACACAGCAACCTTGACTGTCGCCCAAGATCTCAGTATTGGACGACGTGTTTTTAGCGAAGTATTTGGCACTAAACTGGCAATTAATATCGGCATGTTATTAGCGATGATTGCCGGTATTTTTATCATTTTACGCCAATCATTTAAACCGGTGAATCAAATCCAAGGGGCGCTGGCTAAATTGCGCGAAGGGGAAATAGCCTCGTTAGCCATTTCACAAATTCCAGCAGAGATCCGCCCGTTAGCCGAAACCTATAATGAGTTATTAGACTACACAGCCAAACAAATTGAACGTAGTCGCAATAACTTGGGTAATTTAAGCCATGGCTTAAAAACCCCATTAGCGGTCATGCAGCAACAAGTTGAAGCGCTCGGGCTCACCCATCCGGATGCCGCTATAGCCATGCAGCAGCAATTAGATTTAGTGCATAAAATGATTGAACGTAAATTGGCTGCAGCGAGGATAACCGGAGACATGCTACCCGCAGCACAACTGGCGGTACCAAAAGATTTTGATAGTTTAATCCAAACGTTACATAAAGTGCATCATCAGCGGAGTATTGATGGCAGCATTGTTAACCCACAACATATTAGTCGTATTCCAATACATCGCGAAGATGGTATGGAGCTGTTTGGCAACCTGCTCGATAATGCCTTTAAATGGGCGAATTCACAGGTTAATGTCAGCGTCGAAGAATTACCTTCGGGAGAGATATTAATTCAGATCGAGGACGATGGTCGAGGCGTAAAGCAAGAACAAATTGTATTATTAACCTCTCGTGGCACACGACTAGATGAAGCCACTATTGGCCACGGATTGGGCTTATCGATTGTTAAAGAGATATGCGACCAATATGGTTTTATATTGCAATTTAGTCGTAGTAAAGCATTACAAGGACTTAATGTCAGTATTTTGATGAGCAACTAAGCATCAGTATATTGATGAGTAACTAAGCTTTTTTTGCCTAAAATAACCAATAAAAAAGACCTAATTGATCACTCAATTAGGTCTTTTTTTGTCCATGCATAAACGTTACATCATTGCATTGGTACTTTCGAAAATCTTGTCAGCTGATGCCGCAACAAAACCAGTATAAAGCTGACCATTATCCATTGGATAACGGCGGGCAAATTCATAGAAACAACTTGGAATTTCCACATCGCCATCAGTAAAGTTAACCACCACTTTATCCGCCATGGTAGAAGATTGCTCTAACAAGACTTCTGGCGATCCTTTAATTTCACCGCCAGAGCTATTTAACACAAACCCAGCCTGCTTTAAGGCTTGGTTTACATCTTCAATACGCTCAAACTCAGGCAGATCGTTAATTGAAACCGTAAAGTGATTGGCACGATATCCCAATGCAGCAACCCAAGCAGCATATTCGCTTTCAGCAAGTAAGGCTTGGTATGTTGCTTTATCTACATCCCAATGACGACCAGAATAAATAAAATTATCTGCAGTGGTTGCCGTTTCATCAACCTGATCGATTAAACCATGGATGCTCTTTTGCAACTCAGGGCTAAATTCTTCTACTAATAGCTCAGAAATAAACACCTTCGGCTGCTTTGGATCCGGATGTTCAAAGTGCTTGGCAATCAGTTTTTTCTGCACAAACTGATAATCGCCACTGTCGACATAACCGATAGAGGTAAAGTGTTTAGCCAATACGCTTAAATTCACCTTGGCGATATTAAAGGTGCGCAAAGCGATATGGTCATTGATAATTGGTGCGCCATGGCCTAATAGCTGATGAATTTTCGCCGCTGAAGGCGTCATCTTAATGTAGTCTTGCCATAAGGCAGCAAATAAAGCATTAACGTCAGTATGCATGGTTAAATCCTTCTAAAATAAGGCTGGTGAACAAAATCACCAGCACGGATCATGCGATGAATTTATCAGTTAAATTGATAAACCAGGGCTTAAAGTAGCAGGTAAGCTTACTGAATCAGCTTCCATTGAAGCGACAGGGTAAGCACAGTAATCAGCCGCATAAAATGCACTTGCACGATGATTACCTGATGCGCCAACGCCACCAAACGGTGCTGCACCTGATGCGCCTGTAATCTGCTTATTCCAATTAACAATCCCAGCACGAATGCGCGCTAAAAAGTAATCGTAATCTTTACGGCTATCGGCTAATAAACCGGCAGATAAACCATAACGAGTCGCATTGGCCAAATGAATCGCTTGGTCAAAATCGCTGTAACGCACTAATTGCAATAATGGACCAAAGTATTCTTCATCAGGTAAATCAGCGACTTTAGTGACATCTATTAAGCCTGGAGTGACTAAACCAGTACCAGCTTCAACTTGCACTAACTCAACTAATGAAATACCACCTAATGACTGAAGTGTCGCCTGTGCGGCAACCATGCCACGTGCAGCGGTTTCAGAAATCATCGAGCCCATAAAAGGTTGTGGTTGAACGTTCCAAGCACCTACTTTAATTTGTTTAATAGCCTTTACTAGCTCTGCGATTAACGCATCACCTTGTGCGCCCTCTTCAATATATAAACGACGGGCACAGGTACAACGTTGGCCAGACGAAATATAAGCAGACTGAATAATGTCATGTACCGCAGCTTTGGTATCGGTAACACCTTTAACGATAAGCGGATTATTACCGCCCATTTCTAAGGCTAAAATCTTACCAGGCAGGCCAGCATATTGTTCATGTAAAATATGCCCAGTACGTGAACTACCGGTAAAGAATAAACCGTCAATTTGTGGATGTGACGCTAACGCTTTACCGGTTTCAACTTCACCCTGCACTAAGTTAACCACACCTTGTGGTAAACCGGCTTTGTCCCAACACTTCAGCATTAGCTCAGCCACTTTAGGCGTTAATTCTGATGGCTTAAATACCACGGTGTTACCGGCCAATAATGCTGGCACTATGTGACCGTTTGGCAAATGCCCAGGGAAATTATAAGGGCCAAATACCGCTACCACACCATGAGGTTTGTGACGTAATACGGCACGTCCTGCTGGTAAATCGTTGGTTTCAGTACCAGTACGTTTGTCATGAGCTTTTGCTGACAATGCGATCTTGCCAATCATAGCGCCCACTTCAGTAGCCGTTTCCCACTGTGGCTTACCGGTTTCTTGAGCGATGGTTTCTGCGATCTCGGCTTTATTAGCTTCTAACTGTGCACGATACGCTTCTACTATCGCTAAGCGAGCTTCATACCCCAGCATAAACCAATCAAACTGCGCCGCACGAGCGGCATCTACAGCTGCATTAACTTGAGAAGCAGTAGCCGTGTTACCTTGCCAAATTACGTCACCGTTGGCAGGGTTTTTTGAATTAATCTCATGACCTTCGCCAGCTAACCACTGACCTTGAATATATTGTGTCATTTCTTGCTCCTACATTGCTAAAACACGAATTTGCTCACTATCGCTCACCAGTAAACCAGCTGCGATTTCAGGGCTGAGCACAACATTATCGTGTTCATCAGAGACCAACAATTTAGCTGCTGACGCACGATAATCAGCAAGCGAGGTGTTGGAGATAATAAAATGATGATCGGCATGTGGCATCTTGCCAACTGAAACGGTCAATAAACGGCTCTTTTTCACTGAGCGGATCTCAGCTAGTGCACATTCAACCGTTGGGCCGCCATCAAAAATATCGACATAATTACGGAACTTAAAACCCTCAGCTTGTAATAAACGTAATGCTGGCTTAGTGTTTTTATGCACTTCACCAATCACTTTTTGGGCTTTTTTAGGCAACATGCAAACATAAACGGGGTTTCGCGGCATCATTTCGGCCATAAAGGCTTTTTTGCCTAAACCAGACAAGTAGTCTGCTTCAACAAAATCGATACCTAAAAAGTGATTTTGTAGCCATTCATAAAACGGTGAATCGCCATGTTCATCACTGACACCACGCATTTCAGCAATAACCGTTTCGCCAAAGCGTTCAGGATGCTGTGCTAATAATAAAAAGCGCGAGCGTGATAACATGCGGCCGTTATTGCCTTTGCGATATCCGTCTTTTAAAAACAGAGTGCACACTTCTGCTGCGCCAGTGTAGTCGTGGCATAATGTGAGGGTTTCAACTTCATTGCGAACAGAAATTTGCTGAGAATGATAGACCTCAGTACCTAAACGGTAATGATAAAAAGCATCTTGCATGCCGACGGCGGCTTCAATACCACAGGTGCCGACAACTTCATTGGTCTTTGTATCTTCAAGTACCATTAAATAACCTTCGTCAAAAGGTTTATCAATTTGCTTGATAAAAGATGCCTCTGCCCTAGCAATCTTCGAACGCAGTAACTCTTCGTTAACTGGTAAAGATGTAAAACCGTGGCCTGACTCAACTGCGATACCATAAAGTGCATCGTAATCACTTGCACGGATAGGACGTATGATTAACATCTTAATCTCCTCATTGCGCCATAAGCGAATCGCGCTGAAATACATTTCAACGCGTATTCACCCAACAGGCGTACCCAAACACATCAGTGCAAGCTAGGCCCGCACTGATTTGTTAATTAACCTGCAACCACTTTTGCTACTGCGCGTTCAAAACGCAATAAGCCTTCTGCGATGTCAGCTTCTGGGATCACTAATGAAGGAGCAAAACGCACAACGTTTGCACCAGCCATCAAACTCATAAGGCCTTCAGCAACAGAAGCAACCAAGAAGTCACGGCTACGACCTTCATACTGTTCATTTAATACCGCACCAATTAACAAACCTTTACCGCGCACTTCACTGAATACGTTGTATTTGGCGTTAATAGCCGCTAAACCATCACGGAATAACTGTTCGCGATGTTTAACTCCGTCGAGTACTTCTTTGGTATTCACTACGTCCATTACCGCATTACCAACAGCACAAGCCAATGGATTGCCGCCATAAGTAGAACCATGAGTACCAATTTTTAAATGAGCGGCAATTTTTGCCGTGGTTAGCATTGCAGCAATAGGGAAGCCACCGCCTAGTGCTTTGGCGCTGGTTAAAATATCTGGCACGATGTCAGTACCCATGTAAGCAAATAACTCACCAGTACGGCCTACACCAGTTTGTACTTCATCAAAAATCACTAATGCGTCGTGCTTGTCTGCTAAACGACGTACTGCTTTTAAGAACTCAGGATCACCATTGATAATCCCGCCTTCACCTTGAAGAGGTTCAAGCATGATGGCGCAAGTCTTGTCTGAAATTACCGCTTCAAGTGCAGCGATATCATTAAATGGCACGTGGGTAATACTTTGTGGCTTAGGACCAAAACCGTCTGAATAAGCAGCTTGTCCGCCAACCGTTACAGTAAAGAATGTACGGCCATGGAACGCTTTATCGAATGCGATGATTTGGTCTTTATCTGCACCATGGTTATCTAATGCATAACGACGAGCTAATTTTAATGCAGCTTCGTTCGCTTCAGCACCTGAGTTAGCAAAATAGACGCGCTCAGCAAATGTGGCATTAACTAACTTTGTCGCTAATTCAAGCGCGGGCTCGTTGGTCATTACGTTTGATAAATGCCATAATTTTTCGCCTTGCTCTTTTAATGCTGACACTAAAGCTGGGTGACAATGACCTAAACAATTTACTGCAATACCACCGGCAAAATCGATGAATTCATTACCTTCTTGATCCCATACTCGGCTACCCGCTCCACGAACAGGAATAACAGCGGCAGGCGCATAATTAGGCACCATAACTTCATCGAATTGGGCACGGGTTAGATTCATTTCTACACTCATTGCATTTCATCCTTCAGGTTGTAAGCGGCTTGAAAGCCGCTGTTTCCGCTGTCTGCTTTATATTCTGTAAGTGCATTAGCGGAAGTTTGTGTTATTTATGCGACATTATTAGCGAAAATGTGATCAAAATACCAGTTCAGTACAATTAACTTCTGCAGGCCTGATTGGCATTCTGCATAAAGATTGAGAAATATGACTAAACAACGCGTTTATTGGGGGGTTATGAAGCATAAATAGTCATAAAAAAAGTTATTTGACTCGAATTTGTGTAGCTATTCATCAAAAGTGAATAATTACACAGATTTAACATTTACGCTTTTGATAGAAAAAGGGCTATTTACAGTAAATCAAGCTTACGAAAATTTTGCCCTTTAAGCCGAATCAGTTCTTGCGCCGAAAACTGATAATAATCAAACATAATGCGTTTCTCTTGTGGATCGATTTGTTGTTGCTCTTCTAACAAAAGCACTTTGGCATAACAACTCGCCTTAGCCACAATGGCGGCATCGACAGACAACTCTGTAAAATGGTAATCGTGGTCGAGCTCTTTCAATACTTGTGTGATCGGTGAATCATCAAATTTAAGTAAACTCAACAGTTGCCAATTCAATCGATGGCTATGGAGTAATACTTGCCCCAATACAGCTTCAGCAGGAAAATCCGTTGCCATAATGGCATCGTAAACTTGTTTTTCTCGACTATGGCTTGCCTCTCGTAACCAAGTCCCCCAAGTGTTATCAAATATACGTCCACTTTGGCTCAGTATAATCGAGGTAGAAAATTGGTACATTAACGCGCAGCTATAAGCCAAACCAGGCTTTTCATTATGCAATTCTGCTAAGGTTTGCGCCGCAATGGCACTGACCATGCTGTAACGCCAAAGCTTGCGGGTTATCCACAATAAATTAGCATTGCCTGAAGGTAACCAGTTACGTAAACAAAAATAAGGGATCAGCAAACGTAAATTTTCAATACCAATGTAGTTAAGCACCAGCTTTATGTCGGTCACTTGAACATCGCCATGTTTAGGCCGTCGGTGACGAGATGCTGGACTATTAATTAAATTGATTAAATCACGTGATAACCAGCTAATACTTTCGATAATCGGTCGAAGTCGATTAATATTCAGGTCAGGATGTAATAATAGATCGAGCAGTAAAATTTGATTTTCACAAATTGCCGATGCTTCTAATATCATTTGAGGATGAGCTAATTGATGCTCTATCGCATTATTAACCGTATTAGTTAACAGCGCGGACACCTCTAAATACACATTTTTCTCTTTTGCTTGCTTATCAAGGCGCACTTTCAATGCTTTGCGCTCAATATCAAGCTTATTGGCACTCTCTTCTAACTCTTCGTTCAACTCATCAGGCATTGCATTGGCTTTATGCTTACCCACAATAAGTTGTTTATAGAGTCGGCGCTCAATCTCAATGACTTTTCCGGGCCGAACGCCACCTGCTATTGATATTGCCACTCACATTACCTTTTACTGTTTTCATCACTTAATCATAAAAATTAAGGCTTCACAAAGGAAGCCTTAATAGATATTTATTTGTTTTTTTGAACTCAGAGCCGATTACTTCAACTCTTGTTCAAACAGTTTATAAATACGACGATACTGATCTAACCAACTAGAAGGTTGCTTAAATCCATGCGGCTCGACAGGATAGATTGCGGTTTCAAACATCGGCTTTTCTAATTCAATAAGCCGTTGCACCATGCGCACACTGTCTTGGAAAAACACGTTGTCATCTAACACACCACTCATGATCAGTAATGGTTTTTGTAAACCTTGAGCATGCTCTATCGGAGAACTACGCTCATAAGCGATAGGGTCAACGTCAGGCGTATTTAAAATATTAGAGGTATATGGCGCATTATAATGAGCCCAATCAGCTACAGGGCGCAATGCGGCCCCTGCTTGGAATAACTCAGGTTCATTAAACAGCGCCATAAAAGTAAGGAATCCGCCGTATGAACCGCCATAAGTCCCTACTCGCTGGGGGTCTACATTAACATTGCTTGCCATCCAAGCCACACCATCTTTCAAATCTTCAACTTCTGGATGGCCCATGTTACGATAAATGGACGTACGCCAATCACGTCCATAGCCTTTCGAGCCTCGATAATCCATGTCCATTACCACGTAACCTTGTTGTGTGAGTAAGTTATTGAACATAAATTCACGGAAGTAACCCGAAAAGCCATAATGGGCATTTTGTAAATAACCCGCACCATGGTTAAACATCACAGCTGGATATTTTTCAGCTTGCTTAGCATCATAACCTTGCGGCAAATAAACCCGTGCATAAATTGGCTCAGCGCCATGAGTTGAAGCTAGCGCGACAACTTGTGGTACTTGCCATGGATATTGTTTAAATGCTGTACTGGTATAATCGGTTAATTGGCTTATATCGCCGCCAATAGGTTGAATATATAACTCATCTGGATGAATCGCAGACGAAGCGGTTAATAATAGTGATTGTCCATCAGGGCTTAAACTGTAATCCAATGTACCTAACCACTGCGTCAATTGCTCTGACTTACCACTGGCAATCTCAACACGGTAAACATTATAGCTACCTGGGTGGTCTTTATTGGCACGATAATAAAGATGTTTTGCATCGGGTGATAAAGTCACATTATCAACCACAAATTTGCCATTGGTTAATGCCGATACCTTACCTGCTGCGGTTTTAATATATAACTGTGAAAACCCTGTTTCTTCAGATAAGTAGTACATGCTATCTGTACCTGGTATCCAGCCAAATTGATTAAAATTATAATTTACCCAAGCATCATCATGTAATCTGTGTTCGGTTATCAGCTTACCTTTTTGAAGATCAACACTGGCGATCCAGCGATCTTTGTTGTCAACAGCTTCCAACATCACCAATAATTTATCGTCAGACTCATGCCACTGAATTGCGCTCTGACTCCATTCCCAATCTTGCATTAACTGCACTAAACGCGGGGCTTTTTCGCTGTTATAGGTTTTACCTTTCGCTTGAGCATTTTCAGCTTTAACGCTCGCCAGTACATCCTCATCAAAACCCGTTAAGCCTTCAATGGTAATGTCTTTTTTACTGTGGTCAACAAGGTCGAGTAACACTAAACGTTGACCAGGAAAGACATCTTCGGCAACCCGAGAGCGGGCTGGTACAGGGTCAACATAACCCTCTTGGCCCAAATAATTAGGCATAATGTCGTGTTCTGCACGCCAATCATAATTTTTATCGGTTAACGCTAATACTACGTAGCGTCCATCTGGCGACAAACTCATTTCTGATACCACTTCAGCGTCACCTAAATACCAAGGTTTAGCAGAAAAAGTGGGATCGGCTTTAGCCAATGAGTCGCGGTATTGATCACGCGTCAGGCTGTTATCATGTTCCATGGCAACATATTGAATAAGTCTATGCTGTTGCTTAGCAATAAAGCTACTTGGCTCTTGCGTCGCTTTTGGTTCGTTTTCCATTTGGATCGCGGCAATTTGTTCTACTAGGCCGCTAGACTGGTGCACACGAAAAATATTATTACCTTGCCAGAATGCAAGGTCGCCACCCTTTAAAAAACGTACGCCATTAATTGCATCGTTTTGACGGGTAAGTTGCTTTATTTCACTGTTTGATAAATCTTTTACAAATACGTTACCTTGATAAATATAGGCTTTTTGAGCCTTTGCCTGATCGAAGACACCATTACGTTGATCGGCAAGGTGTAGCTGATTGAGTGCTAGTTTATTTGCTTCAGGCTGTCCAATAACTTGTTGATAAAAATCACGGACCGGAGATTGATGTGCTTGGCGACTGAAATATACCGATTGACTGTCATCGCTCCAATAAGCTCCTTGAGCAAATATGCCCATCCAATCTGGATTAGCCATAATTTGATTAAGTGTCAACGGTTGCTGGGCTTTTGGAGGCTGTGCAAATGGCACGGTCAATGTCGTTGCACTCGGCGTTGTGATAACCATTGTATCGTCAGGTTTAGCCGTGGCAGCACAGCCACTTATCATTGCCAAAGAAAGTGCGCTAACCGCAAAGTTTCGCATAAAGCTTGTCATGGTTATCCCTTTTATTATTTTAAGCGCTATTTATAGCACAAATAGACGCGAGAATTTAGCCAGATTAGTTGCAGAAGTTGTAACAGAATACGTGATAATGAACCCGAAGATATAAATTCGAAAATGCTTTATAAATGCAAAAAGTTATCCAAAAGTTCGTGGCCTTGCTGAGTTAAAATAGATTCAGGATGAAACTGGACGCTGTAAATACGTAACGCATCATGGCTCATCGCCATAATTTCACGGCCATAAATTGGGTCATCAAACCACGCATCTAGACTAAAGCCATGAGGTACATGGTTAATCAACAATGAATGATAACGAGTAACCTGCAGAGGTAATGCTAATTGACGAAATAATCCCTGTTGATTATGTTCAATCAAACTGGTTTTACCGTGCATAACACGCTTGGCACGCACAACATCAACGCCAAACACTTGTGCGATAGCTTGATGTCCTAAACACACACCAAGAATAGGAATTTTACCGGCAAAATGTTTAATAGCTGCAAGTGAAATACCCGCTTCATTAGGAGTGCATGGACCGGGAGAGATTATCAAATGTGTAGGTGCTAAAGCTTCAATTTGTTCAATGCTGATTTCATCGTTACGTTTAACCAGTATCTCTTGCCCAAGAGCTTGGAAGTACTGAACTAAGTTAAACGTAAAAGAATCATAATTATCAATCATCAACAACATTATGGGTTCCAGTTGTGCTATAAATGTTTGTAGCACATCAATTTTAGCTTAAAAAAAACCAGCCTTGCGACTGGTTTTATGTAATGTTGACTAACCGCTACTTCACCACAGTTAAATGGTTTTTACGCTTAGTTTTATCATCAGGCTTTGTCGATTTAGACGATGGTGGCAATGTCGAAGTGTCGTCAACAGATTTAATTGATGGCGGTACAGATGATAACTCATCATGTTCACCTTCGATCATATATGCATCTTCCATATCAAACACCGTACCAGCACCGTTTTCACGAGCGTAAATGGCCACGATCGATGCCATAGGCAAAAACACATTCTGTGGTACACCACCAAAACGTGCATTAAACTCTACTGCATCATTAGACATGTGAAGATTAGCCACCGCTCCGGTTGCAATATTCAAGACGATTTGACCGTCTTTGACAAATTGCTGCGGAACCTGCGTACCGTTAACAAATGCATCCACGACTACGTGTGGCGTCAAATGGTTATCCATCAACCACTCATAGTAAGCACGCAACAAATATGGACGATTAGCTGTTATTGGTTTCATTACATGCCCATGCGCATTTCGCGCTCAGCCTCAGTTAGCGATGCCTTAAATGATTCACGTTCAAAAATACGTGTCATGTAAGCACTGATATCTTTCGATGTACGCGGATCTAAGTGAATGCCTAATACTGGTAGACGCCACAATAATGGGCCTAAGTAGCAATCAGATAGACCAAACTCTTCGCTCATGAAGTATGGCATTTCAGCAAATACTGGCGCTAAAGCAATTAAGCTTTCCATTAACTCTTTACGCGCTGCATCAGCCTTTTCACCTTTACGGATACGCTCTACAAGCGCATACCAATCGGTGTCGATTCTGTGCATCATTAAACGGCTTTGGCCGCGAGATACTGGGTATACAGGCATTAATGGAGGATGTGGAAAACGCTCATCCAAATATTCCATAATAATGCGTGATTCGTACAACACGAGTTCACGATCAACTAAAGTCGGTACAGAGTTGTATGGATTTACTTCAAGTAAATCTTCAGGCATCTCACTTGGGTCTACCTGTAAAACATCAACGGTAACCCCTTTTTCAGCCAATACGATACGTACTTGGTGACTATATAAATCATCGGCACCAGAAAAAAGTGTCATGATAGAGCGCTTGTTGGCAGCAACAGCCATTGATACCCTCCAGAATCTAGAAAAACAAAACAAACGAGGGGCTAAGCCCCCCGTTTACAAAATGCGGATAATGTATATTAACCGTTATTGATGGCTAGTGCACATCTTTCCAGTATTCTTTCTTCAACAAATACGCAATTATGAAGAAAATAAACAAGAATCCAAGTACCCACCAACCTAAAGCTTCACGCTCTAGCTGAACTGGTTCGGCAGAATAAACTAAGAAACCCGTGATATCACGAACGACTTGGTCGTATTCTTCTGCCGTCAATTTGCCACCCGTGGTAACAATATTACCATCTTTATCTTTTACAAGAGATACATTACCAGCTTCATCTTTCGTAAGAGTAGCAAGACCTTGTAAGTCTTGTAATACGTGTGGCATACCCACTGCTGGGAACACTATATTGTTCACACCAAATGGACGAGTCTCATCTGCGTAGAAACCTTTTAGATATGAAAATACCCAATCAGCACCACGAACACGAGCAACCAACGTTAAATCAGGAGGCGCAGCACCAAACCATTTAGCGGCATCTGGAGTAGGAATAGCGTTTTCCATTAAATCACCGATTTTTGCACCGGTGAACATGTACTTGTTACGCATATCATCGTTAGAGATGCCTAAATCAGTTGCAACACGCTCGTAGCGTTGGTATTGAGTGCTGTGACAACCAGAGCAGTAATGTTGGAATGAATCCAAACCACGCTCTAATGACGCTTTATCATGCAAATCAACGTTAGCACTTTCTAAGTGAACACTATGTCCACTGGCGGCCATTGCGAGAGATGGCAGCAATGTAACTAATGCAATTAATAACTTTTTCATTAGTGTGTCACCCTCGTTGGGACTTCTTTTGTTTTCTCATTCTTACTGTAAACCCATAAGGCTACGAAGAAAGCAAAGTAAGTGAAAGTGAATACACGTGCCGCAATAGTTAACTCAGGAGTTGCAGGAACAACACCTAAATATCCTAAAATAATGAACGACACTGTAAATTGTGCAATGTTGATCTTGTGGATCATGCTGCGATAGCGAATAGACTTCACTTTACAACGGTCAAGCCAAGGCAGTAGGAATAACACTGCAATAGACAGACCCATACCAATAACGCCTACCAATTTATCAGGGATAGCACGTAAAATGGCATAGAAAGGTGTGAAGTACCAAACTGGCGCAATGTGTTCCGGTGTTTTCATTGGATTAGCCGCTTCAAAGTTTGGCTTTTCTAGGAAATATCCACCGCCTTCAGGCATGAAGAACAACACATAACAGAACACGATTAAGAACCCAGCGACACCCATAATATCTTTTACAGTGTAGTAAGGGTGGAATGGAATACCATCAATAGGCCATCCGTTCTCATCTTTGTTCTTTTTAATCTCAACACCATCAGGGTTATTTGAGCCCACTTCATGCAAGGCGATTAGGTGTAAGAACACCAACACAACCAATACAAGTGGTAGCGCAATAACGTGCAGTGCGAAGAAACGGTTTAGTGTTGCACCTGAAATAACGTAATCACCACGGATCCACAATGTTAGGTCATCACCAATAATAGGGATGGCACCAAACAAAGAGATAATTACCTGCGCACCCCAGTAAGACATTTGTCCCCAAGGTAGTAAGTAACCCATAAATGCTTCAGCCATTAACACAAGGAAAATCAACATACCAAACAGCCATAATAGCTCTCTTGGTTTTTGATAAGACCCGTATATTAATCCACGGAACATGTGCATGTAGATGACAAAGAAAAATGCCGATGCACCTGTAGAGTGCATGTAACGTAGCAACCAACCGTAATCAACATCACGCATGATGTATTCAACAGAAGCAAATGCGCCTTCTGCTGTCGGTACGTAATTCATGGTCAGCCAAATACCTGTCAGCAATTGGTTAACCAAAACTAATAGCGCTAATGAACCAAAGAAATACCAAAAGTTAAAGTTCTTTGGTGTCGCATACTGTCCCACATGACGGTTATATGTAGCCGTCATTGGGATGCGAGCATCAATCCAATCAATAATATTCTTAACCATTACGCCGCTCCTGTATCTACACCGATGATAACGTTAGCATCATCAACATATTTGTGCGGTGGGATCACTAAGTTTAGTGGTGCTGGAACACCCTGGAATACACGACCAGCCATGTCAAATTTAGAACCATGACAAGGACAGAAGAAACCAGAAGTTACACCTTCAACCTGCTCACCGAATGAATCAGGCAGATAAGTTGGTGAACAACCTAAGTGAGTACAGATACCGACTGCAATAAAAAATTCAGGCTTAATAGAACGCGCAGGGTTAGTTGCATATTCTGGTTGCTGCATTTCTTCTGAAGCAGGATCGCGTAATTGACTGTCTAATGTTTTAAGATTATTTAGCACAGCTTCTGTACGACGAACGACCCAAACCGGTTTTCCGCGCCATTCGACACGAATTAACTGACCTGGTTCTACTTTACTAATATTTACTTCGACCGGCGCACCTGCAGCTTTCGCTTTGGCGCTCGGATTCCATGACTTGATGAAAGGAACCGCTACAGCGACGGCACCAGCACCACCTACTACGGCGGTTGCAGCTGTCAGGAATCTGCGACGTCCGGTATCGACTGGCGCATTGCTCATCCACTTATCTCCCAGAGGGTGTTGGAATTTTTATATTTCAATACTTTAGCGACCCAAAATGGTGAAACGCTAAAATCATAGTTTGAGGCGGTGCTCATTATAGCGAAAAATTAGAACCAGATCATAGTGAAAACACACATCTAAGATGAGGATATTAACATTTTTTTCAAAATCGCTTATAAATCAGCCATTTTATAACAATTAGTTGCCACTTAATTAGCAATAAAAAGCTTGAGAAATGCATTTAAAACAATAAATTATTAATGATAAATAATAAAAGACATCAGAAATATCTACTGTTGTGATTGGTGACCGCTTTTGGGAAAACTGAATTCATAGCAAAAACATTAGGGCCGGTTGATCTTTCAAGGTTATTTTTACAGCGAACTTTTGGTCATTACTTAAACAAGAGCTACAAGGCAGAGGCTTTGTGGCGTAGTTATTCTACATGAAAAGCTGATAACGCAGTAGAAATGACTCACAAACACTGCCCAAGGGTTCGGCTAAAAACGTTTTACTCTTTGTTGAGTGCATCTTCTCGACGTGATAGTTGCTTAGATTACTAGGCTGTAATCTACTCGCCTCGGTTAACACATTTTTATCTCGAACAAAATTCAACCAGTAAAGATCTACAGACCTAGATAATAGGCACAAAAAAGCTCGGTAAAAACCGAGCTTTTTTGTGCAAAAAACATACGCGGGTATTATTTAACGCTAGATGATTTCATGTACTTGAAGAAATCACCTTCAGGTTCTAACACCATAATGTCATTTTTACCGGCAAAACTTTCTTTGTATGCTTCTAGGCTACGTAAAAAACTATAAAACTCAGCATCTTTACTGTAAGTATCAGCATAAATTTTTGCCGCTAATGCATCACCTTCACCACGAATAGTAAGGGCTTTACGTTCAGCTTCAGCAATCTTTACTGTCACATTGGCATCAATAGTCGCACGGATAATTTCAGCTTGTTCTTTACCTTGTGCACGGTGTTCTTTCGCCACAGCTTGACGTTCAGCACGCATACGTTGGTAAATACTAATACTGACATTAGCAGGTAAATTAATTTGCTTTACACGCACATCAACTACTTCAATACCGAGATTTTGTGCACTTTCAGAAGCATTTTCTAATGCGTCAGTTTGCAATTCATCACGCTTACCTGAAACAATTTCTTTGATTGTGCGACGACCAAATTCAGTACGTAAATCGTTGCTAATTTTGGCTTGTAATAAGCTTTCTGCATTGGCTTTAATACCGCCATTGGTAGAAAGATAGTACTTTTCAAAATCACGAATACGCCACTTAACATAAGAGTCGACCATTAAGTCTTTCTTTTCAGAAGTAACAAAACGATCTGCTGCGCCGTCCAATGTTTGGATACGAGCATCCAGATAGCGAACTTTATCGACTAAAGGTAATTTAAAGTGAAGGCCAGGAGCAAAAACGGTTGTTACGTCACCATCTTTAAGCACCTTACCGAAACGTGCAACAATCGCGCGTTCACCTTCGCTTACCACCATCAAAGAGGAAAAACTCACCCCTAAAATGATCACTAGAATGATCAGAGCTAATCTACCCATTGTTAGTTCCTCCCTTGGCGAATACGATCTTCGCGGCTGAGACGACCATCAGTCGGCATGCTAGTAATAGGTGTGTCTACACCACTACTAGAAACAGAATTGATGTGACGTTCTACCTCAGGTTCTACTTGATTGCGCAGACTCTTAGAAGAATCCATCAGCTTATCCAAAGGTAAATACATCAGATTACCGCTACTCTTAGTGTCGATAAGGACTTTATTTGTATCAGCCAACACAGATTGCATCGCATCTATGTATAAACGATTTCGGGTTACACCTGGAGCAGCTTTATACTCAGGTAATAACTTCTCAAATCGAGCGACTTTACCTCTAGCTTCAAGAACTTCACGCTCTTTATAAGCACTAGCTTGTTGTGCCATACGCTCTACTTGACCACGCGCTTTGGGTTCGATTTCACGAGCATAAGCTTCAGCTTCGCGAATAAAGCGCTGTTCATCTTCCTGAGCAGAGATAGCATCATCAAATGCATCTTTTACTTCTTCTGGAGGACGAGCGGGTAAAAAGTTAACATCACGAATTTCCAAGCCTAATTTATACGGCTCAATAATACGCTCTAACTCAGTCCAAGTATCACGACGAATAGCATCACGCCCAGTGGTTAAAATGTCATCCATACGATTATGACCAATGACATAGCGCAACGCACTATCAGTCGCTTCACGTAAACTCGAATTGGCATCGACTGCACTGTACAAGTATGAATAAGCATCTGATACGCTATATTGAACCACAAGTTCAACATTCACGATATTTTCATCAGAGGTCAGCATTCTGCCAGACGCTGGAATCGAACGGAACGTTTCCACATCAACCATTGTCACATCGTCAATAAAAGTGGCTTTCCAATGTAAACCGGAACTCACTTCACCGATGTGCTGACCAAAACGGAGTAACACTCCACGCTCAGCTTCTTTAACTGTGTATAAGCCAGACAATGCCCAAATAATTAAGGCAATCACTGCTATTATAATCAGTAAAGATGAATTAAATGGCTGACCAGTGGCGCTACCGCCTCCCTTGCCACCAAAGCGTTTTGATAGGTTACGAAATACTTCGTCAAGATCTGGTGGCCCTTTATCGTTACCACCTTTATTTCCCCAAGGGTCTTTGTTCCCCTTGTTACCGGGCTCATTCCAAGCCATTTAGCACTCCATAATTGGATGAAATAAATGAGATTAACAAGTGGCGTCTACTTCTGAAGGTTCAAAAATAAATGCCTCTAATTCCCCTTGACTCTGTTTAGCTAATCGGCGCCAATTGGCGTCCGATAAACGAACAGATAAAATACAGTTCCCCAGATTGTCATACTCTTTCTGCTGTATTGCATCCAGTCGATAAAACTGGCCAAGATAATGTCCTGCTGATGCAGGTATTTTCAATGTAAGCTCGCAAATCACTTCACCGATTAATTCGGTTATCGCTTTCAGCAGCAAATCAAATCCAATGCGTTTTTGCGCAGAGACCCAAACCCTCTCAGGTTTACCATCTTCATCGTAATCGATACGAGGCGCGAAATCTTCAAGTAAATCTATCTTATTGCATACAATCAATTGAGTGATTTCATCTGCATCAATTTCTTCCAATACTCTTTGTACTTGGTCAAAATTTTCAGTCATATTGTCATCAGCACAATCAACGACATGTAAAAGAATTTCAGCTTGTCGAGTTTCTTGTAATGTGGCTTTAAATGCTGCGACGAGATCATGAGGTAAATGACGAATAAACCCAACAGTATCCGCTAAAATCACCGCACCATCAGGTAACGATAATTTACGCAGTGTCGGATCTAATGTTGCGAATAACTGATCGGCTGCATAAACATCCGATGACGTTAGCGCATTAAATAATGTCGATTTACCCGCATTTGTATAGCCTACTAAAGACACAGTCGCTAAATCACTGCGCTTACGAGCTCGTCGGCTTTGCTCACGTTGTTTATCTACTTTATCGAGGCGTCGATTAATATTCTTAATCCGGCCTCGTAATAAACGTCGGTCTGTTTCGAGCTGGGTCTCACCCGGCCCTCGCATCCCGATACCACCTTTTTGTCGCTCTAAATGAGTCCAACCACGAATTAGGCGTGTCGACATGTGGCGCAATTGCGCTAGCTCCACTTGCATCTTACCTTCATGAGTTCTCGCTCGTTGAGCAAAAATATCAAGGATCAACGTAGTTCGATCTAAGACTCGACACTGACACACCACTTCAAGATTACGCTCTTGAGCTGGACTCAATGCATGATTAAAAATCACTACATTGGCTTCAGTAGCAGCGACCATAGCAGCAAGTTCTTCTGCTTTACCGGAACCAATAAAAAACTTTCGGTCCGGCGAGCGTCTGCTGCCAGTAATCACTCCAACAGAGCGAGCACCAGCAGATTCAACTAACAACTGTAATTCAATTAGATCTTCTCGACGCTCTTCGTCTGAAAAGTCTATATGAACCAATACAGCTGTTTCACCCGCTTCATAACGATCAAACAAAAATTATATTCCTTTTCAAATTATTCAGCATCGCTTTCTTCACCATGGGCAGTACCCTGGTGAGCAGAAACATTAAATGGGCGTGCTGGTACGACTGTTGAAATAGCGTGTTTGTAAACCATTTGGCTTACAGTATTTTTCAACAAGATAACAAATTGATCGAATGACTCAACTTGGCCTTGTAATTTAATACCATTCACTAAATAGATAGAGACTGGTACACGCTCTCGACGCAATGCGTTCAAAAATGGGTCTTGTAAAGATTGCCCCTTAGCCATTTTCAATTTCCTTTTTTATTTTAAAATATGTTGAATTAAGTTTTATTGTTTAGTTTTAGTATTATACAGCAACAGCTAATAAGCTAGCGGCTTTGTCGCATAAGCGTAACTAAATTCCCTTCTACACCACTTTCAAGCCACTGTAAATCTGGCCAGCTCCTCAACCATGTTAATTGACGTTTAGCCAATTGCCTAGTGGCTGCGGTAGCTTTTTCGACCATTGTCGCATGATCAAATTCATTATCTAGGTACTGCCAGCACTGTCTGTAACCAACGCAACGCATAGATGGTAGCTCTAAATGCAAATCATCACGCGCTTTCAAACGCGCAACTTCTTCGATAAAACCTTGCTCTAACATGATATTAAAACGCTTTGCGATTAACTCATGTAATACTTTTCGATCGTTTGGTGCAATAGCAAATTGCACTACATCATACGGCAAAGCGGCTGACTTAGTTTGTGTCAATTCAGTCATTGTTTTGCCACTGATCCGATAAACCTCTAAAGCCCGCGACAATCGTTGTGGATCGTTAGGATGAATTCTTTCTCCAGCAACAGGGTCAATATTACACAATTCTTGATGCAGCGCATCCCAACCCTCGGTTTGCGCTTGCGCTAATATTTGTTGCCTAATAGCTTCATCAGCACTGGGTAAAGGCGATAAGCCTTCTAACAATGCCTTAAAGTACATCATGGTGCCACCCACGAGTAAAGGGGTCTTACCACGGCTAATAATGTCTTCGATAGCCAATAATGCATCACGGCGAAAATCTGCCGCTGAATAACTTTCGCTAGGGTCAAGAATATCAATTAATTTATGCGGAGCCATTTCCAGCTCTTCAGCACTGGGTTTAGCAGACCCTATATTCATATCACGATAGATCAACGCAGAATCTACTGAGATAATTTCACAATTATATTGAGTTGCCATATCAATGGCTAATGCCGTTTTGCCTGAGGCGGTAGGCCCCATTAAAAAAATCACTTTCGGCTTATCGACACTATTCACGTTAATTATCTTTCATCCAATTTTGCCAAGGCAATATGCGCTCTTGGTCATAACAAGTTTGTTGCATTTCATCGTCAAGTGAACAAAATTGCAGCCATAAAGCTTGAGCTGGCTCAAATTGCGATAAACTTTGTTGTGCCAACCAACCTACGATAGCGCTTTCTGTAGGTTGCTCTAATTGTATCCATTGCAGTAACTCTGGGATCACAATAGCAAGTTGGCATTCCCTCAAATATGGGGGCACTTTTTTAATAATCAACTGTTGGAAGCGAATTGTTAATTCAATACCCATTTGACGCAGTAATTGATCACGAGCGGCTAAGGTTTCTATCCAGTCCAAATCTGCGGCTAAAGACACAGGCATTAATAAAGGTTGCGACACTAAACCGTTAGCTAATTTGGTTGCTATGTCTTTCTTTCTTACTGCCAATAACACGGTTTTTATCGACAGTAATGACAGCTTATCATCTTTACAGATAACCCAATGCTCACCCGCTAATAACGGCGGCATGGCAACTTGATGTACAGCCTCGTTAACATAGGATACCGCGCTATTCATCGGGGTATGCAACAACTGCCCATAATTAGCTATAGCGGTTTTCGTCTGGGCAGATGAAGATGCACCAGAAGGCTTTGTACCATAACTAGGCTTAATTGCAGCTGAATAGCCACCAGATGAGCCATTTGTCTTACCAGGTACATGCATCGAACCAAATTGACTAACGCTGTTAATCGCCTTACTCGAACCATGATTAAGTGTAAAAATGTCTTCTGTGGTATCGGCCACTTTCGCATCATGCATCATGTTTGATTCGGTGTGCATTGTTACAACAGTATCATGATGTTCTAATTCATCTGATAAAGGTAACAAAGGCATTTCGACTAATGCCGATTGCACCGCTTGTAAAATAAAGTCATGTACATAACGAGATTGATGAAACCGCACTTCATGCTTAGCAGGATGAACATTGACATCTACTTGATGTGGGTCAAGTGATAACATCAACACATAGCCCGGCTGATGTTCAATACCATATTCAGCAAATGCTTGTTTTACGGCATGGTTAACCAATCGGTCTCTAATTAAGCGTCCGTTGACATAAAAAAAGTTGGTATCGGTGATAACAGTGTCTTGTGGCGACTGCAGATAACCCGTTAATAATAAATCATCGTGTTCACAAGCAATGCTCAATGCCTGTTCAGCAAAAGCTCTGCCACAAATTTGCGCCAAACGTTGTTGAGTTTGAATGTCAGTATTAGCAGGACGATACTGACGTACTAACTTACCATTGTGTGTCAGGGTAAAGTGAATATCGCTACGAACAATGGCTATGCGCTTTAACCACTCATCTATATGAGTAAATTCAGTTTTATCACTTTTTAAAAAACGGCGTCTGGCGGGAGTATTAAAAAATAAATCGACCACATCAATAGTCGAGCCTTGAGGATGCGCAGCAGGAGTCACTTTCACGTCCATTTGCGAGCCTTCAGCATAGGCCTGCCAAGCTTCAGATTGCTCTGCAGTTTTCGACGTTAATGTTAATCGCGACACCGAACTAATACTGGCCAAGGCCTCGCCCCGAAAACCAAAGCTTAAAATAGCTTCGAGGTCATCGAGCGTATGCACTTTTGAGGTTGCGTGACGCGATAACGCCAATGCCAACTCATCTTTAGGAATACCCGCACCATTATCGCGAATACGAATAAGCTTGCTGCCGCCTTTGTCGATATCAATATCAACTCTAGTCGCACCAGCATCTAAACTGTTTTCAACCAGTTCTTTGACCACCGAAGCCGGACGTTCCACTACTTCACCGGCTGCGATTTGGTTTGCAAGTTGAGGTGGTAGCAGTTGAATCGCCATATTAAGCCCTTGGGATCACAAGATGTTGACCAACACGAACCACGTCTGACTTCAAGTTATTAGCCTGCTTTAAACGTGAAATAGAAACGCGGTATCGCTGAGCGATAACAGACAATGACTCACCACGTTGCACTTTATGCTTTTGTGTTTGCGAGCTGTCAGAGCGTGTTTTAGCAATCAAAGTATCACTGGGCGCATTACTAGCAAAATAACGTTGCACCCCTGAATGGATGGCACGGGCTATCTTTTCTTGATGCGCTGGGTTTCTTAGTAAACGCTCTTCTTGTGGATTAGAAATAAAACCTGTTTCCACCAGAATTGAAGGAATATCCGGCGATTTTAGTACCGCCAAACTCGCAGCTTCTGGTTTATGTTTATGTAATTTGGTAACACTGTTGAGATCTTTTAATACATCGCCAGCAATAGAATTACTTATTGCCATAGAACTATTCATCGACATATCTAAAAGGGTCATGGCTAAATATTGTTCGCTATCAGAGTTTTGAATAATTTCTCCAGCACCCCCTAATAACTCAGAGTGCTTCTCTTTTTGCTCAAGCCAACGACCAATTTCAGTATTTGCACGGCGCATAGATAATACCCAAACAGAAGCGCCCTGAGGCTGAGGAGAAGTAAATGCATCTGCATGAATTGAAATCAATAAATCTGCTTTAATATTACGCGCCAGCTCAGAGCGTTTATTTGGATGAATATAATAATCACCACGCCTCGTCATCACAGCACGCATTCCTGCTGTTTGATTAATTTTGCTGGCTAAACGCGTTGCAATTTCCATCACCACACGCTTTTCGTAAGTCCCAGAGGGGCCAATTGAGCCAGGATCTTCACCACCGTGTCCAGCATCAATGGCGATCACAATATCTCTAGATGACTGATTAGCAGAGCGACTGACCGTATTCACCGTTGGCGACTCGCCGTTAGAATCTTCTAAATCGACGACAAGGCGGTTGCCATAAGGAGCGGTTGGAGGCAATGTAAACAGACTGGACTTTACCGGTTTAGTTAAATCCATAACCAGACGCAATACACCTTTTTTAGGTGGAGAACTAAAGCGTATCTTTTTGATAATTTTACTGTTATTAGCTATTTTATCTAAATTAATCTTGGCGCCAGTATCTTGAATATCGACCACTAAACGATGAGGACCGGTTAAGGTAAAGCTGTCATAATTAGGTGTTTGAGTTAAATCGAACACCACTCGCGTCGATTCTGGGGCAGCCCAAATGCGCACGCTATCAAGTTGGTTGGCAGCCCAAACCACATTAGACTGCAAAAACAACAGCATGAATACTACAGAGGTAAAAAACGTATTTTTTAAAGTCATTATTATTTTATTTTATTTTATTTATAATTGCCTGCCCAGCAGGGGATAAGCCTTGTAATTCAATTTGTCTTTGAGATTCTTTATAACGCAAATGCAAATGGATGTCAGCCTCAGGGAGTAATCCATGACCATTATTAGGCCATTCAACTAGACACACACTTCTGTCAGTAAAATAATCACGGATACCCATATACTCGAGCTCTTCTGGGTCAGCTAATCGATATAGGTCAAAATGAAATACATCCATATCATTAAATTCATAGGGCTCGACCAAGGTGTATGTCGGACTTTTCACCGCGCCTTGATGACCTAAACTTTGAATAATGCCTCGACTAAACGTTGTTTTACCCGCCCCTAAATCCCCCGTAAGATAAATAGTGAGTGGCGGCTTTATCCACTGTGCAATTTGTTGTCCAAGGGCAACAGTAGCTTGTTCATTTTCAAGGGTTTTAAACAGCGATGTCATGTGTAAAGTCAGCTTCCATAAAAAAGAGATACAAGAATGCTAAATATACCAGAAGTTACCGGGGAACTCCCACTGTTATAGTGGTTATTTTTTGTTAATAAAAAACCAGCTACTGGGAATAGCTGGCAAAATCACACTTCAGGAAGTTATATTAAAATTTCAACGCCTCGTTTAAATGTCATCCATACGGATGGTGCTATGAACTAAACGTTTTTGTTGAGTTTGTGCAACACGGACTAAGTCCATTAATGCACTTTTAATTTCATCAGTTGGGCTACTAATAGCTGTTTTTTCTAGTAACGCGATTAAGCGGTTTTCTAGGTCTAAATGCAATTCAAGCACTTCGTCTTCTTTCATATTGGCAGGGAGTGACGTTTCATTGCAACGCTTGCTAAAATCTTCAAAAGTAATGTCTTTATACCAAGTATTTAATATTCTTGATGGTGCATCTTCAATATAGCTTTCTAACGTTTCGTAAATATGTCTTTGGTGTTGTTGAAAATAAGTCAACATCATCTTAACTCGAGAGGAATCCGCATTACGATCTAAGCGCTTATATAATTTCTCCATATCGAGATGGCAATTAGCAACGTAATCAAGTAGCTCACTTAGTTGTTGGATCCGCATAAAACTCACCTCGTTTAAAGCCCTAACTTCTTAGGAAAATCTATCTTGAGTTGATTATCAAAGATTACAACGGTAAATGATTTGAACCAGATCATGTTTTACTTCACCAATATGCGCTTACTTTAGAGATCCATGAAGAAGTGAGTACTAGATCACTTATTTGTTGATTGCAAAAAGATTTGCTCAAACACAAATGATGCAAATTTATTAAAATCATAAGGTTTAGGGTGAATTAGAGCACATTGATGAACACCAGAAATGTAGATCGCCCTATATCGGCAATGGTTCGAACTGATGAGCGCTTTATGACGTCTAGCTTGGCAATCAAAAGGTAGCGCATAGTCTAAAAGCGCAACTGAGCTAATGTCGCTGTAGTTATTCGTATGATTTAGAACAAAGAAGATTTGGAGCAAATAGGATTAATAAGGAAGTAATTTGGAGTGACATATCTTTTTAATAATGGGGGATTCGAACTGATGACCGCTTTATGACGTCTAGTTTAGCAACCAAAAAGGTATCACATTTTCTAAAAGCGCAACTGAGCTAATATTGTATTTTAAACTAGGGAAGTGATTTGGAGCGACATATCAGGTTCGAACTGATGACCTATACCTTGGCAAAAAAAGGTATCGCATTTTCTAAAAGCGCAACTGAGCTAATGTTGTATTTTAAACTAGGGAAGTGATTTGGAGCGACATATCAGGTTCGAACTGATGACCTATACCTTGGCAAGGTATCGCTCTACCAACTGAGCTAATGTC